>DATIYW010000031.1:0-2461 GCA_035517415.1 Thermoanaerobaculaceae bacterium
CGGCTCATCATCACCCTCCCGACCGAGGTAGGCGGCCCGGACGTCGAGGCCGTGTACGAGGACATCGGCGAGATGGACGCCGGCTCGTTCGCCGGGCTGAAGGCGCTCTACTCCGACGCGCGCAAGCGCGCCGGCGTCGCCGCCGGGATCGGCGCCTACCTGTACACCGCGCTCGCGCCGGTCGTGCTGCCGATCGGCCCCGGCGACCGGCAGGTCCAGGCGATCCGCCGCGCGCAGGGCAAGTCCGACCTGCTCGCGATCTCCCCCGCCACCGAGCAATGGCTCAGACAGGGCTACGAGGCTCGCATGAACACCGACGCGGTCAGGCGCGACCTCGGTCCGATCCTCGCCCACGGCGAGCCCGAGATCGGAATGGGCCAGGGCGAAGCCGCCGAAGCCGACCCGGCGGCCGCCGAAACAGCCGCCGCCGAGACCGCGGCGGCCACCGGCGCCGAAACCAACGGCGGCGTGGTCGCAATCGACTTCGGCGGGCTCGGACCCGCCGCCGCATGAACCAGGACGCACGCAGCCGGCTCGCCGCCCAGGCGGCGGCGGCCGGCTACCCGCCCGACCTGCTCGCCCTGATCGCCAACGCCACCCTCCCCCGCTACCAGCCCGGCCAGCAGCTCGAGGACGCGCAGATCGAACAGATCACCGCCGCCGTCGAAGTCCTCGCCCAGGCCGGCTACACAGCCAGGGCGCTCCCCGAGCAGCTGGCCGACTACCAGCAACGCCACGGCGCCGGGTGGCGCGAGCGGTTCTGGACCCGCGCGCTGCGAACCGCAGCCGTCCGCCACCGCCACCCGGACCGCTACGGCCTCTCGCCGTGCGAGACCGACCCCGCGCGGCTCGCCACGCGCCCGCACCCCTCGTCGGAGTCGGCGACGGGTGCGCGGGCCGCCTGAGCACCCGCCCCGGCGGCGGCGGGCGTATGGCGAGGCCGACAGCCGAACCGCCGGTACCTACCAACGAACCTCGCGAAAGGAGCCGCCGTGCCCAACCCGATCGCCGAGCGCTACCGCGCGGCCACGCGCGACGCGGGCGGCCATTGCCCGATCGAGGCGGGTGTCCTCGGACGACTCGCCGACCACGAATGCCGGCACGGCCGCCTACCGGGCGACCGCACCCCGAAGTGCGGCTGCTGGCCACAGGAGAACGCGAGCGTGATCCCGCTGGCCATCCCGGCAGGCCGCGCCCCCCAGCCCGCGAAGCGCCGCGCCGCCTGACCGAGGCAGGAGCCGTGAGCGCCAACCCTCGCCAGCGATGCCCGATCGGCGAATGCGACGCCCCGATCCCGGTCGAGCTGCCCATGTGCCCGCGGCACTGGCGGCTCGTCCCTCCCTCACTCAAGCGCGCGCTGCGCCGGACGTGGCGGGGCCGCCAAGGCGCCGGCACCGACGCGCACGCCAAGGCGATAACCGCGTGCGTCGAGGCGGCGCAGGCCGCCTGCCAGCCCGCGTGCGACCAGAACCTCCGGCGAATGGTCCGCCGGTTCCTCGCCGCCTACCGGCACCCAAACCACATAAACGGCGAGAGCTGGGACGAGGAAGACATCAGCCGGGTCATCCGCGTCATGCGCTGTCACCCCCACAAGCCCGACGCCCGCACCAGACGCTGCCGCAGATGCGGCGTCACCGTCGGCGCATGACCCCAACCCCACCGGCCGCACCAGCCGCTACAGCAGGCCACCCGGGGCCTCGCGCCCCGGCTTTCGTGAAAGCCCACACCCATAGGAGACACGCACCAATGCAGGACATCGCCAACAGCACCCTGTCCGGAAACCTCACCCGAGAGGTCGAGCTGCGACAGCTGCCCTCCGGCGCCGACGTCGCACGACTGCGCATCGCCACCACCACCCGCCGGCGCAACGGCGAGGAGTGGATCGACAAGCCCAACTACTTCACCGTCGAAGTGTTCGGCGGCCAGGCTCGCGCCTGCGCGCAGTACCTGTCCAAGGGCTCGCGCGTGTTCATCGACGCCGAACCCGACTGGCGCGAATGGACCGACCAGCAAGGCAACCGGCGAGAAGCCGTCACCTTCAAAGCCCGGCACGTGCTCTTCGAGGGCGTCCGGCGCGAAGCTACCCCCGACGACAGCAGCGCCCGTGAGCCCACAACCGCGCCGGCGGCCGTGCCCGCCGCGGTCCACGACCCCGCCGCGGGCGAACCCAGCGCGGCGCAACCGGCGGGCGACTCGGTCGCGAGCGCGACCGCCGACGATCTGCCCTTCTGACGGGCAACACGATGAGCGACGACGCGAGCTACACCGACCGAGCCGCCACGGCCGTAATCGAGGCGGTGCGCCGGGAACACGATTTCGGCGGCTGGCTGGCCCGAGTCCTGGCGACCGCCGCCGCCGAGCTCGGGTCGACGGCCGCGCTCATCGCCGGCCGGCCGGGTAGCTGGGAAGCCGACCTCGTCCAGCAGCTCGTCTACGGAACGGTCGGCTGGGACGACGAATA
>DATIYW010000032.1:0-6575 GCA_035517415.1 Thermoanaerobaculaceae bacterium
GACCACAGGTTCATCGTGCCGTCGCGGTCGCTGGCGAAGTAGACGCGTCCCCGCCACCACATCGGCGCCCGGCTCGTGCCGGGGTAGTCGGCGGTGAGCGCCACCGCCTCGGCCGCGCCGCGGTCGAATCGCCAGAGGCTCTGCGCGGTGCCGCCGCGGTAGCGCTTGGTGTGGCTGCCCTGCGCCGCGAGGCGGGTGAAGAACAACGTGCCGTGCTCGTCGAAGCTGCCCTCCGCCGCCTGGGCGAGCGGGACGAGCGTGCGGGCGCCGGTCTTCGCGTCGATCGCCTCGAGCTGGGTGTTCGGCAGTGTCGAGTAGCGCCGGGTGGCGGCGAGCACCCTGCCGTCCGGCGTCCAGCCGACGACGATCGCGCTGCCGCCCTCCCACGTCAGCCGCCGCGGCAGGCCGCCCGCCAGCGGCATGACGTACGCCTCGGTCGGCCCCTCGTAGGTGGCGGAGAACGCGACCAGCACCCCGTCCGGCGAGATCGCCGCGTGGGTCTCCTCGCCCGAGTGGCTGGTGAGGCGCTGCGCCACGCCGCCGGCGACGCCGACCTTCCAGAGGTCGCCCTCGGAGGTGAAGACGATCACGTCGCCGCGGATCGCCGGGAACCGGCAGTAGCCGGGGTTGGCGGCGGCCGCGGCGGAGGCGACGAGGGCGAGGACGACCAACGCGATCGGGGTGCTTCGCTTCATGTTCGGGTCTCCGTTCCGGCGTACGATAGCGGAAACCGGCGATCGGGGCGCGGCATTCGGCTCGGGCGCGTCCGCCGCGCCGGGGTGAGCGGCCGGCCCGCGTCGGAGGCGGGGACGCCGCAGGCCGGCGGGGAGGCAGCGATGGCGTCGAGTTCGGGGCCGCGGGTGGCCGCGGTGCTCGGGGCGACCGGGCTGGTCGGCGGCGCGTGCGTCGAGCGCCTGCTCGCGGACGGCGCGTTCGCGCGGGTGGTGACGGTCGGCCGCCGGGCGCTCGACCGGGAGCATGCGAAGCTCGAGCAGGTGGTCGCCGAGCTCGGCGGCGGCGGGGCCTGGACGCCTCCCGCCGGCGTCACCGACGCGTTCTGCTGCCTCGGCACGACGATCGGCAAGGCCGGCTCGCCGGAGGCGTTCCGCCGCGTCGACTTCGACCTCGTCGTCTGGGCGGCGCGCGGAGCGTCCGCCGCCGGCGTCGGGCAGTTCCTCCTCGTCTCGTCGCTCGGCGCGGACCCCGCATCGCGGGTGTTCTACAGCCGGGTCAAGGGCGAGGCGGAGGCCGCCGTCCGCTCGCTTCCGTTCCGCGGTGTGCAGATCTTCCGCCCCTCGCTGCTGCTCGGCGAGCGCGAGGAGTTCCGCCTCGGCGAGCGGGTCGCGGCGCCGCTCTCGAGGCTGGTCTCGCCGCTGCTGCTCGGCGGGCTGCGCCGCTACCGCCCGGTGGCGGCGGGCGCGGTGGCCGCGGCGATGGTCCGCGTCGCGCGCGAGGCGCCGGCGGGCGTGAACGTGTTCGAGTCGGAGCGGATCGCGGCGCTCGCGGCGTCCGGCGCCTGACCGGGCCGGCGTCAGCCCTTGGCCGGGCGGCCGGCCGTCAGCGGGTTGTCGAAGTCGAAGCCGAACAGGTGCGGGTTCTCGCCGATGACGGCGGCGGAGAACACCATGAACACGTAGGCGTAGGTCTCGCGCGGGATCTGCCGCCGGTGCTTGGTGAGGAGCTGCCAGAAGTTGCGGTCGCGGGGGTTCTCCGGCATCGAGCGGATGAGCTGGAGGATGTTGTTCTCGCCCCAGTTGTACGACGCGATCACGAGCAGCCCCGACGCCTGCGCCTCCTTGTCGTAGATGTCGCGGAGGTACCGGGCCGCGGCGCCGGTCGCCTTGGCGAAGTCGTGGCGCTCGTCGCGCGGGTCGCTCTGGCGCAGCAGGTAGAGCGGCCCGGTGCGGAGGCCGTAGGCGATCGCGGTCTCGGGGATGAACTGCCACGCGCCCTTGGGAATGCCGTAGCGCGTCTCCGGCCCGCACAGCTCGACCTGGAAGTTGCTCTCCTCGAGCGCCAGGTAGAAGAACTGCGGCGGCAGGTGGTTCTTGGTCATGTCGTTGATCACGATCGGGGCGTAGTGGTTCGCGTTGGCGCGCCGGATCGAGTTCACCAGGCGCTCGTCCGCCTTCCACTTGTCGATGTAGCGGTCGACCTCGTCGATGAACCCGTCGGGCATCGCCAGCTCGCACTCGCCGTAGACCCGCGCGATGCGGAGGATCAGGCGCTGCTCGGGCGTCATCTTCGGGTCGTAGACGCCGAGCTCGGAGAGGAAGCCGTCGTAGCTGTGCTCGAGGTCGGCGAAGCGCGTCCGGTCGGCGGCGAGCTCCGCCCGGCGCTTGGCGTCCGGCACCGGACCCTCGCGCGCCTCGAGCTGCGCGAGCTGCAGCTCGACCGTCTTCATCTGGTAGAAGATCGCCTCGGCGAGCGCGCGCTGCTTGGCCAGCTCGCGGTGCTGGTAGATCGCATAGCCGCCCGCGCCCAGCCCGAGCGCGACGACCAGCCCGATGATCCACACGTAGTGCCGGCGGCGCTTGCGCATCACGTCCGCGACCGCCTGGCGGATCATGATCGTGCGCTGGCCGAGGTGGCCGGTCTTGTCGTGCTCGACGTAGTGGTGGATGTAGTAGGCCTCGTCGCGCGGCGCGTCGACCATCGTCGCGTCGGCGGCGTCGCGCGTGTCCTCGCCGATGCGCAGCAGCACCCGCACCTCCTCGGTGCCGAGCTGCAGCTCGCAGCGCGCCGGGAGCTTGGCGTCGTGAACGCGCTCGCCGTCGAGGAACGTGCCGTTGGTGCTGCCGAGGTCGCGGACCGACCACTCCGTCCCGCGCGGGACCACCTCCGCGTGGATCCGGCTGACGTCCTTGCCCGCGACGCGGACCTCGCACTCCTCGCCGCGGCCGAGGCGGAACGCCTGGGTGAACGAGCGCTGGCGCGTCGTCCCCGCCGCGGTCACGACCGTCACGTTGACGGCCGGGGGACCGCCCGACGATGCGCCGCCCTCCGCCGGCGGCGCGTCACCCCGGCCGCCCGGCTTGGGCACGGCACCGCCCCGGGAATCCGGCGCCCTCGATCCTGGGTTCACGGCGCCATTGTAGCAGCGAACGAGCCGCAAGTTCGACAGGGCGTGACGGCGGCACCCCGGGCCGGTTTCCGCGGCGTTGTGACTGAGGTCACATTCGACCTTCCGGATGCCGTCGATCATATGGCAGGAGGAACATTTACAAGGTGAGGGACACCCCCCCGAACTGGCGCACCGTGCTGCCGGTCGGCCTCGAGCCGGCGACGCTCGAACGCCTCCACGAGGCGCTCACGCCGCTCCAGGCGGTGGTGGTCGCGAGCGCCGACAACTGGGCCGAGGCGGTCGACCTGGCGATGGCGGGTCGCTACGACGGCCTGGTGGTCAACTTCCCGCTCGCCGTCGGCAGGCTCTCCCACCTGCTGGAGGCGGTCCGCCGCGCGGACTGCCCGTGCCGCAACGCGGCGGTCGTGCTGCTCGCGGCCGAGCGGTTCCGCGGCGAGGCGGAGAGCTTCGTCGGGCGGGGCGCCAACCGCGTCGTCGCCCGCGAGGAGATGGAGCTGCTGCTCGCCGAGGCGCTGGAGCGGCTGTTCGCGGTCGCACCGCGCGTCGCGCTGCGCCTGCCGAGCCGGATCGAGGTCGCCAACGGCGGCTTCGCGCGCAAGGTCTACTGCCAGACCGTGAACATCTCCACCACCGGGATGCTGCTGCGGGTGCCGCACACCTACCGCACCGGCACCGAGGTGGGGTTCGAGCTGCTCCTCCCGGAGGGGCAGCGCCCGATCACCGGGCGCGCCCGGGTGGTGCGGCACACCGCGGAGGCGCGCGAGCCGTACCCCGGCGTCGGCGTCGCGTTCACCGAGGTCCGCGACGCGCGGGACGGACGGCTGGCGGCATATCTCGAGCGGTTCGCATCGTGAGCGCAGCCGCCGGCCGGGCGGGCCGCGCCCGCCGCCGGCGGCCAGGACCGTGACCCGCGTCATATCCCCCAGCAGCCGGGGGGGCGAGCATCGGCCGCAGGAGTGGGTTGCATCAGTGCCGGTTGAGGTCGGAGAGCGCTGGGTCCTGCCCGTGGGCCTGGAGAGCCGGACACGAGGTCTGGTGCGGCAGGCGCTTGCCCCGATCCGCGTGGTCGAGAACGAGGACGACGCGGCGCGCACGCTCGACCTCGCCGCCCGCGTGAGGGTGGACGGGCTGGTGATCGGCTTTCCCCTGACCGGCGTCGCGATCGAGGAGTTCCTCGGCGCGGTGCGGCGCATCGACTCGCCGTGCCGCCGCGCCGGCGTCGTGCTGATCGCCCCGGAGCGCTTCCGCGGCCACGCCGAAGACCACATCAGCCGCGGCGCCAACCGCTTCGTCGCGCTCGAGGAGCTCGAGCACGGCCTGCGGCCGGCGGTCGAGCGCGTGGTCGGCGTTGCGCCCCGCCTCTCGGCCAGCGTCCCGGTCCGCATCGAGGTGCTGGCGACCGGGTTCGCGCGCCGGGTGTTCTGCCAGACCGTGAACCTCTCGGCCAGCGGCATGCTGCTCCGCGCGCAGCACAGCTACCCCGCCGGCACCGCGCTCCGCTTCGAGCTGCTGCTGCCCGGGAGCGCCGCGCCGGTGCGGGGCAGCGCCAACGTCGTCCGCGCCGCGGTCCAGCGCCGCGAGCCGTACCCCGGCCTCGGCGTCGCCTTCGCCGCCTTCGACCACGGCGGCGCGGCCCGGCTCGCGGAGTTCCTGCACCGCCCGGGGCGTTGATCGCCGGCCCGCCCCGCGCGCTAGACTGCGCGCCGAGGAGACCACCACCATGGGCGAGCGCGGCAGCGGCGGGCGCAGCGGCGGAGACGGCGTCAGCAGGCGTGAGCTGATCCAGGCGGGGGTCGCCGGCGGGATCGCCGCGGTCGCGGGGACGGCGCTGCCGGCGCTCGGCGCGGGGGCGCACGGCGACGCCCCGGCCGGGCCCGCGTCGCAGCCGTTCGAGCTCGAGGAGGCGACCGTCGCCGCGCTCGCGGCCGACCTCGCCTCCGGCAGGCGCACCGCTCGCTCGCTCGCCGAGGCGTACCTGGCGAGGATTCGCGAGCTCGACGGCGGCGGCGGCCTGCACGCCGTGATCGAGGTCAACCCCGACGCGCTCGCGCTCGCCGACGAGCTCGACGCCGAGCGCCGCGCCAAGGGAGCGCGCGGCCCGCTCCACGGCATCCCGGTGCTGATCAAGGACAACATCGCCACCGCCGACCGCATGGCGACCACTGCCGGCTCGCTCGCGCTCGTCGGCGCGAAGGCGCCGCGCGACGCCGCCGTCGCGGAGCGGCTGCGCAAGGCCGGCGCGCTCATCCTCGGCAAGACCAACCTCTCCGAGTGGGCGAACTTCCGCTCCACGCGCTCGTCGAGCGGCTGGAGCGGGCGCGGCGGGCAGTGCCGCAACCCCTACGCGCTCGACCGCAGCCCGTGCGGGTCGTCCTCCGGCACCGGCGCGGCGGTCGCGGCGAGCTTCGCCGCGCTCGGCGTCGGCACCGAGACCGACGGCTCGATCGTGTGCCCGTCGGCGGCCAACTCGCTGGTCGGGATCAAGCCCACGGTCGGCCTCGTCAGCCGCGCCGGGATCGTGCCGATCTCGCACAGCCAGGACACCGCCGGGCCAATGGCGCGCACCGTCGCCGACGCCGCGCTGCTGCTCGGCGCCCTCGCCGGCGACGACGCTCGCGACCCCGCCACCGCCGCGTCGCGCGGCCACGCCGCCGCCGACTACACCAAGTTCCTCGATCCGGCCGGGCTCAAGGGCGCGCGGATCGGCGTCGCGCGGGCCAAGCTGTTCGGCTACAGCACGCCGGCGGACGCGCTCGCCGAGGCGGCGCTCAAGGCGATGGCGGCGGCCGGGGCGGTGATCGTCGACCCCGCCGACATCCCGCACCTCGGCGATTACGACGACGCCGAGTTCGACGTGCTGCTCTACGAGTTCAAGGCCGACCTCGACGCCTACCTGGCGGAGTGGGCGCCGGGCGCCCCGGTGCGCACGCTCAAGGACGTGATCGCGTTCAACGCCGCGCACGCCGGCGAGGAGCTGCCGTACTTCGCCCAGGAGATCATGGACCGGGCGCAGGCGAAGGGCCCGCTGACCGACAAGGCGTACCTCAAGGCGCGCCGGCGCTGCGTGCAGCTCTCGCGCGAGAAGGGCATCGACGAGGTGATGGAGAAGCACCGGCTGGACGCGATCGTGGCGCCGACCGGCGGGCCGCCGTGGGTGATCGACCTCGTCAACGGCGATCACTTCCTCGGCGCCAGCTCGACCCCGGCCGCGGTCGCGGGGTACCCGAGCATCGCGGTGCCCGCCGGGTACGCGTTCGGCCTCCCGGTCGGACTCACCTTCATCGGCCGGCCGTGGTCGGAAGGCGTGCTGATCCGGCTCGCCTACGCCTACGAGCAGGCGACGAAGCTGCGCCGGCCGCCGCGCTTCCTGCCGACCGCGGACCTCACCGCCGCGCCTCGCTAGCGCGGCTCGGACTGCCGCAGCATCCCGGTCCAGGGCTGGGGCGCGAGCAGCGCGACGAGCCCCGAGCGCGCGACCGGGCACTCGACC
>DATIYW010000033.1:0-17303 GCA_035517415.1 Thermoanaerobaculaceae bacterium
GCGCACCCAGCGGTAGGGGCCGGACGCGACGAACTCCACCGGAGGGTCGAACGGAACCGGCGTCCCGTGGCCGCGCCACGCGAAGCTCGCGCTGCACGCGATCGCGATGACCCCGCCGGCCAGCATCGCGAGGCGGCCGAGCGGCGCGAGCCAGGCGGGGAGAGGCAGGCCGATGACGGCGTCGAAGCGCCGCACCGAGATCACCATCCACGCCCACAGGACGAAGAAACCGGCCATGTAGACGACTGTGCGCACCACCGCGAACGCCCGCATCGTCATCTCCTCCGGCCTTCGCCCGATGATGCCACAGCTAGGTCAACAACGACATCGGCGAAGGTGAGACAATCTCGAATCGTGGGCTCCAACGACTCCACCGCTCGAACCGGGACCAGCGAAGCGTCCACGCGGCTCGTCGCGGCCGCTCGCCTCGCAGCGCTGGCGATTTGCCTGGCGATGCCGATGGCGCAAACGGCCGCGGCACAGCCTCCCGACGCTCCCGGCGCGGACGGCGCCATCGTCTCGCTCGAGCCGGTCTCCTGCACGCCGCGGTCCGAGTACCTCGCGTTGACCTACTGGAGCGACGGGCTGCGCGTGAAGGGCTTCCTCGGCCGCCCGACCGGCAGGACGGGACTGCCGGCAGTGGTGTTCAACCGCGGGGGACTCCGGGAGTTCGGCGAGCTGTGGGCACAGGAGCTGGTCCCGTTCGTCGAGGCCGGCTACGTCGCGGTCGGCTCGCAGTACCGCGGCAACTGCGGCGGGGAGGGAATCGAGGAGTTCGGCGGCGCCGACGTCGACGACGTGCTCAGCCTCGTGACGCTCCTGAAGTCGCTGCCGGAGGTCGATCCGCGGCGGATCGCCATGTTCGGCGGCTCGCGCGGCGGGATGATGACGTATCTCGCGCTCAAGCAGGAGACGCTTCGCGGCACCCGGAACATCGCGGTCGCGGCGACGGTCGGCGGCCTCGCCGACGTGACGAGGACGCTGTGGGAGCGACCGGGCTTCGCGGTCACGCTCGCGGCGCTGATCGGCAAGACGCCGACCGAGGCGCCTGCTCTCTACCAGGAACGCTCGGCCGTGTTCTGGCCCGACCTGATCAACGCGCCGCTGCTGCTGCAGCACGGCGAGGCCGACGCCCAGGTCCCGGTCGAGCAGTCGATGCAGCTCGCCGACCTGCTCCGCACGGCCGGCAAGACGGTCAAGCTGATCACCTACCCCGGTGAGGACCACGGGCTCTCCGGCCACCTCTACGGGATCCGCGAGACGCTCGAGTGGTTCCAGCACTACCTGGGCGAACCCGGCGAGGACCTCGCGTTCGACAGCCACCGTGCGCAGATGGAGGCCGCGCTCCGGAGCTGGCCGTAGCGATCCGCGGAAGCCCCGGTCCCGTTTCTCGCGACGCCGCATGGTCGAGCTCGACCCGCCTCGTGCGGCGGCGATGCTAGACTCGCGGCCACCAGGATGTTCGGAGGTTTCGTGCGCCGTCCCGAACCGTTGCCGACTCGTTTCGACCCCGCCTCGTTCGAGGCCAGATGGTACGGCGCCTGGGAGGCCGCGGGCGCGTTCACGCCGGAGGTGCCATCGAGCAAGCCGCCGTACGTGATCCTGATCCCGCCGCCGAACGTGACCGGCAAGCTCCACATCGGCCACGCGCTGCAGTTCACGCTCCAGGACCTGATCATCCGTTGGCGGCGCATGCAGGGGTACAACGCGCTCTGGCTGCCCGGCACCGACCACGCCGGGATCGCGACGCAGGTGATGGTCGAGCGCGAGCTGGCGAAGGAGGGGACCGACCGGCGCGCGCTCGGACGCGAGAAGTTCCTCGAGCGGATGTGGGCGTGGAAGGCGCAGTACAAGGACAACATCTCGCATCAGGCCAAGGCGCTCGGCGCGTCGTGCGACTGGACGCGGGAGCGTTTCACGCTCGACCCGATGCTGTCGCGGGCGGTGCGGCACGCGTTCGTCGAGCTCTACCGGCAGAAGCTGATCTACCGCGACTACCGGCTGATCAACTGGTGCCCGCGCTGCCTGACCGCGCTCTCCGACCTCGAGGTCGTGCACAAGGACGTCGACGGCGGGATGTGGGACTTCGCCTATCCGATCGAGGGCGGTGGCGAGGTGGTGGTGTCGACGACGCGCCCGGAGACGATGCTCGGCGACGCCGCGGTCGCGGTTCACCCGGACGACGAGCGCTACAAGCACCTGATCGGCAAGCGGGTGGTCCACCCGCTGCTCGACCGCACGTTCCCGATCGTCGCCGACGCGGTCCTCGTCGACCCCGCGTTCGGCACCGGTGCGGTCAAGGTGACGCCGGCGCACGACCCGAGCGACTTCGCGACCGGCGAGCGGCACGGCCTGGAGCGGATCAACATCCTCACCGAGGACGGCCGGATCAACGAGAACGGCGGGCCGTTCGCCGGCCAGGATCGCTTCGCGGCGCGCAAGGCGGTGCTCGCGGCGCTGGCGGAGAAGGGGCTCCGCCGCGGCGAGAAGACGCACCGGCACGCGGTCGGCCACTGCCAGCGCTGCGACACGATCGTCGAGCCCTACCTGTCGCGGCAGTGGTTCTGCGCGATGCAGGCGATGGCGGCGCGCGCGCTCGAGGCGGCGCGCTCCGGCGAGGTCGAGCTGATCCCGGAGTTCTGGATCGCCACCTACGAGAACTGGCTCGGCAACATCCTCGACTGGTGCATCTCGCGCCAGCTGTGGTGGGGACACCGCATCCCGGCGTATTACTGCGCCGACGGCCACGTCACCGTCGCCGAGCACGACGTCGCCGCCTGCGAGACGTGCGGCAAGCCGGTCGAGCAGGACCCCGACGTGCTCGACACCTGGTTCTCCTCCGGGCTCTGGCCGATCTCGACGATGGGCTGGCCGGAGAAGACCCCCGACCTCGCGGCGTTCTATCCCACCAGCCTGCTGATCACGGCGTTCGACATCCTGTTCTTCTGGGTCGCGCGGATGGTGATGATGTGCTGCCACTTCACCGGCAAGGCGCCGTTCGCCGAGGTCCACCTCACCGGCCTGGTGCGCGACGCGCGCGGGCAGAAGATGTCGAAGACGAAGGGCAACGTGATGGACCCGCTCGACCTCGTCCACGAGCACGGCGCCGACGCGGTGCGCTTCACGCTCGCCGCGCTCGCCTCGCCGGGGCGCGACCTGCCGCTCGACGCCAAGCGGATGGAGGGCTACCACGCGTTCGGCACGAAGCTGTGGAACGCCGCGCGCTTCGTCCAGATGCACCTCGACGGCAGCGAGCCCGAGCTCGACGCGATCGATCCCACCACGCTCGCGCTGCCGGAGGCGTGGATCCTGGCCGAGCTCGACCGCACCGTGACGGCGGTCGACAAGGCATGGGGGAGCTACCGCTTCGACGAGGGCTGCCGCGAGCTCTACCAGTTCGTCTGGAACGACTTCTGCGACTGGTACCTGGAGATGGCGAAGCCGGCGCTGGAGGAGGACCGCGGTCCGGGGTCCGGGGTCCGGGGTCCGGCGGACCCGCTCGCCCACGACCGACGGGCGGGGGACGTGCGGGCGGTGGCGCGCGGCGTGCTGCTCGAGGCGCTCAAGCTGCTCCACCCGGTGATGCCGTTCATCACCGAGGAGATCGCCGCGCACCTCGGCGCCGCCGGGATGCTGATCCGCACGCGCTACCCGGAACCCGATGCGCGCCGCGCCAACCCGGCGGCGCTCCGGCTGATCGCGGCATTCCAGGCGATGGTGCAGGAGACGCGGAGCTACCGCCACCTCGTCGGGCTGCCGCCGGGCGCCCGACTCGGGCTCTACGTCGAGAAGCTGACGCCGGAGCAGCGCGTCGCCTTCACCGCGCTCGCGCCGGAGCTGCGCCGCCTCGCCGCTCTCGACACGCTCGAGCTCGACGCCGCGAGCGTGCCCGCGGGCGCGATCCGCGACCTCGCGGGCGGCGTCCACGTCGCGATCGTGCTCCCGGACGGCGCGGTGGGCGAGGCGGAACGCGAGCGGATGGAAACGGAGCTGCGCCAGGTCGAGGCGGAGCTGGCCAGGACGCAGGCGCGGCTCGCCGACGACAGCTTCGCCTCGCGGGCGCCGGCGGAGGTGGTCGAGGGCGCGCGCCGGCGCGCCGAGGAGCTCGGACACAAGGCGCGCCTGCTCGCCGGGACGCTGGGACTGGAGCGGTGACCCGCCGAATCCTCGAACCGGCGCCGCGCGCCAACCTCGTCTGGTTCGACGAGGTGGACTCCACCAACGACCTGGCGGCGCGCCTGATGACCGCCTGGATCGAGTCCGACAACGCGCTCCTCAAGGAAACGCTGGTGGTGGCGGGCCGCCAGAGCGCGGGCCGCGGGCGCGGCGCCAACCGCTGGGAGTCCCCGCCCGGCGGGCTCTACGCGACCTGGCTCGCGTGGCTGCCGCTGGAGGCGCTCGCGACGCTGCCGATGGCGGTCGGCGTCGCGCTCGCCGAGGCGGTGGAGGCGATGCTGCCGCGCACCCGCGTCGGCATGAAGTGGCCGAACGACCTCCAGGTCAAGGGGCGCAAGCTCGCCGGCGTGCTGTGCCAGAGCCGCGGGCACGGCGACGCGGCATGGGTGCTCGCGGGGTTCGGCGTCAACGTCGCGGCCGACCCGGCGCTCGCCAAGGGCGATCCGGTTCGCCCCACGTCGCTGCGCGTGCTGGGATTCAAGGGCGACGCGGGCGCCGCGTGCTGGCAGCTCGCGGGCGGGTTCCTGGCGCGCATCCACCCCCTCCTCGCGAGCCCGCAGACGGCCATTGCCGCGTGGGTGGCCCGCAGCGTCCATCGCCGCGGCGAGGCGATGCAGCTGCGCCTCGGCGGGGAGGTCGTCGAGGGCCGGTTCGCCGGCTTCGCCCCCGACGGGCAGCTCGAGCTCGAGGTGGGCGGGAGCGTGCGCCGGTTCGCGAGCGGCGAGCTGATCGCCAAGGGCTCCGGACCGGGAGGCTGAGATGCTGCTGCTCGCCCTCGACGTCGGCAACACGCACACCACGATCGGCGTCTTCCGCGACGCGGAGATCCTGCGCCGGTGGCGCCTCACCACCGCGCGCGACCGCACGGTCGACGAGCTCGGCGTGCTGCTGCGCCAGCTCTGCCAGTGGTCGCAGATCTCCCCCGACGACATCGGCGGCGTGATCGTGGGCTCGGTGGTGCCGCCGCTCGATGGTGCGCTGCGGGCGGCGGTGAGCAGCTACCTCCACGCCGACCCGCTGTTCGTCGCGCCCGGGATCCGCTCCGGCATGCCGCTCAAGGTCGAGACGCCGCTCGAGCTCGGGGCCGACCGGCTGTGCAACGCGGTCGCCGCGTTCGCCGAGCACGGCGGCCCCTGCGTGGTGGTCGACTTCGGCACCGCCAGCACCTGGGACGTGGTGTCGGCGAAGGGGGAGTTCGTCGGCGGGGTGATCGCGCCCGGACTCGAAATCGCGGCCGAGGCGCTCTTCGCGCGCGCCGCCAAGCTGCCGCGGATCGAGCTGGTGGCGCCGGAGCGCGCGATCGGCAAGGCGACCGTCGACTCGATGCAGTCGGGCCTGATCTTCGGCTACGTCGGCCTGGTCGAGGGGCTGACCCGGCGCGTGCTCGGCGAGCTCGGCGGCGGCAAGGTGATCGCCACCGGCGGACTGTCCACCGTGATCGCCCGCTACACCGACCTCTTCGACGCGGTCGACGAGGACCTCACCCTGAAGGGCCTGCGCCTGCTGTGGGAGAAGAACCGACCCCCGCGATGAGCGACCCCGAGCTCGAGTTCTACCGCGCCGTGGAGGACCACTTTGCGGCCCTGCGCGGCACGCCGTTCCTTTTCACTCCCAAGGACTTCGCGCTGCTTCGCAAGTGGTGGCGGGAGGGCGTGCCGCTGGCCGCGGTGCTGGCCGGCCTGGGCGAGGTGTTCGAGCGGCGGAGGGAGCGCGACGGGGACCCGGTGTCCTCGCTGTCGTACTGCCGCCATGCGGTGGCGCGCCACGCCAAGCGCCTGGCCTCCGCCCACACCGGGTCGCCGGGCGAGCCGGCGCCGCGGCTCGACGTGGGGCGCGCGCTCGCGTCGCTGGCCGCGCAGCTCGACGCGCCGCTGGCGCGCTGGCAAGGGGTTGCGGGCGTCGGCGCGGTGCTCGCGGACGTCCGCGCCGCGGTCGCCGGCCTGCCCGCGGACGCCGACCCGGCCGCGGTCGAGGAGACGCTCGCGGAGCTCGAGTTCACCTGTCTGGAGGCGGTCCTGGCGGTGCTCCCGCCGGCCGCGCGAGCCGAGGTCGACGCCGAGGTCGAGCGGGAGCTGGCGGGCGCCCGCATCGCCGAGGAGGCTCGCGCGCGGACGCACCGCGCCCTCCAGCTCAAGGCGGTCCGCCGCGTCGTCGGCCTGCCGCGCCTGGAGCTGCCGGCCGATGCGGCTTGAGATCACCGGGATCGCCGGCGGCGGTCGCGGCTTCGCCCGCGCCGGGGGCCGCGCCTGGTTCGTCGCCGGAGCGCTGCCCGGCGAGGTCGTCGAGGCGGCGGTCGAACGCGAGCGCGCCGGCGTGGTCGAGGCGCGCGCTGTGGCGGTCGAGCGGCCGAGCGCGTGGCGGGAGGCGACGCCGTGCCCGGTCGCCGAGGCGTGCGGCGGGTGCGACCTCGCCCACGTCCGCCGCGACGCGGCCGCTGCGATCCTGCGCGAGGTCACGTGCGGCGCGCTGCGCCACGCCGACCCCGCGCTCGCCGCGGCGGCGCGCGCGGCCGAGGTGGTGGTGTCGCCGATGCCCTGGCGGCTGCGCGCGCGCCTGCACTGGGACCCGGTGCGCCGCGCGCTCGGGTTCTTCGGGCCGCGCTCGCGCCGCACGGTCGAGATCACGCCGTGCCGCGTCGTCTCGCGGCGCCTCCTCGACGCGATGCCGGCGATGGCGGCGGCGCTCGCGTCGGGCGGCGCGGCGGCCGGCGACCTCGACTGGCTGGAGAGCCTCGACGGGGGCACCGCGGTCGCCGGCTGGCGCGGCGCGCGCTGCGAGCTGCCGCGCGTCGACGGCCTCGACGGCTGGCACCCGGTCGGGCGCGACGGCGGGATCGGCGGCGGCGGCTGGGGCGAGACCGGCGTGACGATGCCACTTCGGGTGCCGCTGCGCGTGCCGGTGGGCGCGTTCTTCCAGGGCAATCGCCACCTCGTGCCGCCGCTCTTCGACCGCATCGCCGAGCTGGTTCGAGTGTCGGGGGCGCAGCGCGTCGTCGATCTCTACGCGGGCGTCGGCTTCCTCGCCGCGGCGGCCGCGACCGCGGGCGCCGCGGAGCTGGCCCTGGTCGAGTCGAGCGGGGTCGCCGCTTCGGCCGCGGCGGCCAACCTCCCGGCCGCGTCCGTCGCGTGTGCGACCGCCGAGCGTTACCTCGCCGGCCCGCGGCCAGGCCGGGACGCGCTCGCGATCGTCGACCCGCCCCGCACCGGGATGTCGGCCGCCGTGCTGGCGGCGCTGCTTGACTGGTGTCCCATCGGGGTGGTGATGCTCGGCTGCGACGCCGCGCGCTTCGGGCGCGACGCGGGCCGCCTGCTCGCGCACGGCTACCGGCTCGAATCCATGCAGCTGTGGGACATGTTCGCCGGCTCGCACCATGTCGAGATCCTGGCTTCGTTCGCTCGCGCCGCCGGCTGACCTGCCGGGGTCGCGGCTGGTGGCGCTCGGCGCCAGCGCGATCGCGGCGATGGCGGTGGGCAACCTCGCCCCTCCATCTCCGGTCTGGACCTGGCCGCTCGCGGCCGCGGCGGCCGCGGCGGCGTGTTGCGGCCTGCGTACTCCTTCGAGACGGCTCGGCTGGTGGGGAGCGTGCGGCCTCCTGCTCGGCTTCGCCGCCTGCGCGCGGGCGCCGCGCGCGCCCGAGGGCCTCGGCGCGCGGGCGCTGCCGGTACGCTTCGAGGTCGTGGTCCGCGACGGCTGGAGTCGGGGCGAGCGCGGCTGGAGCACCCGTGCCGCGGTGCGGCGCCTCGAGTCGGGGAGCGGGCCGGTCGCGCACCCCGCCGAGCTGCAGATGTCCATTCCCGCGGACCTCGCATCGTCCCGCCTGCCGATGCCCGGGACCGGTTGGACGGGGAGCGGAGAGCTCCGCTTCGACCCCGACGCGCCGCTTCGACCACCGGCGCTGCACGTCAAGACGATGCTGCTGCTCGCGCCGGCGCCGGCCGGGTCGCCGGTCGACCGCGGCCGCGAGGTCGTGGTGCGGGCGCTGCAGCGCGCCGCGGACGTCGACCCGGTTCGCCTGAGGGCAGCCGGCCTGGCGGCGGCCGTGCTCCTCGGCCGGCGTGACGCGCTGCTCGAGGGCGAGGTCGCGAGCCTGCGGCGCTCCGGCCTCGCCCACCTGCTGGCCGTCGCAGGCCTGCACGCCGGCGCGTTCGGCCTGCTCGTCTGGGGCGCGCTGCGATTGGCGTGCTTCCCCCTCGCGGCGCGCCGCTGGGCGCTCGCCGGCTCGCTCGCCGCGTTCGCGCTCATCGCCGGCGGCAACACGCCGGTGCGACGCGCGGTCGTCGCTGCGATCGTGTACCTGCTCGCACGCCAGCTCGGCCGCCCGCTCCCGGCGGTGCCGACGGTGTGGGCGGTGGTGGCGTCGCTCGCCGCGCTCGAGCCGGAGATGGTGCTCCAGCCCGGGTTCCAGCTCACCGCGGCGGTGAGCCTGGCGCTGGTCCGCTGGGTCGTGCCGCTCGCGGCCCGCCTTCCGCTGCCGGCGAAGGTGGGCCAAGCGCTCGCCGTCGCCGTCGTCGCTCAGGCCGCATCGGCGCCGATCGTGGGCGAGCACTTCGCGAGCGTGCCGCCGCTCGGCGCGGCGGCGAACCTGACGGCGGCGCCGTTCGCACTCGTGCTCATCGCGCTGAGCCTGGCGGCGGTGCTGGCGCTGCCGATCTCCACCGGCCTCGCCGGCCTCGCGCTCGGCGGCGTGGCCGCGGCAAGGGCCGCGCTCGACCTCGTGTCGGGCGTGGGTGGACTCGGCGCGCAGCCGTTCGCGCCGCTGCCCGTCGCGGTTGCCGTCGGGCTGGCCGGGGTGGGAGCGCTCGCGCTGACGCGCACGAGAGTCGCCGCGCCGGCGGCGTGGCTCGCGGCGTCAGCGACCGCCGTTTGGCTGGTGCTGCCGGCGCCCGCCCGGGCGCTGCCGAACGAGGTGCGGATGTTGGGCGTGCGCGACGGCATGGCGCTGCTGGTGCGGCAAGGGCGCGCCGCCATCCTGGTCGACGCCGGGCGCTCACCGGTCGAGGCCTGGCGCGAGCTGGCGCGGCTGCGCGTCGACCGGCTCGACGCCGTGTTCCTGACGCACCCGGACGTCGACCACACCGGCGGCGCCGCGATGCTCCTCGACCGCCTCCAGGTCGCGCGCCTCGCGTACCCGCGAGCGCTCGCGGGCCGGGGCGAGATCGCGGTGCTGCGGCGGCTGGCACGCCGGCGTGGCATACCGGAGCTGCCGCTGGAGCGCGGCTCGCTTGTGAGGATCGAAGGCGTCGCCTGGGACGTGGCCTGGCCCCCGCGCGAGCTGGAGGGCGCCGACAACGACGCGAGCCTGGTCGCGCGGGTGGACGTCGGCGGCGTGCGCCTGTTGGTCACCGGCGATCTCGAGGCCCGCGGCGAGGCCTCCGTCCTCGGCGGCGGCGCCGCGCTGCGGGCCGACGTGCTGCAGCTCCCTCACCACGGGTCGCGGACCTCGTCGACGCGCGGGTTCCTCGCCGCGGTGGATCCGCTCGTCGGGATCGCCGCGAGCGGGGAACGGCCGCGGTTCGCGTACCCGGACCCGCTGGTGGTGATGCGCGTGCTCGCAGTCCCGGCGGTGGTCGTCGACCAGCGTGGCGGCTTCACCGCGATCGGCTGGCGTGACCCCGGCCGGCTCGTGGTGGCCGGTGAGGAACCCGTCTTCGTGCCGCTGCCCGGACGCGCGCATGCCTTCTGACCTCGTGGTGGTGGTCGGCCCGACCGCGACCGGCAAGACCGTACTCGGCGCGGCGCTCGCGGAGCGGCTGGGCGGCGAGGTGGTCTCTGCCGACGCGTTTGCCGTCTACCGCGGCCTCGACATCGGCACCGCGAAGCCGGACCGGGCCACCCGCGAGCGGGTCAGGCACCACCTGATCGACGTCGCCGACCCGAACGACCGCTACTCCGCCGGGATGTTCCTCCGCGACGCGGACGCGGCGATCGCCGAGATCCGCGCTCGCGGCCGGCGCCCGGTGGTGGTGGGCGGCACGCATTTCTACGTCCGTGCGCTGCTCTGGGGCCTGTTCCCGGAGCCGCCCCGCGATCCGGCGCTGCGGGCCGAGCTGGCGCGCGAATGGGCGGCCTCGCCGGCGACGGTGCGGGCCCGGCTCGCCGCGCTCGACCCCGCCTCCGCGGCGAGGATCGCGCCTGCCGACCGCCAGCGGACCCTGCGGGCGCTCGAGGTCTGCCTCGCCTCCGGTCGCCCGATGAGCGAGCTGTGGCGGGAGCACGACCGCTCCCGGCCGCGCTACGACGCGCTCGTCCTCGGTCTCGATCTGCCCCGGCGCGAGCTCCATGCTAGGATTGCAGCGCGGGTGGAAAGCATGTTCGCCTCTGGACTTTTGCAGGAGGTGGAAGGGTTGCTGCGGGCGGGAGTCGCACCCCGCGCGCACTCGCTGAAGGCGATCGGCTACCGCGAGTGCTGCGGGGCGTTGTCCGGCGAATGGACGGTTGCGCAAGCGGTGGAGCGGTCGATAGTTGCGACACGCCGACTGGCCAAGCGGCAGATGACCTGGTTGCGGGCAGAGGCGGACGTGGAGTGGCTGGCCGGGAGCGGCGAGGAGCAGGTCCGGCTGGCCATGGCACGGGTGGAGGAGCGAGGTGGAACAGGGACAGGAGCGGGCTAAGGCGAGCGTCAACGTTCAGGACAGCTTCTTCTACGCGATGCGCCGCGACGGGCGGCCGATCCACGTCTACCTGCTGACCGGGAAGCGCGTGACGGGCGTGCTGAAGCGCTTCGACCGGTACGCGTTGATCGTCGAGAGCCACGGGGTCGAGCATCTCGTCTACAAGCACGCGGTGGCCACGGTGTGCCTGGCCCGAGGAGACGGGGAACAGCACTTTGCCCAGCCGGTGGAGTAGCGGCCTCCTGGCCCTGTTCCTCGTCGCGGCGGCATGCCGCAGCGCCGCGCCGACGCGCATCAGCCGCGTCCCGGACCCGACCTCTCCGCCGCTCACCGGCGCTCCGCTCGGCGCGGAGGCAGCCACGGCGGCTCGCCTTGCCGTGGCGGCGGCCGAGGCCGGTGACGCCACCGCTGCGAACCGCGACCTCGAGGCGGTCCCGTCGCCGCACCCGGTCCGCTCGCTCGCCGCGCTGGAGGTGCGGTACCTCCGCGGCGAGAAGGTGGCGAGGCAAGCGCGCGAGCTCGCCGAGGCCGAGGTCGGGTACGGCTCGGCGTGGGGGTTCGCCGCCGTCGCAGCCCGGGACGAAGGCGACGCCCAGGGCGCGCTCAAGGCCGCGCGGCGCGCCGAGGAGCTCCAGCCCTCCGGCGGCTGGGAGCAGTTCGGCGAGGACGTCGAGAACTCGCTCACCGGAGCGCTGGTCGGCGACGGCGCGGCGATGCTCGGCGCGGGTAACGCGGCCGGCGCGCTGCAGAAGGCGAGGGAAGCGCTCGCGGTCGGACCGGACTCGACGGCGGCGCGGGCGCTGGCGGTGAGAGCGCTGATCACGCTCCACGACTTGCGCGGCGCGGCGGAGATGGTGCCCGGACTCCCCGACACGCCGGAGGGGCTCGAGCTCAAGGGGAAGGTGGCCGAGGCGCTCGGCCAATGGGACCTGGCGCTCGACTTCTACACCCGCCTGCCGGCCAGCAACCCGCGGCGGTGCGAGCTGGTGAGCACGGCGAGAACGCAGTGGCGCCTCGCCAACGCGCCGCCGTACCTGACCGGCGCCCTCGCGGCGAAGCCGCTGCGGCGCCGCCACCTCGCCGCGATCATCGCCTTCGAGGCGCCCGCGCTCGGCAGCGAGAAGAGCGGCGCGGTCCCGGTGTTCGAGGACGTCGTCCAGATCCCGGAACGGCTCGACGTCCTGCTGGTGGCGAGGTCCGGCGTGATGCCGGGGGACCCGATCGCGCGCCGCTACGGCCCGGACCGCACGGTGTCCGCGCGGGAGTTCCAGTCCACGCTCGACCGCCTCGCGCGGGCGCTCCACCGGCAGCCGCCGCACTGGTGCGACGACGGGGCGACGGACTGCGTCCAGATGCCCGATCCGCTCGACGGGGAAGCCGCCGCGGCGCTGGTCCGCCAGGTCGCCGGCGAGGGAGGTGAGCCGTGCACGCAGCGCTGACGGACCTGCTCGGCAAGTCCTCGCTGTTCGCCGAGCTGGAGCCGGGCGAGCTCGAGGCGCTCTCGCGCGCCGCGGAGCGCCGCGAGTTTGTCCGCGACGAGGTGATCTTCGCGGTCAACGAGGCCGGCGACGGCCTCTACGTCATCGCCGGAGGACGCGTCAAGGTCTGCGTGTCGTCGTCCGGAGGGAAGGAGCTGATCCTCGCGACGCTCGGGCCCGGGCAGTTCTTCGGCGAGATGGCGCTGCTCGACGATGCGCCGCGCTCGGCGAGCGTCGTGGCGCAGCTGCCCACGCTCGCGTACCGGATCAAGCGCGACGAGTTCGAGAAGCTGCTCGAGCAGCACCCCGGCATCGCGCGCAAGCTGCTCCGCGAGCTGTCACTGCGCCTGCGCCGGTCGAACGCGCAGATGGAGTCGCTCGCCACGCTCGACGTCGTCGGCCGGCTCGCGCGTTACTTCATCAGCCTGGCCAAGCAGCACGGCCAGATCCTCGGCAACGGCTGGGTGGCGGTGCGCCGGCCGACCCACCAGGACATCGCGAACTCGATCGGCACCTCGCGCGAGACCGTCACGCGACTGATCAACGACCTCGAGCAGCGCGGACTGGTGGTCAACGAGGGCAAGATGAGCTACCTCCGCGAGTCGGTCCTGTCCGGCGAGGAGGAGTGATGGGGGACGGCGGCGCGAGGCGGACCGGCGGCGAGTCCGCGGGTCCGGCCGACGCCGCGCGTGCCGCGAACAGCGGGGAGCGCGCGGCGATGCGCGCGGGCGCGGTCGCGCAGCGCGCCGCCAAGGAGGTCCGCGCCGCGCTGCGGCCGTTCACGATCCCGAACGGCATCACGCTCGTGCGCCTCGCCCTGACGCCGTTCTTCGTGCTCGCGACGATCTCCCGCGACCACCGGCTCGCGCTCGTCATCTTCGTCCTCGCCGGGGTGTCCGACGCCCTCGACGGCCTCGTCGCGCGCGTCCTCGGCATGCGCTCGCTGCTCGGTTCCTACCTCGACCCGATCGCCGACAAGACGCTGCTCGTCACCGCCTACATCGCGCTCACCTTGCCGATCCCCGGTGCGGTCACGATTCCGCTCTGGCTGACCGTGCTGGCGCTCTCCCGGGACTTCCTGATCGTGCTCGTCGCCCTCCTCCTCTACCTCGGCGCCGGCGTGAGGGAGTTTCCTCCGTCGGTACTCGGGAAGTTCACGACGTTCTTCCATGTCCTGACGGTGACGGTGGTCCTGGTCGCCAACGTGTTCCCGCTGCCGGAGGCGGTATTGCTGACCAGCTTCTACGTCGCCCTGGCGTTCATCCTGGTCTCGGGCGTCGACTACATCCGGCGCGCCGCCGCGCTGCTGGAGGCGATCCACAATGACCAGCGCGCCTAGCAGCCGGCAGACCTCGCGGATGCTCGTCGTCGTCGGCGTCTGCGTGCTCGCCGTGGGTGCGCTGTTCGCCTGGTCGCACGCCCTCTTCCCACTGCTCGCCGGCTTCCTGCTCGCCTACGTCACGCACCCGCTCGCTTCGTGGTTCGAGCGCCACCGCATGCCGCGCATCCTCGGCTTCCTCGTCGTCGTGCTCGTGCTGGTCGGCGTGGCGGCGCTGGTGTTCGTCGTCTTCGTGCCGGCGGTGATCAACGAGTTCCTCCTCATCGGCCAGAAGCTCCCGTCCTGGCAGGAGGTCATGCAGGAGCGCATCGCCCCGGTGCTGGACAACCTGAAGACGAGCTACCCGCAGGCGTATCAGCTCCTGCAGCAACGCCTCGCGGCGTGGGCGCAGGAGAACCTGCCGTCGGTCGCCGAGAAGGCGGTGAGCTGGCTCGGAGGCCTGGCCGGGTCGGTGCTCAGCATCGCCGGCGCGCTGCTCGACCTGATCCTGATCCCCGTCATCGCCGCCTACCTGACCGTCGACTTCCGTCGCTTCCTGGCGGCGCTCCGCCGGCTGGTGCCGCGCCCGGTGCTGCCGACCGTCGATGCCGTCGTCGGCGAGGTGCACGGCGTGCTCGCCGCGTTCGTGCGCGGGCAGCTGCTGGTCTCGCTCGGCCTCGCGATCATGTACACCGGCGGGCTGGTGCTGGTCGGGGCGCCGCTGGCGCTCGTGATCGGCCCGCTCGCCGGCGTGCTTTCGCTCGTCCCATACCTCGGCCTGATCGTCGGCGGCGGCAGCTCGCTGCTCCTCACGCTGCTCGAGCACCAGGACCTCGTGCACCCGCTCGGCGTCCTGATCGTGTTCGTCGTGGCGCAGAACATCGAGGGCTGGATCCTGACGCCCCGTCTGCTCGGGCGCAGCGTCGGGCTCCACCCGGCGTGGGTGCTGGTCTCCTTGCTCGTCGGCGGCGAGCTGTTCGGCCTTCCCGGCGTGATCGTCGCGGTGCCGGTCGCCGCGGCGCTGCGCGTCGTGCTCGTCCACGCGGTGCAGGCATACAACGAGAGCGGGTTCTACGTCGGCGAGGGGCCGCCCGTCGTGCTCTACGTGCGGGATGGGGTCGGCGCCTGCGCCGACGCGCGCCGCGCGGTCGAGCCGCTGGTGAGCCGGCGCGGCCTTCACCTGCGGGTCGTCGACGTCGGCGGCAACCCCGCCTTGCTGGAGAACTTCGGGACCCGGGTGCCGATCCTCGAGATCGGACGCGACATCGTCGCCGAGGGCGCGCTGTCGGCGCAGCAGCTCGAGGAGGCCCTGGATCGCGCACTGGAGGAACGGGCATGATCGAGAGGAGAGCGTTCCAGGGAGGTCAGTACGCCGCGGAGCTCGAGTCGCCGCAGGTCTACCGGGCTCGCCGCCGCAGGCTGCAGGAGAGGTTGGACGACGGCGCGCTGGCGGTCGTGCTCGGCGCCACCGACGCGCGCGGTTACGGCGACGTTGGCACCTTCCGGCAGGAGCCGACGTTCTTCTACCTCACCGGCGTCGAGCTGCCGGGCGCCGCGCTGCTGCTCGAGAAGGAGAGCGAGGCGCTGCTGCTGCCGGCGCGTCGGCCGGCGCTCGAGGCGTGGACGGGGCCGAAGTTCGGGCCCGGCGAGGAGGCGGCGGCCGCCCTCGGGTTCGAGGCGGTGCTCGACCGCGACTCCAGCGAGATCGTCGTCGACGCCCGCCGGCGCCCGGTGCCGGGCCTCGCCGACCGCGTCGCGGGCAAGCTCGAGAGCGGCGGCGCGCTGTGGGTCGTCCTGCCCGGAGGCACCTCCGGCGAGCCGACTCCCGAGCAGCGGATGGTCGCGACGCTGCGCGAGCGGATCGCCAGCTTCACCGTGCGCGACCTCGCGCCCGCGGTCGCCGAGCTGCGGCTGCGCAAGGAGCCCGGCGAGGTCGCGCTGATGCGCAAGGCGGTCGCCGCCACGATCGCGGCGATGCAGGCCGCGGCGCGCCACGTGCGTCCGGGCGCGCGCGAGGGCGAGCTCGACGGCGCGGCGTTCGCCGCGCTGCGCGCCGCGGGCGCCGAGGGCTGGGCGTTCCCGCCCATCGTCGGCGCCGGGCCGGCCGGCTGCATCCTCCACTACGACGCCAACCTCGGCACGCTCCAAGCGGGCGAGACGGTGGTGGTGGACATCGGCGCGCGCCACGGCTACTACTGCGGCGACCTGACGCGCACGTTCCCAGTCGGGGGGCGGTTCTCGCCCCGCCAGCGTCAGCTCTACGACGCCGTCCTTGGCGCCTACGAGGCCGCGGTCGCGACGCTGCGCCCGGGCTCGACGCTGGGCGCGGCGCGCAAGGCCGCCTTCGCGTCCCTCGAGGGGTGCGGCGTGCCGGGCGAGGAGGGCAGGTCGTTGGGGCAGTTCTTCATCCACGGCCTCGGGCACTTCCTCGGCCTGGAGGCGCACGACGCCGGCGGCGAGGCGCCGAGCCTGGCGCCGGGGATGATCGTGACGGTCGAGCCGGGCGTGTACCTGCACGGCGAGGGGATCGGGATCCGCATCGAGGACGATTACCTGATCACGGACGACGGAGCCGAGAACCTCTCCGCCGCACTGCCGCGCGACGCGGCGTCGGTCGAGCGGATGGTGGGGAAGTAGCTCGGTCTGGAAAGGGTTGTCCAGATCGAGGGCGGGCCGCCGCGAGGTGGCTACGGGACCCGCGGCGGCCTATAATCTCGATTCGGGGGGATTCGATTGAACCTCGCTCTCAGTCCACTACCGGAGGCGCCGGTTGATGCGGCCGTACTGGCCGAAGAGATCCGCCGCCTCAAGGCGGAGCGGCGGGCGGTGCTGCTCGCGCACTACTACCAGGACGGCGACATCCAGGACCTCGCCGATTTCGTCGGCGACTCGCTCGAGCTGGCGCGCGCGGCGCAGCGCGCGAACGCAAGGGTCATCGCGTTCTGCGGCGTGCGCTTCATGGCCGAGGTGGCCAAGATCCTCAACCCGGGCGCGGAGGTGCTGATCCCGAGCCTCGAGGCGGGCTGCTCGCTCGAGGAGTCGTGCCCGCCGGACGCGTTCGCGCGCTGGCGGGCGCAGTACCCCGGTGCGATCGCGGTCACCTACATCAACTGCTCCGCCGCGGTGAAGGCGCTCTCCGACGTGATCGTGACCTCGTCCTCGGCGGAGAAGATCATCCGGCAGCTGCCGGCGGACGCGAGGGTGCTGTTCGCGCCCGACCGCTTTCTCGGCGCCTACCTGGTGCGCAAGACCGGCCGGCAGATGGTGCTGTGGCCCGGCACCTGCATCGTGCACGAGCAGTTCTCGGCCAAGTCGCTGGTGGAGCTCAAGGTCGAGCACCCGGAGGCGCTCACCGCCGCGCACCCGGAGTGCCCGGAGTCGATCCTTAACCTCGCCGACCACGTCGGCTCGACCTCGTCGATCCTCCGCTTCGTGCAGGACAGCCCGGCGCGCGAGTTCCTCATCGCCACCGAGCCCGGGATCATCCACCAGATGGAGAAGCTCGCCCCCGGCAAGCGCTTCATCTCGGTCCCGGGCGCGAGCGGCGAGTGCGCCTGCAACGTCTGCCCCTACATGAAGAAGAACAACCTCGCCAACCTCTACGCCTGCCTTCGCGACGGGCGTCCGCGCCTCGACCTGCCCGAGGACCTGCGCCTGGCGGCGCTCAAGCCGCTGCAGCGCATGCTCGAGATGGCCGCCGCCCCGACCGGCGACTGAACC
>DATIYW010000034.1:0-2008 GCA_035517415.1 Thermoanaerobaculaceae bacterium
CACCACCAGCGACGCGACCTGCGCCTCCCCCTGGAGGTGCGAGATGTCGAAGCACTCGATCCGCGCGACCGGCCGCGGCAAGCTGAGCGCGGCGGCGACGCTCTCCGCGACCCGGTCCGCCTCCTTGCGCGGGTGGCGGAAGCGGAGGCGGAACGCCTCGCGCGCGTTCTCGAGCGCGAGCTGCAGCACGCGGGCGCGCTCGCCGCGGCGCGGCGTCGCGAGCCTCACCGGCGCCCGCCGCTGCTGGCGCAGGAAGCCGGCGAGCAGGTCGGCGTCCTCGGGCGCGAACGGCAGCTCGACCCGTCCCGGCACCGCCGGGTTGGCGGCGTAGTACTGGCCGAGGAAGGCGCCGAGGAACGCCGCGTCGGCGGGCCCGTCGAGCCCCTCCCAGTGGAACTCGCGCTTGTCGACCAGCTTGCCGTCGCGGTAGAGGAGCACGACGACGCTCGCGTCGCGGCCGTCGCCGTCCACTCCGACGACGTCGACCGAGCCGGAGCCGGCGATCTCGACGTGCTGCCCGCGCGCCAGCTCGTCGAGGGCGCGGAGCAGGTCGCGGTAGCGCGCCGCACGCTCGAAGTCGTGGTGCTCGGAGGCGCGCCACATCTGCTCCTCCAGGCGCGGCCTGAGCTCCTGGTGGCGACCGTCGAGCAGGAGCGTGACCTCCTCCACGGCGCGGGCGTACTCCTCGCGGGTGGTCAGCCCTGCCACGCAGGGACCGAGGCACGCACCCATGTCGAAGTAGAGGCACGGGCGCGGCAGCGTGCCCTCCGGCTTGAGCTCCCAGGCACAGGTGCGCACCTGGGTGCGGGTGCGGATCAGGTCCATCACGCGCGCCGCCATGTGATTGCCGAGGAACGGCCCGAAGTAGCTGTGACCGTCGTCGAGCACCCGCCGGGTGAGATAGGCGCGCGGCCACGTCTCGCCGGTAGTGAGCTTGACGTAGGGGTAGGTCTTGTCGTCGCGCAGCAGCACGTTGTAGCGCGGCTTGTGGCGCTTGATCAGGCGGTTCTCGAGGATCAGCGCCTCGACCTCGGTGGCGGTGACGACGAACTCCAGCTTCCGCGCTCGGGCGAGCATCCCCGCCAGGCGCGGCTCGAGCTGGCGCGAGAAGTACGACAGCACGCGGCGCCGCAGCTGCTTCGCCTTGCCGACGTAGAGCACCCGCCCGCGGGCGTCCTGGAACTGGTAGACGCCCGGGGCCTCGGGCGCCTGCTGGGCGAGGTCGAGGAGCGGGTGAGAGTCCGTCACGTCGCTATTCCACCACGGTTCGCCGCCGCGCGGCGCGCCGCCGGCCGGCTCACGGACGCCGGCTGCCGAGAGGACTTCGATGACCGGGCGAGCCGCGGGAGCGGCGGGCGCTCAGCTGAACTTGAGTGACTTGACGATCGCCTCGAACTCGGGCGTGAACTTGTCGACGCTCGCGCGCTTGCAGGTCGCCGTCACGTACAGCACGCGGCCGTCCGGGCGGTTGATCTGATACTGCATGGTGACCGTTCCCGCCACGACCCCCTCGTACTCGACGTAGAACGCCTTCGTCGACCCCAGATCGCGCGCCTCGCACTTGGACATCGCGAGCGTACGGCCGGCGTACTTGGCCAGCGCCGCGGGGTACGCGTCGCACGCCGACTTGACCTTGTCGGGACCGTCGGGCGCCTGGCCGCGCTTGAGCAGCACGTTGACGTTGTCCGCGAACGACGCGTCGCTGGTGGTGCGGTCGAAGAACATCTCGATTGAGCCGCTCTCCACCTTCGCCTTGATGTCCTTGAGCAGGTCCGGGTTGATGCTGCCGACGGTCGTCGACTGCTCGCCGGTGAGCGCCGGGTTCTCGGCGATCGCCTGCTTGGTCAGCGCCAGCCAGTTGTCGGGGATGTCCACCGTGAACCCGAACGAGCTCTGGTACTCCTTGCCCGCCGCGGCCGCGGTCCAGGCCAGAGCCAAGCAAGCGATCGCAACGCCGGTCTTCATCGACGCCTCCCTGTCACGGCTGCGCCAGCACCTCCGGCCCGGC
>DATIYW010000035.1:0-7406 GCA_035517415.1 Thermoanaerobaculaceae bacterium
GACCGGGGGCGGCACCGGCGTCACGGTCTCCGGGACGGGGTTCCAGCCCTACGCGACGGTCACGATCGGCGGCGTCAACGCGACCTCGGTCTCGGTGGTCAACGCCACCACCATCACCGCCACCACCGGCGCCCACGCGGCGGGCAGCGTGAGCGTCGTGGTGCAGAACCCGGACGCGCAGAGCGCGACCAAGACCAACGCCTACACCTACGGCGCCGCCAGCTCGTTCAGCCCCGCCGCGCTCAAGGTCGACGAGTCCTCGGGCGGCGGTGTGGTGTCGAACCTCAACGGGATCCTCGATCCGGGGGAGACGGTGATGGTCACGCCGTCGTGGACCAACCAAGATTCGGCGGGCCACGCGACGAGCGGGGCGCTCGACCTGTTCACCGGGCCGGCGGGGGCGAGCTACACGCTGCTCGACGCGGCGGCCGGGTACGGCACGGTGGGGGCGGGGGCGACGGCGAACTGCCACGATGCGACGGGGGACTGCTACCTGCTGTCGGTCTCCAACCCGGCCAGCCGTCCGGCGGCGCACTGGGACGCCAGCGTGCGGGAGACGTTGAGCACGGGCGAGATCAAGGTGTGGACGCTGCACGTGGGCGGCAGCTTCACCGACGTGCCGGTATCCGACTTCGCCTACCCCTACGTCGAGAGGCTGCTGCACAACGGGGTCACGGCGGGGTGCGGAGGGAGCCTGTACTGTCCGTCCGACACGGTCACGCGGTGGCAGATGGGGATCTTCCTGGCGAAGGCGATCGTGGGGGCGAGCGGGAGCATTCCGGTCTCGGGGACCGTTAACGGGCAGGCGTTCAACTGCGTCTCGGGTGGTGCGTCGTTGTTCGGCGACGTGCCGCCGACGGACTTCGCGTGCCCGCACGTGCACCTGCTGTACGCGCAGGGGGTGACGTCGGGGTGCGGCGGGGGGAACTACTGTCCAAGCACGCTGGTGAACCGGTGGCAGATGGGGATCTTCCTGGCGAAGGCGATCGTCGGGGCGAGCGGGAGCGTCCCGACCTCGGGGACGGTCAACGGGCAGGCGTTCAACTGCGTGTCGGGTGGGACGTCGTTGTTCGCGGACGTGCCGCCGACGGACTTCGCATGCCCGTACGTGCACCTGCTCTACTCGCAGGGCGTGACGGCCGGCTGCGGTGGGGGCGACTACTGCCCGTCGGTCTCGGTGACGCGCTGGCAGATGTCGATCTTCCTCGGCAAGAGCTTCACCCTCCCGCTGTACTGACTCGCGCTCGGGGCGGGGATTGCCGGGGTCGACCGCGACTTCGCGTGAGGCCCTGGCCGGCGGCGAGGTTCAGGCCGCGAACGGCCGCGACCCGTCGTGGCGGGCGAGGCCCTCGAGCTCGGCCTCCAGCTCCTGCAGCGTCGCCACCGGCGTGACCGCCGGACGCAGCCGGGTCAGCGCGCTTGCGCCGCACCCACCCACCCACACCCGCGTCCGTTCGGGCACCGCGCGGCGCAGGGAGGCGAGCGCCGGGACGACCTCGCGCGGGTCGGCGGACGCGCTCACCGACACGCCGACGCCGACCGCGTCGAGCGCCGCGGCGGCCGCGCCGATCTCGTCCACCGGCGTCTCGATGCCGAGCACCTGCACCCGGCGGCCGGCGAGCGCGGTGGTGAGCGCCGCCATCTGCACGCCGAGGGCGTGCCGCTCTCCCGGCAGCGTGGTGAGCAGCACCGGGCGGCCGCGCGCGCTGTGCTCGAGCGGCGAGCGCAGGCCGCGCAGCGTGTCCTCGAGGATCTCGGTGAGGAAGTGCTCGTGGGCGATGGCGAGGCGGCCCGCCGCCCACGCCTCGCCGAGCGCGACCGTGAGCGGCACCAGGCGGTCGCGCAGAAACACCCGCACGCCGAGCCTGGCGCAGGCCTGGCTGAGCGAGGAGACGATCCCCTCGCGGTCGAACCCGCGGGCCCGATCGAGGACCTGCGTCTCCCACGCCGGCTCGGGGACCGCCCGCGCTCGCCCGCCGTTGACGAGGGACTGCAGCCGCTGCGGCGAGAGCGGCACCACGTCGCCGGCGCGGTGCCCGAGCGCGAGCGCCTGCACCACCAGGCCGAGGTGCTCGATCTGCTCGTCGGTGTAGCGGCGGTGGCCGGAGGGGAGCCGCAACGGCTTGGGGACGCCGAAACGCCGCTCCCAGGCTCTCAGCGTGTGCTGGCCGATCCCTGTGCGGCGCGACACCGCCGCCATCGACCACAGCGCGTGCTGGAACTCGCCGCTCGCCATTGGCCGCGCCGTCATCGCCGTCACCGTCGCACCGTGCGCGCGCCGACCGCGCGGGCGCGCGAGCTTCCGCCGCCGCAGGCGACGCATCTGCACGACATGGCTACCGCCCTCATCGCTGCAATCCACCCCCTGCGGTGGCGAATCCCGCCGCCTCTCCTGTCTCTCAAAAGCGCTCCGGCGCCCGCGACATTTCGCCGGCCGGCGCCGGCTTGCTCGGAGCAACCGCGAAGCGGGCGTGCAGAGCGCGGGCGCGGCATGCGCCGGCCTCGCGCGCCTCCCGGCCGGTCAGTCCCAACGCTTGAGCCGCGGCCACAGCTCGGCGAGCGTCCATCCCTTCGGCCGGCGGCAGAGGAAGAGCGTGAAGTGCTCCTGGGCCATCGCGTAGGGGTGGCCGATCTCGGCGACGGCCTGCACGTCGTCGAAGAGGCGCTCGAGCGCCTCGCGCCGGTCGCCGAGCACGAGCATCACCTCGCCGGTGTAGCCGCGCGGACCCCAGTACCAGTAGGTCAGGTGCCCGCCGATCGCCTTGGGCAGGCCGAGCGCCGGGCCGTAGAAGTCGACCGCGCCGGCCTCGCCGTAGTCGTTGCCGAAGATCGCGCAGCGGGCGCGCTCGGCCGCCGGCAGCGCGAAGTAGGCCCTCGCCACCGCCTGCACCATCTCGGGCCAGCCGCAGCGGTCGGCGAACAGCTGCGGCAGCGGGCTCGCGGTGCGGCGGTGCTCGAAGCGCGGCTGGTCGACGCCGAACGTGCGCACGAACTTGAAATACGCCTCCGGCGGTAGCAGCGGCGCGAGGGTCGGCGCGATCAGCGCGGCGGCCGCCGCCACCAGCGCCGCGTAGACTGCCCGCAGCCAGAGCAGCCGCGGCCGCGCCAGCCAGCGCTCGATCGCCACGCCGCCGGCCGCCATCAGCACCGGGTAGGCGGAGCCGAGGTAGTAGAACCGGCCGTGCACGGCGAGCAGCGCGCCGAGCGCGACGAGGTAGGCGATCCCGAGCGCGCGGTGCGCGCGCGCATGCCGCGCGGCAAGCAGCCAGCCGAGCCCGCCGAGCCAGAGCGGCGCGGCGAGCGGGTTCATCATCAGCACCTGCAGGCCGAGGAAGGCGAGCGGCGGGAACTGCACGTCGCGGCCGTTGCGGCGGATGTTGGCGAGCATCTCCAGGTGCGGGAAGTGATGCTGGACCATCCACACCAGGTTGGGGAGGAAGATCACGAACGCGAGCGCGCCGGCGAGGAGGAACCAGCGGCTCGCCATCTCCCGGCGCTCCCGCGTGAGTGCGAGCCCGGCGATGAACGCGAAGCCGTAGAGCAGGATCGTGTGCTTGTTCTCGAGCCCGATCCCGGCGAGCGCGCCGAACGCGAGCCACCAGCGCGGGTCGCCGCCGCGGGCGAGACGGATGAGCGCGTACGCCATCCCGGCCACCAGCACCGGCTCGACCGAGTTCATCGACAGGTAGCTGTCAAACGCCATGAAGCCGGGGGCGAAGGCGACCGCGAACGCCGCCATCCCCTGCGCGAAGCGGCGCCCGCCGAGGGCGCGGGCGATCGCGCCGGCGAGCAGCGTCGCCGCCGCGCCGGCGAGCGCCGGGAGGAGGCGGATCGCGAGCTGCGAGTCGCCGAACAGCGCGCGCGCCACGAACGCCTGCGCCGCGGTGAGCGGCGGCATGTCGACGTACCCCCACGCGAGGTGCTCGCCGCAGGCGAGGAAGTAGAGCTCGTCGATGAACAGGCCGTAGACGCTGGCAGTGGCGAGGTGGAGCGCGAGCTTGGCGAGCGCGACCAGGCCGACCAGCAGCGAGCCGCTCGCCCAGGCGCGCGCGACCGCCGCCCGCCAGCCATGCGAAGCCGCGGCATCGATCGCCCTGGGCTCCCCGCTCAACCCGCTCGGCTCCATCCCGACCTCCCGGCGCCGCCCCGTTGCCGCACCGCCTCCGCTTCTACGACCGGCGCCGGAGTCAAGCTTCACTCGGTCGAGAGCCGCACACCGGCGGGCTGAACCACGGCGAGGACGAACGGCTATCCCGCCTCGACCGAGGGCGGCACCCGGTTGTTTTCGGTAGACGTGGCGCCGTCCCATGTCGGCGGGCAGTCGCGCGCCCGCTGGCGGTCGGCGTCGGCGATGCCCAGTTCGGGGCAGAAGTCGCACTCGATCGTCTTGTCGCAATGCGCGATCCAGCAGCGGATCGGGCCGAGCTGGGCGAAGAACAGCCGCGCCAGGTGATCGCTCACCCGCCCCTTGAGGTAGACGAGGTCGCCGGCACGCAGCTCGGCGCGGAGGAACTCCGCCGTCTCGCGCAGCCCGGAGAACGCCCACACGCGCTCCGGCGCGAGGCCGGTCGCGATCGCCGCGCGCGTGCCGCGCCTCGCCTCCGGCCCGACGAACACCGCCGCTTCGACGAAGGGCGCGACCTGGCGGCCGAGCATGGCGACGCGCCGGCGCAGCGGCGTGCTGCCGTAGGCCGAGACGTCGGCGATCACGGCGATGCGGCGGGCCGCCCGCGCCCCGGCGAGCGCCGCCACGCCGGCGAGGAACGCGTCGACCGATCCGTCGTACTCGTCGCGCAGCACCACCGCGCCGGAAGGCAGCACCTGCGGCTGCATGCGGCCGGCGAACGGCTCGACCGCGGCGACCGCGTCGGCAGCCTGCCGCAGCGGCACGCCGAGTTTCCACGCCGCCGCCAGCGCCGCAGTGACGGCCGCGCGCCAGTGCGGGCCGACCAGCCTCGTGCGGACGTGGCACGAGTCCCCGTCGCGGGTGTGGAGGTCGAGCTCCAGGCGCCCCGGCCAGCGCGCGGCAACGCCGTCCGCCCAGACCTCGAACGTCGGCGAGCTGCCGAAGCGCAGCAACTCCCCGCGGGCGGACTTCGCCATCCCGGCGACCCGCGGGTCGTCGCCGTTGAGCAGCGCGACACCCCCGCGCCGTGCGCGGCGGAGCAGGATCTCCTTCTCGGCGGCGTGCGCCTCGAGGGTGCCGAACGTCCCGATGTGGCTGCGGAGGACCGACAGCACGACGGCGAGGTCGGGCTGGACGAGGCGGCCGAGCCGCCCCATCTCGCCCGGCCCGCCGACCCCGACCTCGAGCACCGCGAACCGGTGCCAGGGCCGGACGCGCAGCACGTTACGGGTGAGGCCGAGCCCGGTGTTGTCGTTCCTTGCCCCTTTGATCGTGGGGCCGGCGCCGCCGAGAACCGCGGCAAGCAGCTCCTTGGTGGTGGTCTTCCCGTGCGAGCCCGTGATCGCGATGAACGTCGTGCGGCGGAGCAAGCGGCGCCAGACGACCGCGAGCCAGTAGAGCGCCTGGGCGAACACGACGTAGCCGACTCGCGCGGGAAGCCGCCACCAGCGGCCGGGGCGCGGCTTGTGGGTCACGGCGGGGATGATAGCCGAGGGTCCGGCCTCACGCCGTCTCGAGCCTCCATTGCAGGGACGCGCCTGAACCGGACGCGGCGCGGACGCACAGGCGCCGCCGGCGGCCCGCCCCGAACGTGCTGGCGAACCCGACCCGGCGGTAGCCGAGTCTGAGCCACGGCGACAGCGCCGGCCGGTTGCCCGGCGCCACGCCGCACAGGGCGAGCGTGGACCCGCGTTCGCGCATCTCGGCGAGGGCGCGCGCGTGCACGGCGGAGGTGAGGCCGGCGCCCCGCCAGGGGGGAGCGGTGAACGCGCGGTACACGTATGCGACGCCGTCGCCGAGACGCACGCGGCAGCCGAGGTGCTCGATCCACGCCTCGCCGGTGGCGAGCCACTGCGCGTGGAGGAGCTCGCCGGCGCGCCAGGCGCCCCAGCCCTGGTGGCCCTGTTCCAGCCGCCCGCGGAACGTCGCCGCGCCCTCCTGCCCGAGGGCGACGAAGCCGTCCTCGTCCTCGCGACGCAGCGGCCGCACCCACGTCGCGTCGTCGGCGGCGGGCAAAGGGAGCGCCTCGTCGAGGCGCCTCTCGAGGAGCAGGAGCCGGCGGTACCCCGCGCGGCCGAGCGCGGCGTACCAGAACCCGGCGAGTCCCTTCTCGCCGTACATCCGCCGCAGGCGCGAGGCGAGCGGCGCCCGTTCCTGACCTGTCACGTCCGTCCCCCGATGCCGGGATGAGCGTACCACCGCGGTGCAATGACCCCGGATGCGGCGGGCGCGCCGCCAGCCGCCCTCGGACTGGAGCGGGAGCCTCCGTCTGACCGATACTGACCGGGATGAGCCATACCGCCGCGCCGACCGAGGGTCGTGACGCAACGGGGCGCCAGACCGCCCCGGCCGGGGTCGCGACCGACGCGACCGTCGAGGAGCTGATCGAGGAGGAGATCCGCCAGGCCGGCAGGCCCGCCGGGCGCTGGCACGCCGAGTACCTGGGCCGCGCCCACCATGCCCTGGTCGAGGCCGTCCTCCGCTCGGTCAAGACGCCGGGCCCGCGGGTGCTCAAGACCGACCTCTGGAACGAGTGCCTCGGCGGCACGCGAGACGTGCTGGGCAATCTGGATCCGCAGGGGGGCCATCGGCTCTTCGCGCTCGACCGCTCGCTCGCGGTCTGCCTGCGCAGCCGCGCGCGGGTCCCGGGCGTCCGGGTGGTGCAGGCGGACATCGCGGCGCTGCCGTTCCGTCCGCGCTCGTTCGACGCGGTGCTCGACCTCTCCACGCTCGACCACGTGACGGAGGCCGACTCCTCGCGGGCGATCGGCGAGTACCGGCGCGTGCTCCGCGACCGCGGCGTGCTGCTGCTGCTGTTCTGGCAGCGCAACCTCGCGGTGAGGCTGCGGGTGGCGCTCAAGCGCCTCCTCAAGCGCCGCGAGAAGCCCGACCAGCGCTACTTCACCCGCGCCGCCGTCCGCGCCGACGTCGCGGACGGGTTCGCCATCCGCCACGAGTTCGCGACCGGGCTGCTGCTCCTCCCACCGCACCGCCACACCGGGACGCTGCTGAGCCTCCTGCCGGTCGGGCGGATGCAGAGGCTCGTGCAGCGGCTGGTGGGCCTCGAGCTGTCCGGCCGTGGTCGGCGCTGGCTCGTTCACTTCGCCGGCCTCTACGGCATCGTCGCGATCCGGCGCTGACGCGCACCTCTCACGCGTTGGCAGCCGCGCGCACGCTCGGCCAGGTGGCGACCTGACGCCGGCCGCAGACCTCAAGAGCAAATCCGCGAGTCGAGCGGCCTGTTCGTCCCGAATCCGATGTGCTAGCGTCCCGGGCCATG
>DATIYW010000036.1:0-3650 GCA_035517415.1 Thermoanaerobaculaceae bacterium
AGAGGCGAGCTTGGCGCCGATCGCGGCGGGGACGCTGTAGCCCATGCACGAGTAGTCGATCGGGGCGAGGAAGCGGCCGGGCGCTTCGAGGCGCAGGTGCTCCATCGCGAGGACCGTGCCGTTGCCGCTGTCGGCGACGAAGATGGCGTCGTCACCGGAAACCGCCTGGAGCGCCTCGAACAGCGCCGCCGGGGTGACGCGGCCCGCGTCCGAATGCTTGTGCCACTCTTCGCGAATGTCGCGGTGGCCGCGCGCGATCGCGTCCTCGAGCGCCGCGTCGCGCTCGCGTGCCGGGAGCGCGGTGGCGAGCGCGCCGAGCGCGGCGGCGGCGTCGGACTCGAGCGCCACAGCGGCGGGGAAGTTCCTCCCGAGGACCGTGGGGTTGATGTCGACGTGGACCAGCCGCTCGGGCGGCGAGAACCCCCAGCTGCCGGTCCCCACCTCGGAGAAGCGGCAGCCGACGGCCAGCATCGCGTCGCAGCACTTCTCGATCTCCCGGACGAAAGCCGGGGCGGTCCGGCCGAGGCCGTTCCACAGGAACAGCGGGTGCGACTCGGGGAAGACGCCTTTGCCGGTGATCGTGGTCGCGACCGGCGCGGCGAGCCGCTCGGCCAGCTCTCGCAGCGGCCCCGTGGCGCCGCGGGCGCCGAAGCCGGCGTAGATCAGCGGGCGCCTCGCTCCGGCGAGGAGGTCGGCGGCGCGGCGCAGCCACTCCTCGTTCACCGCCGCCGCCGGCGGGCGGGGCGCGGCGGCGGGCGCGCCGCCGAACTCGTGCCGCAGCAGGTAGTACTCGGCCGGCACCTCGACCGCGACCGGGCCGGGCGTGCCGGCGCGCGCCAGCGCGAACGCCCGCCGCACCGTGGCGTAGAGCTCCTCCGGCCGCTCGACCTCGAGCACCGCCTTCGCCACCGGCCGCACCACCGCGAGCTGGTCGATGGCGTGGAGCTGGAACGAGCGGCCGGAGTCGCGGCGGATGCCGCAGCACAGCACCACCAGCGGCACGCCGTCCATGAACGCCTCGGCGATGCCGGAGAGCGCGTGGGTGAGCCCGGCGCCCGGCACCAGGTTGACGACGCCGACCTCACCGGTCGAGCGGGCGAGCCCGTCGGCCATGAACGAGGCCGCCTGCTCGTCGGTCACCAGGATCGTCGTGATCTTGGCCGACTCCGCGAGCGCGTCGTAGAGCTCGATGTTGTGCGTGCCGGGGATGCCGAACGTGAAGCGCGCGCCCTCGTCCTCGAGCGCCTTCACCACCACCGAAGCGCCGCTCGTGCTCACGCCGGCAGCTCCGGCAGGCGGGCACGGACGCGCTCGGCGACGCGGTCGGCGAGCGCCATGATCGTGACGTAGGGGTTGATCTCGGCGGCGGCGGGGAACAGGCTGGCGTCGGCGACGAACAGCCACGGCACGCCGTGCACCTGCCCCCACGCGTCGGTCACCGAGGTGGCGGGGTCCCTCCCCATGCGGCAGCCGCCCATCAGGTGCGCGCTCGAGATCGACACGGTGCCGAGGCGGAAGTGGCGGCGCGCGATCCGCTCGTCGATCCTCCCCGCCTCGTCCGCGCCGATGAAGAAGCGCTCGCCGGCGGGGGCGTGGACGCGGGTGCAGCCGGCGGCGAAGAAGATCCGCGCCGCGGCGCGCTGGCTGGCGACGAGCGCGTCGAGCACGCCGTCGGTGAAGCGGTAGGAGACCACCGGCGCGCCGTCGCGGTCGACGGTGACCCGGTTGTCGGGCAGCGCCGGGTCGGTCGCGAGTACGAGGATCATCTGCATGCGGTCCATGCGCCGCATCAGCTCGGCGTGCTCGGCGCCGAAGCCGATCAGGTTCTTGGCGGTGACGAACGGGAAGTACATGCAGGTCTCGAGCAGGAAGCCGTCGGAGGCGGCGAAGTGGTCGCAGTAGTAGCTCTTCGGGTGGCCGTGGAAGTTGCTGATCGGGCGGGGATGCTCGCCGACGAGGATGAGCGCGGGGTGGGCGGTGAAGTAGCGCCCGAGCGCGGGGAGGCGCGCCGGAAGCTGCGAGCGCAGCAGCAGCGCGGGCGAGTTCACCGCCCCGGCCGCGACCACGATCGCGCGCGCCCGGATCCGGTACTCGCCCGGCTCCCAGCGCGACGGCTCGCCGAAGTCCGGGTTCGCCACGGTCGCGACGCACTCGCGCTCGCCGATGCGCTCGACCTTGCAGTTGGTGACCACTTCGACGCCGGCGGCCTCGGCGGCGGGGAGCTGCACGCGGTTGGTGCCCTGCTTGGCGGCGTTCGGGCAGCCGAGGTTGCACACCCCGGCGCCTTGGCAGCCCTTGACGTTGACCGGGAACTGCTCGACGCGGTAGCCGAGCGTGCGGCAGGCGGCTGCGAACAGCCGGTTGTTGTCGTTGATGCGGTCGTCCTCGAGCAGGTGGACGTTGTTCTCCGCGATGTACTTGGCGGAGCGGCGCGAGAGGTCGTCGAACTCGATGCCGGGCACGTTCCAGCGCCGCACCACGGCCTCCGGGAGCGGCAGCGAGGTGCCGGTGTAGACGACGGTCGAGCCGCCGTAGGCGCGGGCGAACGCGAGCGTCATCGCCCCGTCGCGGGTGAGGACGCCGCCGCCGTCGAAGTAGAGTCGGTCGGCCATCTCGATCTCGCGCCCGGTGAACTCGCTCTCCCTGAGCTTCGGGCCCCACTCGAGCACGGCGATCCTGAGGCCCTGGCGGGCGAGCGGCGCGAGCTCCTTCGCCACCGTGCCGCCGCCGGCGCCCGAGCCGACGATCGCGACGTCGAAGCTCCTCTCACGCATGGAGGCGCTCGTTGCCGTGGAACGAGGGCGCGTAGCCGATCTCGGGCCACGCCTCGGGCCGGGCGTAGACGCCCATGAAGACGAGCGCGCGCAGCCCCCAGAAGCCGTTGCGCACCTTCGCCAGCGGCGCGCGCATGAGAAATCGCAGGAACGCGTCCCGGCGCTCCACGGCCAGGCGGTCGAAGCGCCGCCCCCAGCGCACGGCCGGGAGCCAGCGGATCACGCCGAGGAAGAGGGCGAGCTGGCGTTGCACGGACGCGGGCCGGGCCGCGATCGCCTTGCCGACGATGGCGCGGAAGCGCGCCGTGGTGGGCTCGTCGAACGAGGCGACGGCGGGGACGATGCGCGCCGCGACGCACGAGAGGAACTCCCACTGCGCGGCGTTGAGCGGCGGCACGCGGGCATTAGAACGCCGCCGCCGACCGGGGGTCAAGGACGCGTTGGGGCGGCGGCGCCGGTCGTCGATGCGGCCGCGGGCGGCACGGCGAACACGTCGACGCCGTCGGCCGTCCCGACCAGCCGGAGCGCCGCGCGCAGCCCGAGCACCCGCTGCATCGACTGGCGCGAGTCCGCGAGCGGCAGCAGCGACTGCGGCGTGCCGCCGCCGTAGCCGGGGGTGACGACGAGGTAGCGGACGTCTTCGCGTCGCAAGTGGTCGAGCACGTCGGCCGCGGACCGCGAGCTCTCGATCCACACCCGCAGCGGCGGCTCGACCGCCAACCCCTCCGCGATCCACGGCCGGTCGAAGCAGAACGGCGCCGGGAAGTCGAGCGCCATGACGCGCCCGCCGGGCGGCTGCGCGTTGACGAGCTGCGCGGCGCGCCAGCCGGGAACAGTGCGCGCCATGAACGCGTCGCGGCTCTCGCCGCCGAGGAG
>DATIYW010000037.1:0-5353 GCA_035517415.1 Thermoanaerobaculaceae bacterium
GGGAGTCAGCAACGCCCTACTGGAGATCAGCGTGACGGGAGGCAACGGGAAGATCCTCGCCTACGGGACGCACAACACGAACGCGAGTCAGGACGGGACGGGGTTCGAGATGGCGTTCAAGCAGACGCTGCTCGGGGCGAGCGGACTCGCAGCCGTCGCTCATGACGCCACGCTCAAGGGCGACGGCACCGGCGGCAGCCCGCTCGGGATCGCCGCCGGAGGCGTAGGCACGGCCCAGCTCGCCAACGGAGCCGTCGGAACCCCGCAGATCACCGACGCCGCGGTGACCACCAACAAGCTGAGCGCAACCGGCTCGCTGACTGGCCAGGTGCTGACGTCGACAGGCGCCGCAGCCGCCTGGCTGAACCCGGCGCCGTTGACGCTGCCCTATGCCGGTACCGGGAGCACGTCCGGTCCGACCTTCTCCGTCACCAACACCGGGGCCGGCGTTGCCGTCGGCGGGAACGGGTCGGTTGCCGGCGTGCTGGGATCGTCGTCGGGTGGGTTCGGCGTGGTTGGAACCAGCCAGACGGGCCCCGGCGTATCCGGTCTGAGCGGAGACGGGGGGATTCCGACGCCGTTCCCGGCCACGGGGGTGTTAGGCGCCGCGAGCGCCGCCGGCTCCTCCGGCGTGCTCGGTCTCAGCGAGTCAGGGGCCGGAGTCTATGGCGTGAATGGAGCGCTCGACACGTCCGTTCTTGCCGCGCAGCCGCAAGTCGGCGTCTATGGCGCGGGCGCCGCGGGCGACGGCGTCTTCGGCATCACGACGGCGACGGGCACGACCGTCGCGGGCGTGCATGGGAAGTCATCCAACTGGGGCGTGTTCGGAGAGAACGCTGCGAACGCCACCAACGGCTGCCTGGGGTGCTTCACCGCCGGCGCGGTCGGCTACACGACGGATGCCGCGCTCACCGGCGTGATCGGCAGCAACGTGACCGGGGGTATCGGCGTTCAAGGCAACAGCGTCAACCCTGCCACGGGCGTGACCGGTCCGGGCGTCCTCGGCGTGAGCACGAGCAGCGACGGCGTCCGTGGCGTCACCAGCAGCGGCAATGGGGTCTTCGGCGAGGACCAGGGGACCGGCACCGATGGCTGCCTCGGGTGTCCGACCGCCGGAGCGATCGGGCACGCCGCGTCGACCGGGACGCTTCCCGGGGTGCTCGGCACGAGCGCCAATGGTCCCGGGGTGGCAGGTCAGACCAACACCAGCTTCGGCGTTTCGGGCTTGAGCGGGAGCGGTGACGGCGTCTATGGCAAGAATGCCGGCACCTCAAACGATGGCTGCCTCGGGTGCCCGACCGACGGGGTGATCGGGTTCAGCGGCAACGCCGCATTTCACGGCGTCCACGGCAACAACTCGGGCGGCACGGGCGGCATCGGCGTCTACGGCACCGGCGACTACGGAGTGTTCGGGTCCGGCTCCACTCACGGCGTCTACGGGACCTCAAGCGGCTACGGCGTGTACGGGACGTCCTCCGGCGGGTACGGCGTCTACTGCAACGGCAACGGCGGCTACACCGGTTCGTGGACCCAACTCTCCGACATCCGGCTGAAGAAGGATGTCGCAACCCTCTCCGATGCCCTGGATCGCGTCCGCACGTTGCGCGGCGTGAGCTTCACCTGGCGCCGCGACGAGTTCCCGGCCAAGCACCTCAATGCCGGCCCGCAGGTCGGCTTCATCGCCCAGGAGGTCGAGGCGGTGTACCCGGAGCTCGTGCTCACCGACGCGGATGGGTACAGGTCGCTCGACTACTCGAAGCTGACGCCGATCCTCACCGAGGCAATCAAGGCGCAGCAGGCGATCATCGAGGCGCAGCGGGCGGAGCTGGCCGCGGTCGCGGAGAGGGTGGCGCGGCTCGAGTCCGCGCTCGCGAGGATCGAGCCTCGCGCCGCCACCAGCCGCCCGGCCGCCCCCTGACGGCGGCGCTTCGCAGCCGCGTCCCCTGGCCGGCCTACTTGAGCAGGCCGCGGTTGGCGAGCAGCGGCTCGATCTTCGCGTCGCGCCCGCGGAACGCGCGGTACATCGCCGCGAGGTCCTGGGTGTTGCCGCGGGAGAGGATCATCGCCCGGAACTTGTCGCCGTTGGCGCGCGTGAGCCCGCCGTTCTCGGTGAACCAGGCGAACGCGTCGTCGTCGAGCATCTCCGCCCAGATGTAGGCGTAGTAGCCGGCGGCGTAGCCGTTGCTCCAGATGTGCAGGAAGTAGCTGGAGCGGTACCGCGGCGGCACCTGCGGCAGGTCGACACCGGTGCGCTTGAGCGCCTCGACCTCGAACGCGTCCACGTCGGGGCGCGGCGCGTCGGCGGCGAGCGTGTTCCACTGCATGTCGAGCTCCGCGGCGGCGAGCAACTCGGTGAAGTCGTAACCCTGGTTGAACGTCGCGGCGGCCTTGATCTTGTCCACCAGCGGCTGCGGGATCGGCTTCCCGGTGCCGACGTGGATCGCGTAGTGGGCTAGCACCTTGGGGTCGAGCGCCCAGTGCTCGTTGATCTGCGAGGGGAACTCGACGAAGTCGCGCGCGACGTTGGAGCCCGACAGCGACGGGTACATCTGGTCGGCGAAGATCCCGTGCAGACCGTGGCCGAACTCGTGGAACATCGTCGTCACGTCGTCCCAGGAGAGCAGCGCGGGCTGGCCGGGCGCGGGCTTGGTGAAGTTCGCGACGTTGAACACCACCGGCTTGGTGCCGCGCAGCTTCGACTGGGTGACGAAGTTGTCCATCCACGCGCCGCCCGACTTGTTGTCGCGCTTGAAGTAGTCGCAGTAGAACAGCGCCAGCGGCGAGCCGTCGGCGTCGATCACGTCGAACACGCGCACGTCCGGGTCGTAGACCGGCAGGTCGTGGCGCTCCTTGAAGCTGATGCCGTACAGCTCGTGGGCGGCGAAGAACACGCCGTCCTTGAGCACGCGGTCGAGCTCGAAGTAGGGCCGCAGCTCGGCCTCGTCGAGGTCGTACCTCGCCTTGCGCACCTTCTCCGCGTACAGCTCCCAGTCCCACGGCTCGAGCTTGAACCCGCCGTGCTGCTGGTCGATCAGCTCCTGGATGCGCGCCGCCTCGCCGCGCGCGTTCGCGGTCGCCGCCGGCACCAGCTTGCCGAGGAAGTCCGTGACGGTGCCCGCGGTCTTGGCCATCTGGTCCTCGAGGCGCCACGCCGCGTAGGTCGGGAAGCCGAGCAGCTTCGCCTTCTGCGCGCGCAGCGCCGCCAGCTCCAGGATGGTGGCGCGGGTGTCGTTGGCGTCGCCGCGCTCGGCGCGCGTCCACGAGGCCTCGAACAGCTTCTTCCGCGTCGCGCGGTCGGTGAGCGAGGAGAGCAGCGGCTGCTGCGTCGTGTTCTGCAGCGGGAGCACCCAAGCGCCGGCGAGGCCGCGGTCCTTGGCCGCCTGCGCCGCGGCCGCCAGGTCGCCGTCCGACAAGCCGGCGAGCTCGGCCTTGTCCTTGACCACCAGCGCGCCGTCCTTGGCGGCGGCCAGCAGCTGGTTGGTGAACTTCGCCGAGAGCGCCGCGTCACGCTCGTTGAGCTGCTTGAGCGCCGCCTTGTCCGCGTCCGAGAGCTTCGCGCCGGCGTGGACGAACTGCCGGTAGTAGTACTCCACGAGGCGGTCGGACTCCCGGTCGAGCTTGAGCGCGGCGCGCTGGCCGTAGACCGCCTCGACGCGCTTGAACAGCCTCGGGTCGAGGAGGATCGCGTCCTGGTGCGCGGCGAGCTTGGGCGCCTCCTCCTCCTGCAGCTTCTGCAGCGTCGGGTCGGTGTTGGCCGAGGACAACGCGTTGAACACGAGCGCGACGCGGGCGAGGAGCTCGCCGCTCCGCTCCATCGCGACGAGCGTGTTCTCGAACGTCGGCGGCGCCGGGTTCGCGGCGATCCTGTCCATCTCCTCGCGCTGCACCTTCATCCCCTCCTCGAGGGCGGGCTTGAAGTCGGCGTCCTGGATGCGGTCGAACGGCGGCGCCTGGAACGGTAGCGGGCTTTGGGTGAGGAACGGGTTGGCACGCGCGTCGGTCGCAGCCGGCGGCGCGGTCTTGCCTTGGGCGCTCGAGGCGGGGGCGGCCGAGAGCACGAGCAGGACGGCCAACCCGACGAAGCTGCCGGTCAGAATTCGATCCATCGCTTGGTTCCTCCTGGTGCCCGGGGCTTGCAGGCGCGGGACGCCGCCGTGGGCAGCGGCACGGTACTCGCGCCTCCGGCGCCGGTCAAGCGCCGACGCGCAGCCCCGGCGCGCAGGGCGGCGCCGGGGCTCGAACCGGGCGCGAACCGTCAAGAACCGTCAGGTAGCGTCCAGCAGCTCCCGGGCCTTGCCGACGGCCTCGCCGAGCGGCGTCGGGATGCGGACCTTGTCGCGGCGCAGCGACAGCTCCGCCTGGCCCTGCTCGACGCCCTTCTTGCCGACCACGACGCGGACCGGGAACCCAACGAGATCGGCGTCGTTGAACTTCACGCCCGGGCGCTCGTCGCGGTCGTCGTAGAACACCTCGCAGCCGGCGCTCTGCAGCTCGCCGTAGAGGCGGTCGGCGGCGTCGCGCACCGCCGGCACGTCGGGGTTCAACGCGAGCAGCTCGACCTCGAACGGGGCGAGCGGGCGCGGCCACACGATCCCCGCGTCGTCGTGGTTCTGCTCGACCGCGGCGGCGACGGTGCGGCCGACGCCGAGGCCGTAGCAACCCATGATCATCGGGTGGGTCGCGCCCTTCTCGTCGAGGAAGTTGCACCCCATCGGCACCGCGTACTTGGTGCCGAGCTTGAAGATGTGGCCGACCTCGATGCCGCGCCTGACCACCAGCGGCGCGCCGCAGCGCGGGCAGGGATCGCCGGCCCGCGCCTTGCGGATGTCGGCGACGAGGTCCGGCGTGAAGTCGCGCCCAGGCACCACGCCGACGAGGTGGTGGTCGGCGCGGTTGGCGCCGGTGGCGGCGACCGCCAGGCGCATCACCTCGGGGTCGGCGACGATCCGCACGCCCGCGAGGCCGACCGGGCCAGAGAACCCCATCGCGCCGCCCGTGACCTGCTCGACCTTCGACTCGGCGGCGAGCTGGAGGTGGGTCGCGTCGAGGACGTTCTTGAGCTTGACCTCGTTGACCTCGTCGTCGCCGCGCACCAGCGCGACCGCGAACTCGCGGTCGGTCTCGACGATCATCGTCTTGATGAAGTGCGCCGGGTCGAGCTTGAGGAACGCCGCGACGTCCGGGACCGACGAGGCGCCCGGCGTGTGGACCGCCTCGGGCTTGGCGGGCGGCCTGCCGGGCCACGACGGCGGCGGCGGGATCGCGCCGGTCGTCGCCTTCTCGACGTTGGCGCCGTAGCCGCACTCGCTCGCCACCACTGCGTCCTCGCCGGTGTCGGCGAGGACCATGAACT
>DATIYW010000038.1:0-12201 GCA_035517415.1 Thermoanaerobaculaceae bacterium
CGTTCGGCCACCTCTTCGGCCCGATCCCGGGCCGCCTCGCGGACGCGCGTCTGGAGGTGCGGCTGGTCGCGCCCCCACCTGCGGCGCTGGTGTTCCCGTACGTGTCCATGGTCGACGAGACGGCCGCCCGCGCCACCCACCTCCTTCCGGCCATCGACCTCGCGAAGGCCCGCCAACTGGCGGACGTGCCGCCGCTTCCGGAGCCGGCGGAGCGGCCGCGCGCGCGAGGCTCGCAGTGACCGCCGGCCGCCTCGCGCCGGCGGCGCTGCTGTTCGACCTCGACGGCACGCTCGCCGACTCGTTCGCCGGGATTCGCAAGGCGCTCAACCGCGCCCTCGCCGAGGCCGGCCTGCCCGCGCACGACCTCGACTGGGTGCGGCGCCACGTCGGGCGCGGCGCGGCGGCGCTGGTGCGGGACGCCGCCGGCCCCGACGCCACGGACGCCGTCGCGGCGGCGCTGCGGGCGCGGTTCGAGCGGGTCTACGAGGAGATCTTCCTCGCCGAGACGCCGGCCTATCCGGATGTCGCCGAGGTTCTGGCGTCGACCGCCGGCCGCACCGGCGGCCGGGTGGCGGTGATCTCGAACAAGTACGAGCCGCTCTCGCGCGCCCTGCTCGCGCACTGGGGCGTCGCGGGGTCCGTCGCCGCGGTGGTGGGCCCCGACACCTTCGGCGTGCGCAAGCCCGATCCCGGCACCGTGCTCCCGGTCCTGGCCGGCTTCGGGGTGGCGCCCGGGGACGCGCTGCTGGTCGGCGACATGGAGGTCGACGCCGCCACCGGCCGCGCCGCCGGCGTGCCGGTGGTCGGCGTGCGCGGCGAGTCGACCACGCCGGAGGCGCTCCGCGCCGCCGGGATGGTGGCGGTGCTCGACCGCCTCGGCGACCTGCCCGCGTGGCTGGCCGAGAACGGGACCGGGTGGGGATACCATTGACGGGCGCCCCGCGCCGGCCGGCGCCCGCCGGGTGGGCGGGAGCGGGATGGGGGAGTCGGCGATGAACGAGCCTCTGTCGGTGGCGCTGGTGTTCGGGGGTCGATCCGGCGAGCACGAGGTGTCGGTGGTGTCGGCGCGCTCGGTGGCGGCGGCGCTGGCGCAGACCCGCCACCGCGTCGTGCCGATGGCGATCGACCGCGGCGGGATGTGGGCGGACGCCCCGACCGCGGCGGCGCTGCTCGCCAACGCCGGCGGCAAGCCGGACGCGGTGCCGGCATTCTCCGGCGCCGCACGCCTCGACCCCCGCCTGCTCGACGGCTCGGTCGACGTGCTGCTGCCGATCCTCCACGGCCCGTTCGGCGAGGACGGCACGATCCAGGGGCTCGCCGAGATGCTCGACCTGCCGTACGTCGGCTGCGGTGTGGCGGCGAGCGCGTTGACGATGGACAAGGTGGTCGCCAAGCGGCTCTTCCACGAGCTCGGTCTGCCCACGCCGCGCTTCGTCGCGTTCACCGCCGCGAGCTGGGCGCGCGAGCGCGCCGAGTGCGCCCGGCGCTGCCTCGAGCTGCCGCTGCCGCTGTTCGTCAAGCCGTCGCGGCTCGGCTCCTCGGTTGGGATCAGCAAGGTCAAGACCGCGGAGGCGCTCGCCGCGGCGGTCGAGACGGCGCTCGGCTACGACGACCTGGCGATCGTCGAGGAGGGGATCCCGGCGCGCGAGATCGAGGTCGCGGTGCTGGGCGGCGACCCGCCGCTGGCGAGCGTGCCGGGCGAGGTCGTGCCCGGACACGAGTTCTACGACTACGCCGACAAGTACCTCGACGACGCCTGCACGCTGCTCGCCCCGGCCCCGCTCGACCCGCACCAGGCCGAGGAGGTGCGCCGCCTCGCGGTGAATGCGTTCGTCGCGCTCGGCTGCGAGGGGATGGCGCGCGTCGACTTCCTGCTCGACCGCCGCGACGGGCGCTTCTACCTGAGCGAGCTCAACGGCATCCCGGGTTTCACCTCGATCTCGATGTACCCGCGGCTGATGGGGCTCTCCGGCGTGAGCTACCCCGAGCTGATCGAGCGGCTGATCGGCCTCGCGATGGAGCGCCACGCGCGCCGCCGCCGCTTCGTCGACGCCGCGTTGCGACCCCTCTCCGAAAGGGCGAAGTGACGGGGTCCGGGCTCATGGGTCCGGGGTCCGGGGGATCCCGCCGCGAGTGGATCGACGCCGCCGCGGCGCGGGGTCGTGAATTGGCGGTTGTGGCCCGTTCGCAATCCCGTCGACAGCGCCATACCTAGGGAGACGCTGGTTCGGGAAAGGGACGCGGGCCGGAGGTTTCCGGACCCCGGATCCCGGAACCCGGGCCCCTGCCTCGCGTCGCTTGCCTGCGCCCACGTAACGGCCTACCATGACCTTGTGAATTCGTTCATTTGTGCCCCGGATGGGGCAGGGAGGCTGTGATGGTCAAGACGAGGGTGACACGCGAGGAGTCGCTCGCATACCACACGGGCAAGCGGCACGGGAAGGTGTCGGTGGTGCCGACCAAACCGTGCCTCACGCAGCGCGACCTGTCGATGGCGTACACGCCGGGCGTCGCCGAGCCGTGCCGCGAGATCGAGCGCGACCCGTCGCTGGTCTACGAGTACACGAACAAGGGGAACCTCGTCGCGGTGATCTCCAACGGCACCGCGGTGCTCGGCCTCGGCGACATCGGCGCGGCCGCCGGCAAGCCGGTGATGGAGGGCAAGGGCGTCCTGTTCAAGCGCTTCGCCGACATCGACGTGTTCGACATCGAGATCAACACCCACGATCCCGACGACGTGATCAAGTTCTGCCAGCTGATCGAGCCGACGCTGGGCGGGATCAACCTCGAGGACATCAAGGCGCCGGAGTGCTTCTACATCGAGGAAACGCTCAAGAAGTCGATGGGCATCCCGGTGTTCCACGACGACCAGCACGGCACCGCGATCATCTCCGGCGCGGCGTTCCTCAACGCGCTCGAGGTCACCGGCAAGAAGGTCGGCGACGTCAAGGTCGTCTTCTGCGGCGCGGGCGCGGCCGGCATCGCATGCGCCAAGCTCTACCTCAACCTCGGCGTGAAGAAGGAGAACCTCTACTTCGTCGACACCAAGGGCGTGATCTACAAGGGCCGCACGCAGGGGATGAACCCGTACAAGGAGGCGTTCGCGCAGGACACCGACGCGCGCACGCTCGCCGACGCGCTGCGAGGTGCTGACGCGTTCATCGGCGTCTCCGGCCCCAACCTGGTCACGCCGGAAATGCTCAAGACGATGGCCGAGGACCCGGTCGTCTTCGCCATGGCCAACCCCGACCCGGAGATCGAGTACGAGGTCGCCATCGCGGCCCGCAAGGACCTCATCATGGCCACCGGCCGGTCGGACTACCCCAACCAGGTCAACAACGTGCTCGGCTTCCCGTTCATCTTCCGCGGCGCCCTCGACGTGGCCGCGAGCCAGATCAACGAGCAGATGAAGATGGCGGCGGTGCGGGCGCTCGCCGACCTCGCCAAGGAGGACATGCCGGACTCCGTGATCCGGGCCTACGGCGGCAAGCCGTTCAAGTTCGGGCGCGAGTACCTGATCCCGAAGCCGTTCGACTACCGCGTCCTGCTCTGGGAAGCGCCCGCGGTGGCCGAGGCGGCGATCGCCAGCGGCGTGGCGCGCAAGCCGTACTCCTCCCGCGAGGACTACGTGCGCGAGCTCGAGGGGCGGCTGTCGCGGATCCGCCGCGTCATGCACGTCGTGATGGACCGCGCCAAGGCCGACCCCAAGCGCGTCGTGTTCGCCGAGGGCGACCACCCGAAGATCGTCCGGGCGGCCAAGATCCTCGTCGACGATGGCGTGTGCAAGCCGGTCCTGCTCGGCCACAAGGCCGTGATCGACGCGCTGCTGCGGGAGTACGACGTGGCCAAGGGCTCGGTCGAGGTGGTCGAGCCGGCCGCGCACCCGAAGTTCGAGTCGTACGTCGACGAGTTCCACCAGATGCGGTGGCGCCGCGGCCTCGCCCGCGAGGACGCTGCCAAGACGCTCGCAGACCCGGTTTACTTCGGCAACATGATGGTCAAGCGGGGTGACGCGGACGGGCTGATCTCGGGCCTCACGATGCACTACCCGGACACGATCCGCCCGACCCTGCAGATCCAGCACACGCGCCCCGGCGTCACGCTTGCGGCGGGCCTCTACCTGCTGCTGTTCGAGGACCGCATGATCTTCATCGCCGATACCACGGTGAACCTCGACCCGAACGCGGAGGAGCTCGCGGAGATCGCGCACTTGGCGGCCGAGGTCGCGACGACCTATTTCGACGTCGAACCGCGCGTCGCCATGCTGTCGTACTCCAACTTCGGGTCGAACACCGACAAGTTCACCCACAAGGTGCGCGAGGCGGTCGAGATTGCCCGCAAGCGGTGGCCCGAGATGATCATCGACGGCGAGATGCAGGCCGACACCGCGGTGGAGCCGTCGATCGCCGAGGAGACCTACCCGTTCTCGGCGATCAAGGGCGACGCGAACATCCTGGTCTGCCCCGACCTGGCGTCCGCCAACATCGCCTACAAGCTCCTCTGGCGGCTCGGCAAGGTCGAGACCATCGGCCCGATCCTCGCGGGAGTCAACGCGCCGGTCCACGTGCTGCAGCGGGGCGTGGAGGTCACGGACATCGTCAACATGGCGGCGATGTGCGTGCTCAAGGCGCAGTGGCTCAAGCAGCAGCAGAAGCAGAAGGCGTAAGGGGTTTGCCTGACGGCGGTCGGCCCCGGAGCGGCGGCGCTCCGGGGCCGTTCCGTCTCCTGCGCACGTCTCGGCGGGGGCGGGCGTCCCCGGCGCCGCCGGGGCGGCGCGGCGGCCATTCGCGGCCCGGGTGGCGCGTTGACACTCGCGCGGGTCCGCCTTACGATGAAACTCGGAATCGAGATCAAGTCCCGGGAGGGAAGACAGATGAGACGTCAACTTCGTGTGCTGGCTTCGACGATCCTGGCCGTGGCGCTGCCGGCGGTCGCCGCGGCGCAGACCGGCGGGTTGCGGTACTCGATCACGGTGAGCAAGTTCGAGAACAAGGCGGGGTGGGCCGGGCAGTGGGACATCGGCGACGCGTGGGGCACCATCCTGACCGACCTGCTGAACCAGACCGGCAAGTTCATCGTGCTCGGCGAGAAGGACATGCGGCAGGAGGCGATGGGCGAGCAGGACTTCGCCGCCTCGGGGCGTGCGGCGGGCGGCGCGAAGGCGCCGGTCACCGGGCAGATGACCCCGGCGCAGCTCCTCGTCAAGGGCGCGATCACCCACGTGCAGGACAGCACCGCCGGCGGCCACGGCGGCATCGCGATCGGCGGGGTCCGACTCGGCGGAGGTGGCGGCAAGGGCGAGGTCAACGCGACCATCTACGTCGTGGACTCGACCACCGGCCAGGTCCTGGCGTCGAAGAGCGTGACCGGCGTCTCCACCCGCAAGGGTCTGGACATCGGCTACAGCGGCTCGGGGTTCAGCGCCGACGCCGGCGGGTACCAGAAGGACAACGTCGGCAAGGCGGTCACCGCCGCCTGCAAGGACGCGGTCGACTTCCTGATCCAGCAGCTGCCCAAGATCCCGTGGTCGGGGACGGTGGCCCAGGTGGCGGGCGGGAAGGTGTACGTCAACCGCGGCTCGCGCGAGGGCGTGAGCGCCGGGCAGGTGTTCGTCGTCGGCGAGGCGAACGTCGTGCGCGACCCGGACACCGGCGAGGTGCTCGATTCGAGCGTCAAGGAGATCGCCAAGCTCCAGGTCAGCCAGGTCAAGGAGAAGCTGTCGATCTGCACCGTGACGAGCGGCAACGCGGCCGCGGTCAAGCGGGGGATGATGGTCACGGCCCCCTCCGGAAGCTAGCGAGCGCGCGCTCCGAGGGCCGGCGAGTGATCCACGCCGGCCCTCGGTCTTCGAACCATCTCCCGCCGCCGGCGCCGGCTCGGGCGCCGGGTCGGACCTCGAGGTGCGGGCCTCGCGCGAAAGGAGCGTGAGCCGATGCCGCCGTCCAGGATTGGCCACTACACGATCGTCGCCGAGCTCGGGCGCGGCGGGATGGGCGTGGTCTACAAGGCGCACGAGGAGTCGCTCAACCGCTTCGTCGCGATCAAGGTCCTCTCCGAGCAGCTCGCCTCCGACCCGACGTTCGTCGCGCGCTTCGTCCGCGAGGCCCAGGCCGCGGCCGGTCTCAACCACCCCAACATCATCCAGATCTTCTACATCGGCGAGGAGGAGGGGCAGCACTACTTCGTCATGGAGTACGTCTCGGGCAAGTCCCTGCACGCGATCGTGCGGGAGGAGACCCGCGTCCCGAACCCGAGGGCGGCCGGCTACATCGCGCAGGCCGCGCTCGGCCTCGCGGCGGCGCACGACAAGGGGATCCTGCACCGCGACATCAAGCCCGCCAACCTGATGGTGAACGAGCACGGCCTGGTCAAGATCGCCGACTTCGGCCTCGCGCTGCCGCAGGACGCGGCGACCCGCCTGACCATGACCGGGACGCTGATGGGCACGCCGGGCTACCTCTCGCCGGAGCAGTGCCTCGGCAAGCCGCTCGACCTGCGCACCGACATCTACTCGCTCGGCGTCACCTACTTCGAGCTGCTGACCGGCACGATCCCGTTCCAGGCCGACAGCCCGCTCGCGCTCATGCGCAAGATCCTCGAGGAGCCGCCGCCGGACATCGGCACGCTCAACGACGCGGTGGACGCGGAGACGCGCCGCATCGTCGACCGGATGATCGCGAGGAACCGCGACGAGCGCTACCAGACCTGCCACGACCTCGCCACGGACCTCGACAGGTACCTGGGCTCGCGCGGCGTCCGCGTCTCGACGCCGGGCGCGATCCCGCTGCCGGTGCCGAGCGAGATCGAGGAGGGTGCGACGACGCGGATGCCGAAGTCGGAGCCGCAGGTGGCGGCCGTCGTCGCCCCCGGCCCAGTGCCAGCGACGCCCGCTCTTCCGCCGCCCGCCGCGGCGCCGTCTGCGTCGGCCCCCGCGGCGCCCGCCGCGACGCCGGCGCCGTCGGCTGCGGCAGCCCCGGCCGCCGCCGCGGTCGCATCCGCGCAGACGGACGGAGCGGTGCCGGCGCCCGCCGAGGCTCCGGCCGTTCCCGCCGGCGACGCGGAACCTGCGGCACCACCGGCGGCCGCTTCGCAGCCCGTTGCGCCGGCGGTGAGCGTGCCACCGGCGCCGCCGTCGCGCGCGCCGCTGATCGCCCTGGCGGCGGTGCTCCTCCTCCTGGCCGGCGGCGGCGTCGCCGAGTTCCTCGCCCTCCGGTCGCCCGCGGCCAAGGGCTTGCTGTCCGGCCTGCTCGGGCACGGCAAGGCGGCGCAGGCGGCGGCCTCCGCCGCGGCCAGCGATGGAGCCGACGCCGACCGCACGGCGCGGACCACGGCCCAGGACACGGCATCCCCGGCCTCCGCCGCGGCCAGCGACCTCGGCGGCGCAAGCGCGGGTTCAGCCGGCCAGGCGCCATCCGGGTCCGCCGCGGCCGTTCCGCCCGAGGCCGGACAGAACGCGAACGGCGCGAGGACCGCCGAGGCCGGGCCCGACGGCGCGGGAGCGGCGGCCCCGTCCTCCGCGCAATCGGCTCCGGTGGCGGAGAGTCGCGGCGGCGAGGTCCGGCAGGGCGGCATGCCTCGCGCCGCGTCGCGGCATCGCGTGAGCCGTGCGTCCGGATCGACCGCGGGGCAGGAAGCGGCATCGCGCCAGGTGACCGTGATCGTGACCGGCGCGCAGCCTTTCGCCGGCGCGCTCGGCGGAGCGTTGGTGACGGAGCTCCAGAGCGCAGGCCTCGAGCCGGTGGACGGCCAGTCGGTGCCCTCGATCGCGGACGCGCTCGGCGGTGGGGGGCAACCGGCGTCGTCGGCGCTGCTCGCGACCGCGCGGGAGGCGGGGCTGCGGACGCTGGTCGTGGCCCGGGTGGACCCGGCCGGCGAGCGGCAGCTCAACTACATGGGCCGCTACGACACGGCGTATTCGGCGCGGGTGACGGCGACGTGCTACGACGTCCGCAGCGGGCGGCCGCTCGGTGCGTCGGCGGCGACGACCGTCGAGTTCACCTCGCTGAACATCGACCGCGCCGCGGAGAAGGCCGCCGGCGCGCTGTCGGGTCCGATCGCCGAGCGGCTGCGCTGATGCCCCTCGCGACGGGGGACGCGGCACGTCTTGCATCGTCGCGACGGGGCGAGTTGTGCGCTAGACTTGATGCAGCATCTACCGAGCGGGTCTCGATTCGCTCGTCGGGAGGACCAGCATGGGGCGCGTGATCGCCGCGGCGGCAACCATCTTGGTCGCGAGCGCAGCGTTGGCTCAGGAGCCGACCGGCTATGCCCCCGGGGAGAATCCGTTCCAGGCCGAATACGCGTTCGGCCTCGGACGGCCGATCCAGCTCCGCGTCGAGGTGCTCGGCGTCCGCTTCGACGCGGTGACGCTGAGTGCGCTCGACGAGGTGAAACCGGGCGCGAAGGTGAAGTGCGAGACACTGTTCACCGGTACCAACGCGGGCGACAAGAAGGCCACGCTGACGATGGTGCTGCTGCTCGAGGACGCCGACGGGCACAACCTCGAGCGGCTCACGCTTGACTCGTTCAAGGTCAAGGCGGGCAAGCCGTACGAGGAGCGGCAGAAAACCCAGGTCTCGGGCGACGCGCTGGCCGCCACTGCCAAGGTCTACGTCTTCGTCCGTGTCGACACCTAAGCCCGCGATCGCGCACACAGAAGGGTACGGCGGCTCTCGCCCGCCGCGCGCCGCGCTCGTCAGCCGGTCGGGGCCTGCAGCGCGGCGCTGACCTTCACGGCGAGGTCGACGTCCCGCCGGGTGAGCGCCTTGGCGCTGTGCGTGGTCAGCCGCACCTCGAGGCGGCCCCAGCCGATGCGCATCTCCGGGTGATGGTCGGCGCGCTCGGCGAGAGCGCCGACGCGGACCGCGGCCGCGATCGCCGCGGCGAAGTCCGGGAGCTTCCAGGCGCCGACCAGCTCCTCCCCCTCGAGCCGCCAGCCCGGCAGCTCGGCCGCGACCCGACCGGCGAGCGCCGCCTCTACCACTCCTTGGTCCGTCCGAGGAAGCTCAAGAACTCGCCGCGCACCTTGCGGTCCTCGAAGCAGCCGCGGATCGCCGAGGTGACGGTCAGAGCGCCCGGCTTCTTCACCCCCCGCATCTCGACGCAGAGGTGGCGCGCCTCGATCACCACCATCGCGCCGAGCGGGGAGAGGCTCGCCCACAGGTAGTCCGCGACCTGCTCGGTGAGGCGCTCCTGGAGCTGCGGGCGCTTGGCGTAGAACTCGAGGATGCGGGGGAGCTTCGAGAGGCCGACGATGCGGCGGTTGGGGATGTAGGCGATGTGGGCGTGACCGTAGAACGGCACCAGGTGGTGGGCGCAGATCGAGTAGAACGGGACGTCGCGCTCGACCACCATCGACTGGTAGTTCTCCTCGTTCGGGAAGGTGGTGATCTTCGGCTCGGCACCCTCCACCAGGCCGTGGAACATCTCGAGGTACATCTTCGCCACGCGCTCCGGCGTGCCGACGAGGTTGGGGTCGCTGCGGTCGAGGTGGAGGAGGTCGAGGATCGCCCCGACGTGCTCGGCGATGCTCGTGATCGCGGCCTGCTCGTCCCCGTTGGGGATGAGGTTCGAGTCGCGTTCGGAGATGGCGGTCGGTTCGTGGGGTGTGGCGACGGACAGGGGCTTCGACATGGGCCCTCCTCGGCCAACCGGGACAAGGCCGGTACCTCGCAGTCTATTCCATCGCGAGCGGTGCGGCCCGTGGTCGCAACGCGCAGCGTGTAGAATACGCGGCGGGCGCACCAACGGATTCGTCTCACCTGGTCGGCGGCCGCGGTCCGGGCCGATGGCGGGACGCAGCCGTCGCCCGTGGAGGCCAACACCCGTCATGAAGGGGATCATCCTCGCCGGTGGCTCGGGCACCCGCCTGCACCCGATCACGCTCGCGGTGTCGAAGCAGCTCGTCCCGGTCTACGACAAGCCGATGATCTACTACCCGCTCTCGACGCTGATGCTGGCTGGGATCCGCGACGTGCTGGTGATCACGACGCCCCAGGACGCGCCGCTGTTCGCCGGCCTGCTCGGCGACGGCAGCCGGTGGGGGATCCGGCTCTCGTTCGCGCAGCAGCCGACCCCGGGCGGGCTCGCCGAGGCGTTCCTGATCGGCGAGGAGTTCGTCGGCGGCGACGCGGTCTGTCTCATCCTCGGCGACAACATCTTCTACGCGTTCGGTCTCGCCAAGCGGCTGCAGGCGGCGGCGGTGCGCCAGCGCGGCGCGACGGTGTTCGGCTACTGGGTGCGCGACCCCGAGCGCTACGGCGTGGTCGAGCTCGACCGCGACGGGCGCGCCGTCTCGCTCGAGGAGAAGCCGGCGCACCCGCGCTCGCACTACGCGGTGACCGGGCTCTACTTCTACGACAGCCAGGTGGTCGGGATCGCGAAGTCGCTGGAGCGCTCGCCGCGCGGCGAGCTGGAGATCACCGACGTCAACCGGCGCTACCTGCAGCGGGGCGAGCTCACCGTCGAGCTGCTCGGGCGCGGCACCGCGTGGCTCGACACCGGGACCCACGAGTCGCTGCTCCAGGCCTCGAACTTCGTCCAGGTGGTGGAGCAGCGCCAGGGACTGAAGATCGCCTGTCCGGAGGAGGTCGCGTGGCGGATGGGGTTCATCGACGACGCAGGCCTGCGGCGGCTGGCGGAGCCGCTCGCGAAGTCGGGCTACGGCGACTACCTGCTCGGCCTGCTCGCGCAGCGATGAGCACGAGCGGCGAAGCGGTCGCGCGCGGCCAGGACCGCGCCGGCGCGACGATGGGGAAGGGATGATGCCAACGCGGATCCTCGTCACCGGCGGTTGCGGGTTCATCGGCTCGAACTTCGTGCGCCTGGTCATGGCGACGCGCCCCGACTGGGAGGTCGTCAACCTCGACAAGCTGACATACGCCGGGCGGCTGGAGAACCTCGCGGACGCGGCCGGGCACCCCGGCTACCGGTTCGTCAAGGGCGACATCTGCGACCCGGAGGCGGTGGCGGACGCGATGCGCGGCTGCCGGCTCGCGGTCAACTTCGCCGCCGAGACGCACGTCGACCGCTCGCTGCTCGGCGCCGGGCACTTCATCGACACCGACATCAAGGGCGTCCTCGTCCTGCTCGAGGAGGCGCGCCGCGTCGGCCTCGAGCGCTTCGTGCAGATCTCCACCGACGAGGTCTACGGCTCGATCGAGTCCGGCTCGTTCACCGAGGAGAGCGTGCTCAACCCGCGCAACCCGTACTCCGCGTCGAAGGCCGGCGGCGACCGGCTCGCCTACGCCTACTGGGCGACGCACCGGGTGCCGGTGATCATCACGCGCGCCTCGAACAACTACGGGCCGTACCAGTACCCCGAGAAGCTGATCCCGCTGTTCGTGACGAACGCGCTGCGCGACGAGGCGTTGCCGCTCTACGGCGACGGGCGCAACGTGCGCGACTGGCTGCACGTCGCCGACCACTGCCGGGCGATCCTCTTCCTGCTCAAGCACGGCGCCCCCGGCGAGGTCTACAACGTCGCCGGCGGCAACGAGCGCGAGAACATCGCCATCACCCACGAGGTGCTGCGCCTCCTCGGCAAGCCGAAGAGCCTGATCCGCCCGGTGCAGGACCGGCCCGGGCACGATCGGCGCTACTCGCTCGACGCGGCGAAGCTGCGCCGCCTCGGCTGGCGGCCGGAGGTGGCGTTCGAGGCGGGCCTCGCCGACACGGTGCGGTGGTACGTCGAGCACGAGGGTTGGTGGCGCCCGGTCAAGGACCACGACGGCGAGTTCCGCCGCTATTACGAGGAGCAGTACGGGGATCGGCTGAAGTGAAGCCGGGGTCCGGGGTCCGAGGTCCGGGGTCCGGAAACGAGGACCGACGGAGATCCGCGTGAGGCTGCTGGTCACCGGGAGCAGGGGACAGCTCGGCCGCGCGCTCGAGCGAGCGGCGCCGCGGCGCGGCCACGAGATGTTCGGCGTCGACCTCCCCGAGCTCGACGTCACCGACCGCGGCGCGGTGCTCGCCGCCGTGCACACCATCCTGCCGGAGGCGATCGTCAACTGCGCCGCCTTCACCGCGGTCGACGCGGCCGAGAGCCAGCCCGAGTCGGCGATGGCCGCCAACGGCGCCGCCGTCGGCCACCTCGCGGCGGCGGCCAACGAGGTCGGCGCCACGCTCGTGCAGGTCTCGACCGACTACGTGTTCGACGGCCGGAGCGCGCGCCCCTACCGGGAGGACGACCCGCCGGGCCCG
>DATIYW010000039.1:0-11027 GCA_035517415.1 Thermoanaerobaculaceae bacterium
CATCGGCGTGGGTGCGCCCGCGACGGGCGCGGGCTCGTTCGCGCTCGTGGTCAACCGGGCGGCGACCGACCTCGACGCTGCGAACCGAGCGCGGTCGCGCGGCGGCGAGTACCGCCTCGCGCTCGCCCCCGGCGACGCGACCGGCGAGCTGGCTGCCGGCGTCGCGCCGATCGGACTGTCCGCGGCCAGCGGCCTGCAGTGACCGCGACCGCCGCGGCGGGACGCGCCGCTCGGCCGCGCCTCGCTACCGGCCGCCGAAGCTGAAGAGAAGTCCCCCGCTCATCTCGGTGTTGCGGAGCCAGCGTCCCGAGTCCGCCCAGCCCTGGTCCTGGCCGAGCCGGCGCGTGCCGAGGTAGGTGGCACGCTCGCGCGCCTCGATCCGGACGCCGACCCAGGGCGCGGCGTAGAAGCGGGCGCCGGCGGCGACGACCGCGCCGATCCGGTTGGTGCGGCGCACGCTGCGGTCCGGGAGGTTGATGTCGGGGCTGACGCCGGCGAGCCCGGCGGCGAGGTAGGGGATGAAGTTGCCGCGGCGGAACACGCGCAGAGAGGTCGAGTCGAGGGTGCCGAAGTCGATGCCGGCGAACCTCGGTTCGGTGGGGAAGACGCCGCCGGCGGGCCGGACGATGTCCGTCGGGCTGCGCCGGAACGCGACCTCGACGCCCCACTCGCGGCTCAGTTGCGCGCCGACCCAGAACCCGTTGCACTGCTGGTCGTCGAGGGCGACCGTGTGGTCGAACTCCTGATTGCTGCCCTTGGCCAGGGTATTGCCGAGGAACTAGCCGAAGCTGTCGCCGATCTCGATCGACCCGGGCGCGGCCTGCGCGCTCACCGCCCGCGGCACCGCCACGGCCGCGAGCGCCAGCGCCACGGCGAGCCACGAGCCCGCCCGCGAGGTCAGGATCAGCTCACGATTGGGCGGTATCGGCGCGGCCCGCCAGCCACGCGGCGAGCACATCGCGGTCGCCCTCCGCGACGTCGACGAACTCGACCCCGACCTCGACGCCGCCAGGGCGCGCGGGGAGCTCGTAGACCACTCGCGCCCGCACCCTGAGCACCTGGCGCGGCATCGAGATCAGCATCTCGACGGTCGAGCCGACGCCCAGCGGGACGCCGTGGACGAACATGCAGCCGCCGCCGCCGAGCACCCGTGTCTTCGCCAGCGCCTCCGAGGAGTCGTCGCCGATCTTCTTGACCAGCACGGCGTTCTCCGACGGGACGCGAGGGAAGCGACGTTGCAGCCTGGGCGGTTCCGGCATCGGCTCACCTCACTCGAGGTTCACCGGTCAATGTACCAGCCGGGCATGCCCGATTCAAGCCGAACCGCGCGGTCGCGCCGGAGCGCCGGTCGAGGCGCGATCGCCGTGATCTCAACGCCGGCCGGGTTCCGGGCGCCGCTGCTACACTCGCCCGCGGCCGCCCTCCGGCCGGGAAGCGAGCGCCGAACCGATGGGGACCCCCCAGCCGCAACGATTCCCGCGCGTCTTCTGGACCGCCAACCTCACCGAGCTGTGCGAACGCGCCGCCTACTACTCGATGGCGAGCTTCGTCGTCATCTACCTCGGCCAGCTCGGGCTCGGCGATTACTGGCCGTCGCGCCTCAACGGCGCGCTGTGGACGCTGATCTACTTCCTGCCGATCCTCTCCGGCACGATCGCCGACCAGATCGGGTTCCGCCGCGCGCTGCTCGGCGCGTTCGTCCTCCTCACGGCCGGGTACTTCCTGATGGGCTACCCGGTGTGGTTCGGCGGCGCCCAGCTCAAGCCGGTGATCGAGCGCGAGCTCACCGCCGGCGCCTGGACCCTGGCGCCGACGCTGGTGGCGATCGTGCTGATCGGCGTCGGCGGCTCGCTCGTCAAGCCGTCGATCCTCGGCACGGCGCAGAAGGTCGCCGGCGCACGCGCCGCGCTCGCCTTCTCGATCTTCTACGTCGTCGTCAACGTCGGCTCGCTCACCGGCCGCGGCATCTCGTACTTCGTGCGCACCCGCACCAGCCTGGCGATGATCTACGCGGTGGCGATGGGCTGCGCGGTGGTGGCGTTCTTCGTCGTGCTGCTGTTCTACCGCGACGTCGAGGCCGCGCCGGGCGGCGCCCCGGCGCGGCCGCGGCGCAGCGTGCGGGAGATCGTCGTCGGCATGTTCCGCGTCCTTCGCAGCGGGCGGTTCGTGCTGTTCCTGACCGTGATCTCGGGGTTCTTCTTCCTCTACTACCAGGTCTACGACGTGCTCCCGCGCTACGCCAAGAAGGTGGTCGAGACCAACCCCGCGATGGACATCTACACGATGGCGAACCCGCTCACCATCGTGCTGTTCCAGCTCCTTGTCACCAAGCTCTTCGGCAAGCTCAAACCGGTCCGCTCGATCATCGTCGGCATCGTCATCATCTCGCTGTCGATGGCGCTCAACTTGATCCCCATCCACGCCGCGGGCGGATTGCGCGCGGCGACCGCGGTCGGCATCCCGCTCGGCTCGCTCTTCGTCGTCCTGACGATCGCCGCGGCGGCGTTCGGCGAGCTGTTCACCTCGGCGCGGATGTACGAGTACGTCGGCGCGCTCGCGCCCAAGGGCCAGGAGGGGCTGTTCCTCGGCTACGCCAACCTGCCGCTCGCGATCGGCTCGTTCACCGGCGGGCTGGTCGGCCCGGTGATCTTCAACGAGGTGATGGCGAGCGGCGCGGCGCGCCGCGCCGACGGGCTGCTCGACCTGGACCCCGGCCGCAACGCCCGCGGCTGGCTGATCCTGATGACGATCGGGCTGCTCTCGGCGTTGTCGATGTGGCTGTTCAACCGGTGGCTGGAGAAGCAGAAAGACTAAGACGGGGTCCGAGGTCCGGGGTCCGGGGTCCGCAAAGACGAAAGAAGGACCGCGATCGCCCCGGCGCCCGCCTCGCGGAACGCGCGCGAGACCCCGCCGACGCCGAGCTTGACCCCGCCGAACACGCGCGAGACGAGCAGCGCGCCCTCCAGCTCGTGACGCCGCAGCAGCTCGAGCAGCACCCGGCCGGGGTGACCGACCTCGCCGTCGTCCTTCGCGCGCTCCACCAGCGCGCCCGCGGCGCCGCGGCAACGCAGCGCCCAGCAGTGGTGGTTCGCCTTGCGGTGCTCCGCCCGCGCCGCGCGCACCCGCGCCGCGACCTCCTCATCGCCCGCGGCGGGGAACACCACCGCGTGGAAGCGCGAGCGCTCCTCGACGTGGCGGTACTCGGCGGTGCGCTCGACCCTCATCGCCGCCCCGACCGCCGCCGCGCCTGACGATCTCCGGGCATCGCCCGCCATCGTACCCGCGCCCGACCGGTTTCGCGCCGTCGGCGCGCCGTGTCTAAAGGTCAGCAGCGGGCGAGTCCGGGCGAAGGGAGGCGGCGATGTTCGAGAAGAGCCTGGTGGCGGCGCGGACGCGGAGCGAGGTCGGGCGCGCGATCGGCGTCCTCCCGCTCGCACTCGGCATTCACGCGCTGGCGTTCGGCGTCGTGCTCGCGGCGCAGCTCTGGGCCGTCCCACCGGTGCCGGAGCCCTACACCGTCGTCAGCATCTACCACCCACCCCAGGTGCCGGTCCCGGCCGGCAGCGCGGCGGAGAGCGGCAAGCGCCGGGAGCGGGATCGACCGGCCCGACACAGCGCCGCCCCGGTGCAGCCGAGCGCGGTCCCGGACGAGCCGGCGAAGCCGGGCCCGCCCGAGGTGCCGAGCGGTCCGGAGCCGATCCCGGGGACGATCCCCGGCACCGGCGGAGCCGACGGGCCCGGCAAGGGCGACGGTCCGCGTGGGCCGGGTGGCGGCGCCGAGGTCGCCCCGGAGCTCGAGGTCATCCACGTCGTCGGCGGCAGGGTGATCGCGCCCGAGGCGATCTTCCACCCGGCGCCCGCCTACCCCGAGGCGGCGCGGCGGATGCGCCTGCAGGGCACCGTGATCGTGCAGGCGACGATCGACACGTCCGGCAACGTGGTGGACGCGAGGGCGCTCCGGGGATTGGGATTCGGGTGCGAGGACGCGGCGCTCGAGGCGATCCGGACGTGGCGCTACCGGCCGGCGACGCTCGACGGCCGGCCGGTGAGCGTGTACCTCACGGTGACGGTGACGTTCCAGCTCCGCGGCGGCGAGTGAGATGACCCGCCCGGCGGCGCAGCCGGCGCTTGGGGACCCGCCGGTCGGGGCGCGGTCGCCGCCCCCGTCGGGAGGCTCGACGACCTTCCAACGCGCCAGCCGCGCCGGTCCGCCGGCGCGGCGCTTCGTCCGCGGTAGGATGGCCTCGCATGGTCGAGGTCACGAGTGAGGTGGCGATCCCCGAGGACGAGCTGACGCTGACCGCGTCGCGCAGCGGCGGGCCCGGCGGGCAGAACGTCAACAAGGTGGCGACCAAGGTGACGCTCTATTTCGATGTGACCGGATCGCCGAGCCTCTCCGCGGAGCAGCGCGCACGCATCCTCGAGCGCCTCGCGACGCGGATCAGCCGCGACGGCGTGATGCGCGTCACCTCGCAGGTCCACCGCACCCAGTCGGCCAACCGCGCCGCGGCGGTCGCGCGCTTCGTCGAGCTCCTGCGCGAGGCGCTCGCCGACGCGGCGCCGCGCCGGCCGACGCGCGCCCCGCGCGCCGCGAAGGAGCGCCGGGTCGCGGCGAAGCGCCTGCGCTCGCGGGCCAAGGAGCAGCGCCGCCGGCCCGGCCCCGACGAGTGGTGACCGTCCCCCGCGCCGCGGGCTAGGCGTGGCGCGCGCCCGCGGCGCCCGGCCCCGACGCGGGAACGGCGGCGACCCGACCGCTATACTCCGCCCCATGGCGGAGCGGTCCCTCGAGGTCTTCATCGACACCACCAACATGTGCAACCTGCGCTGCCTGATGTGCACGTTCTCCGACCCGCGCGTCAGGCAGCTGCCGAAGTACGTGATGCCGTGGGAGCTGTACGAGAGGATCGCGACCCAGGTGTTCCCGCGGGCGGAGTACCTCACGCTCTCGTGCCTGACCGAGCCGCTGATGAACCGGGAGTTCTCCCGCTACCTGCGCTTCGCCGGGCAGTTCGAGGTGCCGCGGCTGGAGTTCGTCACCAACGCGCAGCTGCTCCGCGACGAGCACCTCGAGGCGTGCGTCGACGCGCGGCTGTGGCGCCTCGCGGTGTCGCTCGACGGCGGCGACAAGGGCACCTACGAGACGATCCGGCGCGGCGCGTCGTGGGAGAAGCTGGTCGCGAACATGCGGCGCGCCGGCGAGTTCTTCGCGGCGGCCTCCCACCGGCCCATCCTCCGCGTCATCATCACGCTGGTGCAGGACAACTTCCGCGGCGCGGCGGAGGCGGTCCGCACGGCGATCTCGTGGGGCGCGGGCGAGGTCGAGGTGCGCGAGACCTACCTGCTGCCCGAGATCGGGCTGGAGGAGCGGCAGCTGCGCGCGCTCGGCGAGGAGCTGCGCGCGGTGCTGCTCGAGTGCGCCGAGGTGTGCCGCGCCGCCGCGGTGCCGCTGGTGATCCTCAGCGACAACGCGCCCGGCCTCAAGGTGGACCTCTCCGGCATGCCGGTGTGCCACGCGCTCGAGCGGCGGATCGCGATCGCCGCCAACGGCGACGCGATGCCCTGCATGCTGTGGGCGCGGGCGCCGCTCGGCAACTTCCGCGAGATGAGCTTCGAGCAGATCTGGAACGGGCCGTGGCGGGCGCAGCTGCGGGCGCAGTTCGAGCGCGAGCGGCCGGTGTTCTGGTGCCCGACCTGCACGATCTGCAAGGACGACCCGGGCGACGACGACGCCTACTTCCGGCTCCTCGCCAAGCCACGCCCGGTCGGCAGCGTCGGCTGAGTCGTCCGCGCCCGCGGACGCGCCCCGCCCGCGTCCTCACCAGCCGCCCGAGGCGCCGCCCCCGCCGAAGCTCCCGCCGCCGCCGGAGAAGCCGCCGCTCGAGAAGCCGCCCCCCCCCGAGCTCCAGCCGTGCCCGGACGAGCCCGACGAGGCCATCACCGCCTGCCAGCCCGGGTGCGCCTTGACGAACGCCTGGCCGCCCGCCGAGGAATGCAGCCACAGCTTGAAGAACGGGAACCCGACCAGCCACGCGCCGAGCACGGCGAGCGCGCGGGCGCCGAACAGCGCGGTAGGGAAGATGCCGAGAAACGGCATGAGGAACACGTAAAGGAACCACGCCATGGGGCCGCGGGTGAACAGGGCGACGGCCATGAACGGGGTGAGCGTGAGGACGAGGAAGCCGCCGAACAGGAGCGCCCCGCCAAGGCCGAGGTTCTGGCCGGAGCGCGGCGTGCTCTTCGGCACCACGTCCTTGCCCTCGAGCGTGCCGGTGATCGCGTCGACGCCGGCCGCGATCCCGCCGCCGAAGTCGCCGGCGCGGAAGCTCGGCCGCATCACGTTGTCGAGGATGCGGCGGCAGAGCGCGTCGGGCAGCTTGGCCTCCAGCCCGTAGCCGACCTCGATGCGCATCTTGTGGTCGTCGCGGGCGACCAGCACGAGCACGCCGTCGTCGACGCCCTTGCGCCCGAGCTTCCAGGTCTGCGCCACCCTCATCGAGTAGTCCTCGAGCGGGTCGCCGCCGAGGCTGTCGATCGTCAGCACCGCGACCTGCGCGCCGGTCGCGCGCTCGAACTCGATCAGCTTCCCCTCGATCCGGTCGCGGACGTCGGGGGCGAGGAGGCCCGCGGTGTCGTTGACGTGGCCCGAGAGGTAGGGAACTTCGCGAGCGCCGCCGGGCGCGGCGATGACGGCGAACGCCGCCGCCAGCAGCGCCGCGGCGCGCGGCGATCGGAGCGTGCGCTTCCCGCCGCGTCGCACCGCTCACTCCTCCCGCATCTGGAGCTGGTCGGGGAGCTCGTCGACGTCGTCGGCGCGCGCCGCGAGACCGTGCCGCGCGAGCAGCTCGCCGCAGCGGCGCACGGCGTCGCCGAGCGCCTTGCCCGGCCGGCCGGAGCGGATCCCGGCGACGATCTCGGCGACGATGCCGTCCCACTCCGCCTGCTCGACCTTGGCGCCGATGCCGGAGTCGGCGAGGACGACGACGCGGCGCTCGAACAGCGAGAGGAAGATCAGGACGCCGGTGCGCTCGCGGGTGGCGAACACCTGGCGCTCGAGGAACGCGGCGGCCGCCCGCTGGTGCACGTGATGGTCGAGGACGTGCGGGGTGGCGAGCCAGCGCTTGAGCGGCGCCACGAGCGCCGCGGCGAGGTAGCCAAGCCCGGCGCCGAGCATCGTCGGCGCGACGATCCACAGCGGCGTGGCGCCGCCCCAGACGTCGGCGAACTGGCGCAGCAACGCCGCCGCCAGCGCGGCGAGAAGCGCGCCGGCGAGGGCGCCCTTCCACGCCGCCGCCTCGTAGTGGTCGGAACGGGCGACGACGAAGGGGACGATCTCGCCCGCGCTCCGCTTCTCCGCGGCGCGGACCGCGTCCTCGACCTCCTGCCGCTCCGCCTGGCTGAAGAACGTCTCGACGTGCATGGCCCCGCTCGCCCCTTTCCGCCTGTTGGACGCTGCAGCGTCGAGCGTACCACGCACCGGCGCGGCTCAGCCGTAGAGGTGGCGCTTGATCTTCTCGGTCGGCGTCTTGGCGAACTCGCCGTCCACCAGGCTGAACGCGGCGAGCTTGGAGAACGCCGGGAGCTGGGCGTTGACCTCGACGAGGAGGGCGCGGAAGACCGCCGCGAGCGCGGCCTTGCCCTCGCCCTCGGCGCGCCGCCGCAGCCCCAGCTCGCGCGTGAGGCCCTCGGTGTCGGGGAGGATCAGCGCGACCAGCCCCGCGTCGCGCTTGACCACCAGCGACTCCACCACCCACGGCGACTGCTCGAGCAGGTGCTCGATCTCCTCCGGATAGATGTTCTCGCCCGACGGCCCGAGGATCAGGTTCTTGGAGCGGCCGCGGAGGTGGAGGTAGCCGTCGCGGTCGAGCGCGCCGAGGTCGCCGGTACGCAGCCAGCCGTCGAGGGTGAACGCCGCCGCGGTCGCCTCGGCGTTCTTGTAGTAGCCCGGCGACACCATCGGGCCGCGCACCTGGACCTCGCCGACCCCGCTCGCCGCGTCGGCCTCGGCGATGCGCAGCTCGATCCCGGCCACCGGGGTGCCGCAGCTCCCCGGCCGCGTCTCGCCGAGGCCGCAGCCGGCGATCAGCGGCGCGCACTCGGTCATCCCGTAGCCGACGAAGTAGGGGAAGCCGCCCTCGCGCATGAAGCGCTCCACGTCCGGCGAGAGCGGCGCCCCGCCGAACCCCATCTGGCGCAGCGAGCCGCCGAACGCGGCGAGCAGCTGGCGCACTGCCTTGCGGTGGACGGCGGGGCGGACCCCCGGCAGGCGGGTGAGCGTGCGGGTGAGGAAGCGCCCCTCGATCTTCGGGCGCACCTTCTTGCGGTAGATCTTCTCGATGATCAGCGGCACGGCGAACACCAGCGTCGGCCGGACCGCCTCGAACGCGCGCTGCAGCACGCTCGGCGAGGGCTTCTGCAGCAGGTAGTGGATCGACGACCCGCCCGACATCGGGCCGAGGAAGCCGCAGCTGCACTCGTAGGTGTGGGCGAGCGGCAGCAGCGAGAGGAAGCGGTCGGCCGGCGAGATGGCGACGAAGCGCACCGCCGCGATCACGTCGGTGACGATGTTGCCCTGGGTGAGCATCACGCCCTTGGAGTGGCCGGTGGTGCCGGAGGTGTAGACGATCGCGGCGAGGTCCTCCGGGCGCGGCGCGTACGCCTGCGGCGCGCCCGGCAGGTGGTGCTCGGTGAGGAACTGGCCGGCGCGCTCGCGCAGGATGTCGACCTTGGCCTGGACCTGCCGCAGCAGGTCGGGGATGCCGCCCAGCTCGAGCGGCTTGAAGTCCTCGAGCAGGAAGGTGCGGACGAGCGCGGGGAAGGTGCCGCCGGCGACCTTCTCGAGCATCGGCGCGGCGACGTACAGCACCTTGGCGTCGGAGGCGGCGATGATGTTGTGGACGCTCGCGGGCGGGAACTCGGCGAGGATCGGCACCGCGACCGCGCCGTAGGTGACGACGGCGAGGTAGACGAGCGCCCAGTGGATCGAGTTGGCGCCGAGCAGCGCGACCTTGTCGCCGGGCCGGACGCCCGCCCGCCGCAGACTCTGCCGGAGCTCGGCGACCCGCTCGCGCGCCTCGCCGTAGGTGACCGACCCGCCACCCAGCTCGGCGAGGAAGAGGTTGCCGGCGTGGCGCGCCAGGCACAGCTCGACGTACTCCGCGAGCGTACGGGCGGCGGCGTAGAAAGGCGGTGCGGCGGGGGAGGGGATCGGGCCGGACACGGGCGGTCCAAAGGTGAATTCTACCAATCGGCGCGCCGAACCCGCGCGACCTCGATCCGGCTTGTGCTAAAGTGCGCAATCGCAACAGCGGGCGGCCGGGACGAGGATTCGATCGCCGCCGCCCGCGACGGCGCGACGCACGGCCGGAGCGGCACGGGCCGCGCCGCCGGCGAAAGAGGAACCCGGCCATGTCCCTGCGAAGCAAGCTGCGTGAGTTCTTCAACCGCAAGGAGACCGCGATCGGCGGCGGCGGCGCCAAGGCGATCGAGAAGCAGGTGTCGCTCGGCAAGCTGCCGGCCCGCGAGCGCATCAAGTTCCTCCTCGACTCCGACAGCTTCCACGAGTACGACCTGTTCGTCGAGCACAAGTGCGTCGACTTCGGGATGGACCGCAAGCAGCTCGCCGCCGACGGCGTGATCACCGGCACCGGGCTGATCCTCGGCCACCCGGTGTGCATCTTCGCCCAGGACTTCACCGTCGCCGGCGGCTCGTTGGGGCTCGCCCACGCCCGCAAGGTCACGAAGATCATGGATCACGCGATGAAGCTCGGCATCCCGCTGATCGGCATCAACGACTCGGGCGGGGCGCGCATCCAGGAGGGGGTCAACTCGCTGGCCGGCTACGGCGAGATCTTCTACCGCAACACGCTCGCCTCGGGTGTGATCCCGCAGATCTCCGTGATCCTTGGGCCGTGCGCCGGCGGCGCGGTCTACTCGCCGGCGCTCACCGACTTCGTCTTCGTCGTCGACAAGATCTCCAAGATGTTCATCACCGGCCCGGAGGTGATCAAGACCGTGCTGGGCGAGGAGATCTCGATGGAGGAGCTGGGCGGCGCGCGGGTGCAGACCGAGATCTCCGGCAACGCCCACTTCTACGCCGAGTCCGAGGCGGAGTGCTTCGAGCAGATCAAGAAGCTGGTCACCTTCATCCCGTGGAACAACCGCAAGAAGGCCGACCCCTACCCGGCGCTTGGGCCGCGGCCGGAGTACGACGTCGAGACGATCATCCCGTCCGAGCCGACCCGGCCCTACGACGTACGCGACGTGATCCGCGCCACCTGCGACGACTCCGACTTCTTCGAGATCCAGAAATACTGGGCGGCCAACCTCGTCGTCGGCTTCGCGCGGTTGGCGGGCGAGACCGTCGGCGTGGTCGCCAACCAGCCGCTCGTGCTCGCCGGCGTGCTCGACGTCGACTCGTCCGATAAGGCGGCGCGCTTCATCCGCTTCTGCGACGCGTTCAACATCCCGCTGGTCACCTTCGTCGACCTCCCCGGCTACCTCCCGGGCGTCGACCAGGAGCACGCCGGCGTGATCCGCCACGGCGCCAAGGTGCTCTACGCCTACTCCGAGGCGACCGTGCCGAAGCTCACCGTGATCCTGCGCAAGGCCTACGGAGGCGGCTACATCGCGATGTGCTCGCGCCACCTTGGCGCGGACTTCGTGTTCGCCTGGCCGACCGCCGAGATCGCGGTGATGGGCCCGGAGGGCGCGGCCAACATCATCTTCAAGGGCGAGATCGCCGCCGCGGCCGACCCCGACGCGATGCGCAGGGCCAAGGTCGCGGAGTACACCGAGAAGTTCGCCAACCCCTACATCGCCGCCGCCAACGGCCACATCGACGCGGTGATCACGCCGCGCGAGACGCGCGACTACCTCATCCACTCGATCGCGATCTCGTCGCGCAAGAGCGAGTCGCGGCCCGCCAAGAAGCACGGCGTGCCGCCCTTCTGACGCCATGAGCGAGAACGAGATCTTCAAGACGCTGGTCATCGAGGACGCGACGTACGAGACGCGCTTCACGCGCAAGT
>DATIYW010000040.1:0-7950 GCA_035517415.1 Thermoanaerobaculaceae bacterium
GACCAGGTACTACCGGACGGCGGGGTTTGCGGTGGCGAGCAGCTACACCACCGTCACGCTGACGTTCTGGATGTACCACGACACCGGGTACTCGACCTACGCGGACAAGGTGCAGGCGCAGGTCTCCACCAACGGCACGACGTGGACCAGCGTCGGCACGGCGGTCAACCGCTACACCGGCTCGACCGGGTGGACGCAGGTGACGATCGACCTGTCCTCCTACAAGGGGCAGACGGTCTACCTCGGCTTCCTCGGCATGTCGGCCTACGGCAACGACTGCTACATCGACGACGTGACCGTCACGGCGCAGTAGCGACCGTGCGGTAGAGCACTCGCTCCACGGTAGTCCTCCCGGCCCGGGCGGCGACGCCCGGGCCGCTCTCTTTGCCGACGGGCAAGACCGAGCCGGTCACGGAAGGAAGGTGTAGGCCAGGTAGATCTCGGAGGGGATCGGCGTGCCCTGGCACTGGGCGGGGGCGTAGCGCCACTTCGCCACCGCGTCCTCCACGCCGCCGACGAGCGCCGCCCCTCGGCTCTGGACGGAAGTGAGGCCGTGCAGCGAGCCGTCGGTCCCCACCTCGGCGTGGAAGACGACCGTGCCGTACACCCGATTGGCCTTCGCGTGAGTGTTGTCGGCCTCGCTCTTCGCCAGCAGACGGGGCGGGTCGGGGGTCTCGCAGGCGGGCCACGACGAGGCGCCGGCGGGAGGCGCGACGCTGGCCGAGTTGTACGACTCGATGGGAGTGAGCAGGTCGACGTTGGCGTCGACCACCAAGTCCTTCCCCTCGAAGCAGCGCAGGTGCTCCGGGAAGGCCTTGTTCCCGAGCGGCACCGAGCCCTCGTAGACAAACCGCGGCAGCGGCAGCGAGTACTCCGCCTCGCGCAGCGCGCCGGAGGAGCCGTCGAAGCAGAGCGTGTAGCTGGCGTCCTTGCGCGGCGCCAGCTCGCCGATCGCCGCCGTGTTTTCGCGCTCGCGCTCCCACACGTCGCGCGTCGGCGCGACCTCGACGCAGAGATCCCGCTGCCCCGCGGCCTGACGCTGCGAGAGCTTGAGCACGTGGCTCGCGGGCGGGACCCGCAGGTTCCGCTCCAGGTCGAGCAGGTGCAGCACCTCGACGAAGCGGTAGGGCCGGTCGACCGAGCTCCGCTTGCGCCAGTGCTTGCCCTCCCACAGGCCGTTCGACTCGGTGTAGCCGGGGAAGCTGATCTGCTCGCTCCACTGCCCCGGGCCGCCGTACGTCAGCGTGTAGTCGCCCTCCCGCGTGCCGACCACGAGGCCGAGCAGCTTCACGTGGGCGTGGAGGCGGAACGGCGGGCTGTCCGCCGACCGCAGCGCCTCGAGCTGGGTGGCGCGGGCCACCAGCGCCACGCCGCGCTGCTCGCTGTCGTCGGCGGCCGCGATGGCGGGGCCGGCGAGCCGAACCATCGCGGCGGCGGCGAGCGTCAAGATGGAGCAATGGAGAACCCTGTCGCGATCCGATCGCGTCACGTGTCACCTCGCACGGTGTCGATTTGACAGGCAGTATCGGCCGTCGCCGCATCGCCGGCAAGCTCCGACGGCGGAGCCGAGCGCCCGCCGGGGCTCCGGCCGGCAGTCCCGACCGGCCGCGCTGCGGTAGGATCGCCCGGCCATGCCGGAGCTGCCCGACATCGTCGTCTACGTCGAGGCGATCGCCGCCCGCGTGGTCGGCCTGCCGCTGACGAGGGTCCGGCTCGCCTCGCCGTTCCTCCTCCGTACCGTCGACCCGCCGCTCGCCGCGGCGGAGGGCCGAACCGTGCGCGGCGTCTCCCGCCTCGGCAAGCGGATCGTGCTGGAGCTCGACGGCGAGCTGTTCCTGGTCGTCCATCTGATGATCGCCGGCCGGCTCCATTGGGGTGCGCCGGCGGCGAAGGTGCCAGGAAGGGTGGGCTTGGCGGCGTTCGATTTCCCCAGCGGGACGCTGCTGCTGACCGAGGCGAGCCGCAAGAAGCGCGCCTCGCTCCACGTCGTCGGCGGCGCCCGCGCGCTCGCGGAGCTCGACCGCGGCGGGCTCGAGGTGCTCGCCGCGACGCCGGCTGCGTTCTCCGCGGCGCTGGGGCGGGAGAACCACACCTTGAAGCGCGCCCTCACCGATCCGCGGCTGTTCTCCGGCATCGGCAATGCGTACTCGGACGAGATCCTCCACCGCGCGCAGCTCTCGCCGGCGAGGCTCACCTCCAGGATGACCGGCGAGGAGACCGAGCGGCTGCAGCGCGCGACCGTCGGCGTCCTCACCGAATGGACCGATCGCCTGCGCACGGAGGCGGGCGGCGGCTTCCCCGAGAAGGTGACGGCGTTCCGCGAGGGGATGGCGGTCCACGGCCGGTACGGCCAGCCGTGCCCGGTGTGCGGCACGGCGGTGCAGCGCGTCGTCTACGCCGACAACGAGGCGAACTACTGTCCGCGCTGCCAGACCGGCGGGAAGCTGCTCGCCGACCGCGCCCTCTCGCGGCTGCTCAAGGACGACTGGCCGCGGACGCTCGAGGAGCTCGAGGAGCGCCGCGCCGCGCTCCGGCTGCCGCCCCGCGACTGAGCGGGTGAGGGTTCAGAGGATGCGGCGGCCGAGCAGGCTCGCCGCCAGCTCCACCATCATCACCGCGGTGCGGTTCTCGCGGTCGAGGATCGGGTTGACCTCGACCAGGTCGAGGCTGGTGACGATCCCCGCGTCGGCGAGCAGCTCCATCAGCAGGTGCGCCTCGCGGTAGGTGAGCCCGCCCGGGATCGGCGTGCCGACGCCCGGGGCGATCTCCGGGTCGAGCACGTCGGCGTCGAGCGAGACGTGTACCCGCGACAGCGGCTTGAGGCGCGCGACGACCTCCTCGGCGATGCGCGGGATGCCGAGTCGGTCGACCTCCTTCATCGTGTAGACGGCGATGCCGGCCTGCCGGACCAGGTCGCGCTCGCCGCGGTCGACCGAGCGGATGCCGAGCATCACCACGTCCTCGGGGCGGACCTTGGCTCCCTTCCAGGCGATGTCGACCAGGCGCGGGTCGCCGAGGCCGCACAGCGCCGCCAGCGGCATGCCGTGGATGTTGCGGGAGGGCGAGGTCTCGGCGGTGTTGAAGTCGGTGTGCGCGTCGACCCAGATCACGCCGACGCGCTCGCCGCGGGAGGCGCCCGGCACCGACCCCATCGCGACCGAGTGGTCGCCGCCGAGCACGATCGGGAACGCCCCGGCCGGCGGGAGGCGGAGCGCGTTGACGATCTCCTCGCAGGCGCGGCGGATCGCGTCGAGGTACGCCATCCCGCCCTTGGCGAGCGGGTCGCCGCCGTGCAGGCTCTCCGCGACCGGGACGCGGACGTCGCCGAGGTCGAGCACCTCGTAGCCGAGCGCCGCGAGCGACGCCTCGAAGCCGGTGTAGCGCAGCGCGCTCGGCCCCATGTCGACGCCGCGCCGGGACTGGCCGAGGTCCATCGGCACGCCGAGCACCGCGACCTGAGGCTTGGTCATGGCGCGATGGTACCAGCCGGCCCGCTCCCGGCCGCGCCGGGGCCGGACCGGCGTCCGAGCCGGCTAGCCGGTGCGGGTCGCCGCCTCGCGGTCGTGACGCGCCACGCGGCCCCGCGCCGCCGAGGCGAACACGCCGAGGAGGCAGAGCGCGGCGGAGAGCGCGAACGCGGTGTGGATGCTGCCGAGCAGCAGGCCGGCGCTCTCGCGGCCGATCCCGCGGGCCCCCATCCGGCCGGCGAAGATCAGGCCGGCCAGCGACATCGACATCGCCTGCCCGACCAGCCGCATGGTGCCGAGGGTCGCCGAGCCGACGCCGTAGAAGCGGCGGTCGATGGAGCTCATCACCGCGTTGGTGTTGGGCGAGGAGAAGAGCGCGAAACCGAGGCCGACCAGCATCAGCTCCGCCACCACGACCCAGATCGCCGTCGCCGCGCCAACCGTGACGAAGGTGGCGAGGCCGGCGCTCGTCAGCGCCATCCCGGCGGTGGCGACAAGGCGCGGCTCGACGCGGTCGGAGAGCCGCCCCGCCAGCGGCGAGAGCAGCGCCATCACGAGCGGTTGCGCGAGCAGGACCAGTCCGGCGGCCTGCGGCTCGAGCCCGCGCACCGACTGGAGGTAGAGCGAGAGCAGGAAGCTGACCGCGAACGTCGAGGCGTAGTTGATCAGGGCGGCGAGGTTGGAGAACGCGAACGTGAGGTTGCGGAAAATCCTGAGGTCGAGCAGGGGATGCCCGGCGCGCAGCTCGCGGACGACGAAAGCGGCGATCGCGGCGGCGCCGGCGAGCACCGCGAAGCGGGCGGCGGGATGGCTGCGGAGCGCGGAGATCCCCGCCATCAGCAGCGCCAGGCCGCACGCCGAGAGCGCCGCGCCCGGCGCGTCGAAGCGCTCGCCGCGGGCGCCGAACCACTCGCCGCGCACCGCCGCCACGGCGATCGCCGCGACCGCGAGCGCGACGGCGCCGTTGACGAGGAAAATGCTGCGCCAGCCCAGGTGCTGGGTGAGCAGGCCGCCGAGGACCGGGCCGAGCGACAGTCCGGTGTAGGTCGCGGCGGAGCTGATGCCGAGCACGCGGCCGCGCTCGCGGGCGGGGAACACGCTGGTGAGGATCGCGATCGCCGTGGCGAACCCCATCGCCGCGCCGGCGCCGTGGACGATGCGGCACGCGACCAGCACGGCAGGCGTCCGGGCGAGCGCGCTCGCCGCCGAGGCGCCGGCGTTGACGAGCATGCCGGCGACGAAGACGCGCTTGCGCCCCCACAGGTCGCCGGCGCGGCCGAACGGCAGGAGCAGCGCGGCGGAGGCGACCAGGAACGACGTGACGACCCAGTTCAGCGTCACCGCGGAGGCGTGCATCTCGGCGCCGATCGTCGGGATCGCGACGTTGATCGCGGATCCCATGAACGGCGCGAGGAACGCGGCGGCGCAGGCGGCGGCGAGCACCGCGGCGCGCTCTCGCGGCGGTGCGGCGCCAGGGGGATCGGCGCCCGGCGGCGGGGCGGACTCGGCCTGGGTCGGCGTCGCCGCGGGCATCGCCGGAGTCTAGCATCGGCCCCGGCGCGGGCGCGTCCGCGCTAAGCTGTCGGGCGCAGAGCCTCGATGACGGGCAGGGCCAATCGCGCGATCGTCCCTTCTCTCGCGGTGGTGGTGGCCGCCGCCGCGTGGCTCGCCGTCCGCCCGACCGTCTCCGCCCCGACGCTGTCCGCGGGCGGGCACTTCCTCGCCGCCGGTGCGGTCGACGCCGCGACGCTGCTGCCGGCGCCGCCGGCCGCCGACTCGATCGCCGGCCGCGCCGACCTCGAGGCGGTGCGCCAGGCGCAGGCGTGGCGCACCCCGGCCGAGGTCGACTGGGCCAAGCGCATCGCCGGCGGCGACGTGTTCGACTTCGCCGACGTGCTCGGGCCGTGGTTCTCGGCGCGCAACCTGCCCGAGACCCAGCGCTTCGTCGAGCTGGTCGAGGACGACGTGCGCGGCGTGGTCGGGACCGCGAAGGGCGCGTTCGGCCGGCCGCGCCCCCCCAGGGTCGATCCGGAGATCAGGCCCTGCGTGCACCTGCCGTCGGGCGGCTCGTACCCGAGCGGCCACGCCTCCGCCATCTACGCCCGCGCCGAGGTGCTCGCGCGGCTGTTCCCGGAGCGGCGCGACGCGCTGTTCGCCTGGGCGGACCGCGCCGCCTGGGGTCGCGTGCTCGGCGGCGTCCACTTCCCCACCGACCTCGAAGCCGGGCGGGTGCTGGCCCGCGCCGTGGTCGCGGCAATGGCCGGCAACGCCGCCTTCCAGGCCGGCCTGGAGGGGTGCCGCGCCGAGATGGCGCCGTTCATGGCGAAGAAGGCCGCCTGACCCCGTTGTGGAGTGCGCTCCGGTGGTCTGTGCCCTCACCGGATGACGTGCGCGCGGCGCCGCGCGCGAGCCGAAACCTCGCCGCCCGGCGTCACGTAGACTTGCCCGAATGTCGACGACCTTCCTGGGAGGAAACCGGCCATGACATCTCGAACGAGGGGCTTCCTGGCGGTGTTCGTGTGCCTGCTGGCGCTGGGGTGGGCGGCGTCCGGAAGCGCGGCGCCCGGGTACTTCCGCTTTCCGGACATCAACGGCAGCCGCATCGTGTTCACCGCCGAGGGCGATCTTTGGGTCGTGGCCGACACGGGCGGCATCGCCCGCCGTCTCACCACCCACCCCGGCACCGAGTACTTCCCCCGCTTCTCGCCGGACGGCAAGTGGATCGCGTTCACCGGCGAGTACGACGGCAATCAGGACGTCTTCGTGATCCCGTCGGAGGGCGGCGAGCCGCGCCGCCTGACCTGGCATCCCGGTCCCGACCAGGTGGTCGGTTGGACGCCGGACGGCAAGAAGGTCCTCTTCCGCAGCCGGGCGGAGAACCCGCAGGCCTGGGAGCTGTTCGCGGTCGGCACCGACGGGTCGGACCCGGAGAAGCTGCCGATCGGTTGGGCGGCGCGAATCGACATCGACCCCGACTCGGGGATGTGGGCGTTCAACCGGGTCACCTCCGAGGGCCGCACCTGGAAGCGCTACCGCGGCGGCATGGCGAGCGACATCTGGGTCGGCCACCCCGACAGGGCGGACTTCAAGAAGATCGGCGACTTCGCCGGGCCCCAGGAGTTCCCGATGTGGCACGGCGGCCGCATCTACTTCCTCTGCGACGAGGGCGGCACCAACAACATCTGGTCGATGCGCCCCGACGGCTCCGACCGCCGCCGCCACACCGACTTCAAGGACTGGGACGCGCGCTGGCCGGCGATGAGCCGCGACGGGCGGATCGCCTTCACGCTCGGCGCAGATATCGAGGTATTCAACGCCGCGGACGGATCGGTGCGCAAGGTCAACGTCGACCTTCCGAGCGACGCCGTTCTCACCCGCGAGCGCTACCCTGAAGCTGCGAAGACGCTCAGCTGGGCCGACCTCGCGCCCAAGGGCGACCGCATCGCCGTGACGACGCGCGGCGAGGTCTTCACGATCCCGGTCAAGGACGGTCCGACCATGCCGGTGACTCATGGGTCGGGCGCGCGCGAGAGCTGGGCCAGCTTTTCCCCCGACGGCAAGCGCCTGGTCTACGTGACCGACGCGCCGGGGGAAGAGGAGATCCGCACCGTCGACTCCTGGGGCCGGGGAGAGCCGAAGGTCGTCATGCCCGCCGGCACGAGCGGCTACCACTACGCGCCGATCTGGTCGCCCGACGGCAAGCTGATCGCCTACTCCGACCAGACCCAGACGCTCTACGTGATCCCAGCCGAAGGCGGCGCCCCCAAGGTCGCGGACCACAGCGACCAGGCGGCAATCCGCGATTACACCTGGAGCCCGGACGGCCGCTGGCTCGCCTACTCGAAGAGCGCGCGCAACGACTATTCCTCGGTGTTCGTCTACGACACCAAGGACGGCAAGGCGCACCGCGTCACGGGCGAGTTCACCAACGACTACTCGCCGGCGTGGGATCCGCAGGGACGCTACCTGTACTTCCTCTCTTCCCGCGCCACCAACCCGGTGCTCGACTCCAACGACGTCAACGTGATCGAAGCGAAGAACGTCCAGCCGTTCATGGTCCTGTTGCGCAAGGACGTCGCCAACCCGTTCGCGGACGCCAAGGGGCTGCCCGAGGCGGAGAAGAAGGACGAGAAGGCCAAGGACGAGAAGGCCAAGGCCGAAGGCAAGAAGGGCGACGCGAAGGCCGACGAGAAGAAACCCGAGGGCAAGGAGGCGAAAAAGGACGAAAAGGCCGAGAAGCCGCCCGAGCCGGTCGAAATCGACTTCGACGGCCTGGCGGACCGCTACCTCGAGCTGCCCAACGTCGAGCGCGGGCGCTACGTCAACCTGGGCGCCACGGCCAAGTTCGTGTACTTCCTGTCCTCCCCGATCAAGGGCATGGAGGAGCAGCCGCCGCTGTTCGCGGAAGGCGAGCCCGATGCCACGATGTTCAGCTACGACATCGACAAGAAGAAGCTGAAGCCGTTCACCGAGGGCGTCTCGG
>DATIYW010000041.1:0-18652 GCA_035517415.1 Thermoanaerobaculaceae bacterium
GCGATGCGGCTGGTGCAGGGAACGGCGGTCGAGCTGACGCTTCGGCTCGCGGACCAGGGCCAGGAGGCGGCGCTCGCGCAGCGAGATCCGTTCAACGCCGCGCGGCGATTCGAGCGGCGCTCGCCGGCGCTGGCGGCCGAACTGGAGCGCTTCCTGCCCGGCTACGCGCGGACGCCCGAGGCGGCGCGCGCGATCCTCGCGTTCCTCGAGCGCCGCTGGCCCGTCAGCGCCGCGATGGCGGCGGCGATCCGCGCGCTCGCGTGACGGCGACCCCTGCGGAGGCGTCGGCGTGACGGAGCGTTGCGGTGGCCCGGCGCGTGCCAAAGTGGTAGCGCCGGCAAGGCGCGCAACGTACAATCCGACTCAGGAGAAACTCCAATGGAAATCGGCATTCCCAAGGAGACGAGCGCCCACGAGCACCGGGTCGCGCTGGCCCCCGCGGGGGTGCGGGCGCTCGCCGGCGCCGGCGCGCGGGTGTGGGTGCAGACCGGGGCCGGCGTGGCGGCGGGGTTCTCGGACGCCGACTACCAGAGCGCCGGCGCGACCATCGTCTACAGCCCGCTCGAGGTGTTCGGGCGCGGCGAGCTGGTGCTGACGATCGGCGCGCCGCAGCCGGACCGCTACGAGCTGATCCGCTCCGAGCAGGCGGTGATCGCGTTCTGGGCGCTCCCCACCGCGCGGCCGGACGACTTCCGCAGGCTCGCGGCGACCGGCGTTACGGCGATCGGCATGGAGGCGATCGAGGACGCGGCCGGAGGGGCGCCGGTGCTCACCTCGATGTCGGAGATCGCCGGGCGGCTCGCGCTCACGATCGGCTCCGGCCTGCTCCTCAACGAGTTCGGCGGCAAGGGCATCCTCCTCGGCGGGGCGCCCGGGATCCCGGCCGCCAGCCTCGTCATCCTCGGCGCGGGCGTGCTCGGCCGGGCGGCGGCGCACGCGGCGCTCGGCATGGGCGCGCAGGTGATGCTGCTCGACCGCAGCGTCGAGCACCTCCGCTACGCCATCGAGCACCTCGGCGTCGCCGTGCCGACGATGCTCGCGACGCGGCCGAACATCGAGAAGGCGCTTTCGTTCGCGGACCTCTTCCTCGCCGCGGTCGCGGTGCACGGCGAGCGCGCCCCGCTGCTGGTGACGCGGGCGATGCTCGGCCTGATGAAGCCGCGCAGCGTCGTGATGGATCTCTCGATCGACATGGGCGGCTGCCTCGAGACCTCCTCGCCCACGTCGTTCCCCGCGCCCACCTACGAGGTCGACGGCATCGTCCACTTCTGCGTGCCGAACCTGCCGTCGGTGGCGGCGCGCTCCTCGACCGCGGCGCTCACCAACGCGCTGCTTCCGTACCTGCTCGCGATCGTCGAGAAGGGCGTCGAGCAGGCCCTGCTCGGGAGCCGCGACCTGCAGCGCGGCACCTATCTCCACCGCGGGCGCTGCCCGCGCGAGCCGCTCGCCGTCGCATTCGGCGTCGAATTCGCGCCCAGGCCGTGGGCCGGGAGCGGAGACTAGCCGATGCAATGGGCCGACGCGTACCGCGCGCGCGTGGCGACGGCGTCCGAGGCCGTTGCGTCGGTGCGCTCCGGCGACCGGGTCTGGCTCGCGAGCGGGTGCAGCACGCCGACCGAGCTGATCGACGCGCTGGTGGCGCGCGCGAGCGAGCTCGAGGGCGTCGAGCTTGTGCACATTCTCACAATCGGCGACGCGCCGTATGTCAAGCCGGACCTGGCCGGCTCGTTCCGCCACCGTGCGCTGTTCGTCGGCCCCAACGTGCGCGACGCGGTGAACGAGGGGAGGGCGGACTTCGTCCCGGTCCATCTCCACCAGATCCCGCGCCTGATGACCTCCGGGGAGCTGCCGATCGACGTCGCGTTCGTCCACCTCTCGCCGCCCGACGAGCACGGCTTCTGCTCGTTCGGCGTCGAGGTCGGCTGCACCAAGGCCGCCGCGGAGCGGGCGCGGACGGTGATCGCGCTGGTCAACCGGGGGATGCCGCGCGCCCTCGGCGACGCGTTCGTCCACGTGTCGAAGCTCACCGCGGTGGTGGAGGTCGACCGCCCGCCGCTCGAGCTGCCGGTCGCCGCCGAGGTTGGCCCGGCGGCGCGGGCGATCGGCGAGCACATCGCCTCGCTGATCGAGGACGGCGCGACGCTGCAGATGGGGATCGGCGAGATCCCCGACGCCGTGCTCCTCGCGCTCGGCGACAAGCGCGACCTCGGCATCCACACCGAGCTGTTCGGCGACGGGCTGGTCGGGCTGGTGGAGAGCGGCGTGGTCACCAACGCCGCCAAGTCGCTCCACCGGGGCAAGACCGTGGCGGCGTTCGTGCTCGGCGGCCGGCGCTCGTTCGAGTTCATCGACAACAACCCGTTCCTCGAGTTCCACCCCTCGGACTACGTCAACGACCCGTTCGTGGTGGCGCAGAACGACCGCATGGTGGCGATCAACTCGGCGCTCTCGATCGACATCACGGGGCAGGTGTGCGCGGACTCGATCGGGCGCTCGATCTACTCCGGCTTCGGCGGTCAGCTCGACTTCATCCGCGGCGCGGCGCGCTCGCGCGGCGGCAAGCCGGTGATCGCCCTGCCGTCGACGGCCAGGGGCGGTGCGGTGTCCCGCGTCTGCGACGTGCTCGCCGAGGGCTCCGGCGTCGTCACCACCCGCGCCGACGTCCACTACGTCGTCACCGAGTACGGGGTCGCCTCGCTGTTCGGCAAGTCGCTGCGCGAGCGGGCGGCGGAGCTGATCGCGGTCGCCCACCCGGACTTCCGCGACGAGCTGCGAGCGGCGGTGCGGCGGCGCAGGCTGTGTTGAGTCCGCGCGCCGGCGGGACGCGGTGGACTGGTGCGCCAGTCCTCGGCGCGGGCTTGCTAGACTGCTGCGAGCGAGGAGGGGCGCGATGAACGGAACGGGCGAATTCGGCGTCAACGAGAACACGCGGCCGGAGGAGGCGGTGAAGATCGCGATGGACCGCGAATACAAGGCGCGCCAGTTCTACCTCAAGTGCGCCGCGATCGTCTCCGACCCGGGCGTGAAGAAGATGTTCGAGTTCCTCGCCAAGGAGGAGGCGCGCCACTTCGAGCTGCTCGAGCGCGAGTACGACCGCTTCATCGCCGGGGAGAACTGAGCGTGGCGGGCCGCATCGTCGTCTTCGGGGAGCTCGACGACCGCTACGAGGCCGAGCGCCTGCTCGGCGAGCGCCACCCGGATCTCCACGTCGAGTCGGTCGTGCATCGTTGGGAGATGGTCGAGCGCGCGACCGCCGGGAAGTTCGACGTCGCGCTGATCCTCAAGGGGCCGATCGCCGCGCACCAGCTGCGGCTCGACACCGTCGCCGGCCTGCGCCGCAACGGTTTCCCGGGGCGGATCCTCTTCGCCGGGGCGTTCCTCACCGAGAAGCAGGACGCGATCCGCGCCGGCGCCGACTACGTCTTCGACCCCGACCGGCAGGCGACCGAGCAGGTGGTGCGCGCGGCACTCCACCGGCCCGTCCTCGCCGCCGACCACCCCTACCTGCGCGGCCTGTTCGTCGGCGAGTGGGTCGACGTGCGGGCGTACGGCGACGCGCTGCCGCCGGCGGCGCCGGACCTCCTGCTCGCGTCCACATCCTGCCATGCCGAGGCCGCCTTCTACGGCCGCCTCGCCGCATTCGTGCGCGCCAACCCGGCGATGCGCTGCATCGTGGTGGAGGACGACGGCGCCGACGAGGCGCGGACCGAGGCCCTCGCGACCGGGATCCAGCCCTACGTCGTCCTCGCCGAGGAAGGGCTGCAGCACGTCCTCAGGCTCGGCAGGGGGTTCGTGCGCGAGCAGTGGCTCGCCCGCCTCGCCGCCGCCTGAGCGGCGAGCCGCGAGCACACTGGGATCTGCGTCGCCTTGCCGGCGCCGGCTACGAGGGCTCGGCGAGAACCGCCTCGATCCGCCGCGACAGCTCGGCCTCCGAAAGCCGGGTGGGAGCGTAGAGCCGGACGACGCCGCCGCGGTCGATCAGCACGAAGGTCGGCGTCGCCGAGACGCCGTAGCGGACCATTGTCTCGGTGTCGATCGGCGCTGGGACGTCTTCCAGGCCGGGGTAGCCGTCGCGCCACACCTTGGCGATCTGCGCCTTTTCCTCGTCCGGCGTTGCGGCCTTGCCGTCGATCTCGAAGCCGTAGGCACGGGTCGGTGCGACCACCTTGAGACCGAGCGGCCGGTACTTCTGCGCGATGCGCACGACCGTCGCGGCCTGCGCCCGGCAGTCGCCGCAGCCCTCCGCCCAGAGGTAGAGGAGCACCGGCGCGCCCCGGAGGTCGGCGAGGCGGGGCCGCGCCGCGCCGAGCGCGTCGGCGTACCCGATCTCGGGCGCGGGCTGTCCCTCGAGCGAGAGCAGGTTGACGTTCTTGCTGATCCGCGAGCGCAGCGCGACGTCGGACGCCTTGGCGAGCTCGCCCCGGAGGAAGCGAAGCGCATCGCCGCGTCCCTCGCGGGCGGCGCGGAGCCTCGCCTCCACCTCGATCGCCGCGCCGAGCGGGATCAACAGCTCCGGCTTCTCGACCGGGATCTCGCGCCGCAGCTCGGCGACGTAGCCCGCCGCCTCGTTCGAGCGCCCGAGCATCAGCGCGCCGCGCGCGAGCCAGCCGACGGCGTCGAGGTACTCGGGGTCGACGCCCGCCGTGCGTCGGTAGTCCTCGGCCGCGGCCTCGCCGCTGGCGAGGTCGCCGGCCGAGAGCTTGTAGCGGACGCCGCGCACCAGCTCGCCTGCGCCGGCCGAGGTACAGACGGCAACTCCGACGATCGCGAGCGCGGTCGCCAGACCACGGACGGCATTGCGGGCGTGCAATCTCGTCGATCCCATCTCCGCCTCCAGTCGCGCGGCTGGGAACGAGCCCCGCCGCGCGACAGGCGTCGCAGCAATCGGCGTGCCAGCGAGCGAACACCACCGCAGTCGGTCACTCCGAGCACGGATGGCGTTGCGACGGGCGCGCCGGGGCAAGTCCCGCCCCGGCGCATCGGGCGGCCCGCCGTGGCGTAGTCGGTGGCCGGCGGAGGCGCCAGGTTGGCAGACCCGCGGTCGAACCCGACGCGCGAGCCGGCCGCGCGGCGGGGCTCAGGTTCGAGCGGGCGCTGACCGCTCGTGGAGGCGGAGGAAGACGACGCCGGAGAGGATCATCGCGCTCCCCGCCACCTGCGCCGTGCTGAGGCGCTCGCCGAGCAGCGCGTACGCGATCGCGGCGGTGAACACCGGCTCGGTCGTGAGTATTACGTTCGCCACGCTCGACGGCAGGTAGGCGAGGCTGACGTTGTAGAGGCCGAAGCCGATCACCGTCGGGCCGGCCGCGAGAGCGAACAGGATGGCCCAGCCGGAGACGCGATCGCCGAGCCAGAGGAAGTCGGCGGCGCGCGCCGCCGCCCCGGGCACCCAGCCTCCCGGCAGCGCGTTGAGCGCCGCGAGGAACACCGCGGCGCTTGCGAAGGTGAAGAGGACGGTGGTCCACGGGTCGAGCCCGCGCTGCGACGCGGCGCGCCCGAGCACGGAATAGGCCGCGTAGAGCAGGCCGGAGAGCACGCCGGTCGAGATCCCGAGCAGGTTCGCTCGCCACGCGGAGGCCTCGAGCGCGCCGGAGACGAGGGCGCAGCCGGCGAGGCTCACGCCGACCGCGACCAGCTTGACCCAGCCGAGGCGCTCCGCCAGGAGCCAGCGACCGAGGACCGCGGTGAACGCGGCCGAGGAGTAGACCAGCACGGTCGCGACCGCCGCGCCGTTGAGCGCCACGGACAGCGTCCACAGTGCGTTGAACACGGCGAGCACGAGGCCGTATCCGACCAGGTAGAGCAGGTCGCGGCGGCGAACCGCGAGTCGAGCGGGGCGCCGCAGGGCGAGCGCCGGCAGCAGCACGAGCGCGACCAGCGTGTCGCGCCAGAACGCGAGCACGAGCGGCGGCATCAGGTACGTCTGCGTCAGGACGCGGATGAAGATGCCGGTGGTCGAGAGGATGAGCGCGCTCACGGCGGCGATCAGGTAGCCGCGGGTCAGGTGCTGGGTCGGCGCCGTGCGATCTGGCACCGCGCCATCGTAGTGGGCGGGAGGGGGGATGCAACGCTCCAATCCGTCGCGCGCTCGCCCCGCCAACGCGGGCGCTGCACGCCGGGATTGCCAGACTGGCCTCGAGGAACACAGTTGACCGCGGCGTCGACGGATGGCGTGGCGCCAGCGCCGGCAGCCGAGATGGACCGGCGTCCCGGTAGACTTGGGCCGGCCGGCGGCGTCGGCCCGGGAGGTTGCGATGTGCCGTCATGATGGGGCTTCACGGCTGGGCCGGGCGCTTGCGGCCGCGATGGCGATCGCCGCTCCGTTCTCCGGCCCCGGACGCGCGCGGGCGGGCGAGGCGCCGCGGCTCGCGCTCGCGCCGTGCCGGGTGGCGGGCTTGCAGCGCGAGGTGCGCTGCGGCACGCTCGAGGTGTTCGAGGACCGCGCCGCCGCGCGCGGGCGCCGGATCCCGCTCCACGTCGTCGTGCTGCCGGCGACCGGCCCCGCGGTGGCGCCCGACCCGCTCGTCTACTTCAGCGGCGGCCCCGGCGAGGCGGCCACGCGCGAGGCAGCCTACGTCGCGCAGGGATGGGCCGCGATCAACGCCTGCCGCGACATCGTCCTCGTGGACGCGCGCGGGACCGGGCAGTCGAACGGCCTGCAGTGCGCCGCGACCTCGGCGCACCGGGGCCTGCAGGGGGCGCTCGACGAGTTCTATCCGCGGGCCACGGTCCGCGAGTGCCGCCGCGAGCTCGAGTCCCGCGCCGACCTCCGCCTCTACACCACCTCGCTGGCGGTCGACGACGTGGACGAGGTGCGCGCGGCGCTCGGGATCGAGAGGTGGAACGTATGCGGCGCCTCGTACGGCACCCGCGTCGTCCAGGTCTACCTGCGTCGTCACGGGGAGCACGTCCGCACCGCGATGATGTGGGACGTCCTGCCCACCGGCGCGCGGATGCCGCTCACGTTCGCGCGCGACGCGCAGGGCGCGCTCGACGCGCTGCTCGCCCGCTGCGCCCGCGACGCGGTCTGCCGCGCGGCGTTCCCGGACGCGGCCGCCGACCTCTGGCGCGTGCTCGACCGCCTCGGGCAGCAGCCGGCCGCGGTCGAGGCGCGCGACCCGTCGACCGGAGCGCCGGTCCGCTTCCGGCTGACTCGCAACGGCCTCGCCCAGACGGTCCGCTTCATGCTCTACGCGCCGGTGACCGCGGCGCTGGTCCCGCTCCAGGCGCACCTCGCGGCCCACGGCGACCTGGCGCCGCTCGCGCGCTCGGCCGCGGTCTATTCCGACCAGCTCAGCGACACGATCGCGGACGGCGACTACCTCAGCGTCACCTGCAGCGAGGACGTGCCGTTCTTCACCGCCAGGGAGGCGGCGGCCGCCGCGGAGGGCTCGTTCCTCGGCGAGTTCCGCGCCCGCGCCCAGGCGGGCGCCTGCGCCGAGTGGGTGCGCGGCGAGGTCCCGGCGAGTTTCGGGGAGCGCGTCCGCTCCGACGTGCCGTCGCTGCTGATCTCCGGGGAGCTCGACCCGGTGACTCCGCCAGGCAATGCCGCCTGGGTCGCCGCGGGCCTGACGCACGCCCTGAGCGTCGTCGTGCCCGGCGGAGGCCACTCGCTCGACGGGCTCGACGGCGCGGAGTGCGTGGACGCGATCTTCGCCGCGTTCGTCGCCGCGGGACGCGCCGAGGGGCTGGACACCGGGTGCGTGCGCCGGATGCGGCCGGCGCCGTTCGCGCTGCGCGACGCGCGCCCGCGCGAGACGCCGATCGGCCGAACCGTTCTCGCGCGGTTCGCCGGCGTGTACAGGTCGGGCGACGGCGCCGCGGTCGAGGTCCGGCTGGTGGGTGGGACCCTCAGGATGGTGGACGATTACGGCTTCGCGGAGGCGCTCACGCCCGCCGGGCCGCGCCGCTTCATCCGCGAGGGCCACCCCCCCGGGTTCCTCGCCGCCTTCGATGTGGCGGGCGATGCGATCGCGGCCGTGACCCTGACCCGGCCGGCCGGCGGACGGCGGAGGTTCGCGCGCGAGGTTGCGGTGCCGGGCGCCTCGCGCTGATTCGGCGCGGCGGCGGGCCGGATGATGCGGCGCCTCAGGCGGGGCGGACCGAGTCGAGCAGCGCCGCCTCGCTCGGCCGGAGCCGCGTCGGGTCGCCAACTCCGACCGGCATCACGCCGAACTCCCGTGCCGCGAGGCGGTCGAACGCCGCCAGACAGACCTCGCGAAGCGGTTCGTGGCACGCGTTCTCCAACAGCAGCGCAAGCTCCAGCGCGCGCCCGGCGCGCTCGAGCCAGCCGCGCGCCGCCCGCGCCTGCAGCTCGGACTCGAGACGCGACGCCGCGGCGAGCAGCTCGGCAGCCTCCTTCGATCGCGCGGCCGCGAGGTCGAGCCGAGCCGACCCGCCGGCGGCGTGCTCGAACGCGCCGCGGATGCGGGCAGCGAGCGCCTCGTGCGCCGCCTCCTTGCGCACCGCCCGCATCGCGTCAAGAGTCAGGACGTGGGTGGTGCCTTCCCAGATCGGCAAGACCTGGCAGTCGCGCAGCAGGCGCGGCAGGATGCTCTCCTCGACGTAGGCGTTGCCGCCGATCGCCTCCATCGCCTCGCTGACGGCGAAGATCGCGAGCTTGCTGGTGAGCGCCTTGGCGACCGGCACGGCGAGGCGGGCGAGGCGGCGGGAGCCCTCGTCGCCGCAGTCGGCGCGGTCGAGCGCGCGGACCGCCTCGAACGCGACGAGGAAGGCGCCGAGCTGCTCCGCGACCAGGTCCGCCATCGCCGCCCGCCAGAGCGGCAGCTCGACGAGGCGGCTGCCGAACGCGCGGCGCTCCGACCCGTAGGCGTGCGCCTCGAGCACCGCGCGCCGCGCCGCCGCCACGCTCGCGACCGCGTTGTAGAGGCGCGAGAGGTTGAGCATCTCGGTCATCTGCTTGAAGCCATGCCCGATCCCACCGATCAGGTGCGCCTCGGTGCGCTCAAAGGTGACCTCGCCGGTCGGCATCGAGCGCACGCCGAGCTTGTCCTTGAGGCGGTGGACGCGGATCGTCGCCCCGTTTGCGGGCGGCCGCCGCCGCAGGACGAGGAACATGCCCAGGCCCTTGGTGCCCTCCGGCCCGCCGGGCATGCGCGCGAGGGCGAGGATCGCGTCGGCGGCGACGTTGGAGCAGAACCACTTGTCGCCGTCGAGCAGCCAGCGTCCGCCCTCCTGCCGCGCGATCACCGTATTGGCGCCGACGTCGGAGCCGCCCTGGCGCTCGGTGAGGAACATCGCGCCCTGCCAGAGCTCCGCGGCGTCGGTGGCGGCGAGGTGCGCGAGCGTCTCGCGCGCGACCGGGTCGCCCGCCGCGAAGCGCTCGAGCACGCGGCCGACACCGTCGGTCATGCAGATCGGGCAGTAGAGCCCCATCTCGGTCTGCGCGAAGTAGTGGCCGGCGCCGAATCCGACCAGATGGCGGATGTCGCGGTCGGCGCCGAGGAAGCGGGGCCGGTACTTGACGGCGACGATGCCGCGCCCGTACGACAGCCGCTCCAGCTCGTGATAGTCCGGGTGCTGCACGACCCGGTCGACGCGCTCGCCGCCCGCGTCGTGGGTGAGGAGGACCGGCGCCTGGCGGTCGGCGCGGGCGGAGAGCGGCGTGGCGAGCCCGCCGGCCTCGCCCATCGCGACGAAGTGGTCGCGGACGGTGGAGAAACGCGCCGGGCCGATCCAGCTCTCGAACAGCGCCGCGCCGGTGGGATCGGCGGCGAACAGGTTGTCGAACGCGGTCGACGGGATGTTCGCCCGATTGGTGGTCATCGACGCATTCTACGGCGCAGGAGCGGGTTGCGCGCGCACGGCCGCGGCCGGACAGCGGACCTCGATCCGCCCCGTGGCGGCGTCGTCTCGCCGGCTTTATATTGTCTGCGGGCCGTAATTTCGGCCTCGGAACGGGTCGGGAGGTGTCTCATGCGCGGGCGGGTGGTGATGGCGCTGGCGGTCTGCGGCGCGGTGGCTGTGGCGGGGCCGGCGTTGGCGAGCGGATCGGGCGGAAGCCACGGCAGCGGAGGGCATTCGAGCGGTGGGCACTCGTCGTCGGGGAGTCACGTCGGATCGGGCTCGCACGGCGGCGGCCACGGCGGCGGGTCGGTCGGCCGGGGAGGGGCGACACCGCACACGCCGCGCGGCACGCTCCACGGCGGCGGGTCGGTCGGCCGGGGAGGGGCGACACCACACACGCCGCGCGGCACGCTCCACGGCGGCGGCGGGGCGGGGAATTGGGGCCGGCACGGGGGTTGGCGTCACCACGGCTCCTGGGGCGGGCACTACGGCTGGGGCTTCCCGTTCTGGTGGGGCGGAGTGCTGGGCTGGGGCTGGCCGTTCGCGTACTACGGCGCCTGGGGGCCGTGGTGGGACGACGGTGGCTGGGCCTACGGTCCCGCGGCGGGCGGCGCGGCGGGCTACGAGCTGACCGCCGTCGACACCGACGTCTCCCCGGAGAACGCGCTCGTCTACCTCAACGGCACGCTGATCGGGATCGCCGACGACTTCGACGGCAACCCGGACTACCTCTACCTCAAGCCCGGCCACTACCGGCTCGACTTCCGCCTGCCCGGCTACCTCGCGCAGGGGATCGACGTCGACGCCGGCGCGGCGGAGCGGGTCCCGGTCGACATCCAGCTCGAGCGCGACCGCAGCGGCAGGCCGATCGAGTCGTACCAGCCGCCGCAGGGCACGCCGTACGGCCGCGTGTTCGGGCCGGAGTTCGGGTCGGGAGCGGGCCGCGTCGGGAACGGGCCGGATCCGTCGCTCCGTCCCGACCTGCGCGGCCGGGTGGTCCGGACGCCCGCCGCCCCGGCGGCGGGTGCACCCGCCGTCTCGTCCGCCGGCGAGGGGGCGATCCGCATCGTCGCGTCGCCCCCGAACGCTGCCGTCTACCTCGACGGCGCCTTCATCGGTTCGGCCGCGGAGCTGGCGCGGATGCAGCGCGGCGTCGCGGTCGCGCCCGGGCCGCATCGCGTCGAGGTCATCGCGCCCGGCCGGGCAGGGAAGCGCGCTGACGTGACGGTGGCGGCGGGCGAGGTCCAGAGCGCACACCTCGATCTCGACTAGCGGCGTCTGGACGCACGGGGCCGTCAGGGCGAGCCCGGGCCTCCGGTGACGTAGAGGGCGATGTAGGCGATGCGCTGGCGCGCGCCGGAGAAGCTGTGGCCGGCCGAGAAGAGCAGGCTGACCTGCTTGGAGAAGTTGACCTGCCCGCCGGCGTTGAAGACCGCGCTCGACGGCGACCCCTCGCTCGAGCGCCCTGACGCGAACACCTCGGCGCCGAGCGTCAGGCGCTCGGAAAGGTCGCGCTGGAGCAGCCAGCCGCCCGATGCGAAGTTGCGTCCGTCGCTCGCGCGGTTGATCGTGTAGCCCCCGCCGCCGTAGGTCGTCCAGGGTCCCCAGCTCTTCTGGAGCCAGACCGGGAGGTCGAGGATCAGCGCGCCGTTGCCCAGGCCGCGTGAGGCGTCGCCCGTCGGCAGCGTGGCGATCGGGAAGATCCCGACCTGCGGCGTGTCGGCGCTCTCGCGGAGGAAGCGGAGCTTGAATCCGGCTTGAAGATCGCCCCCGCCCGAGGCTCGCGGCCCGCCCACCGGCGCCGCGTACGCCTCCGGTACCACGAGGTGGAGCTGCAGCTCCGGCAGCGCGCCCCAGTTGAGCTCGAGCGCGGGGAACTGCGCCGTGGTCCCGCCGCGCGTCGCGGTGACGCTCGAGAACGCGTACGCCTCCCAGTGCCGGTAGTCGACCGGCTGCGGGTCGTCGGTGAGGAACGGCGGCCCGGCCACCGCGCCCGTCGCCGCCGCCAGCGCCGCGAGCACGACCGCCGCCGCGCCGAGCGAGCGCGCGGTGAGCCCGGGGCGTTCGAGGGCGCGACGGTCTCCCCCCTCGGCCGTCCGGCGCGTGCGGGGCCGAGTGGACCGCGGCCCGGGGATTCGTCGGCGGGGGAGGGAGCCCATGACGATCGCCGTAACGTGGCCTGGTGCAAAAGCGATTCCGGCGCGCCCCGGCGCCGATGTCGCCCGGGCTCGCGTCCGGCCGACGCGGACCGCGGCGAGACCCGGGCTCGATCGCAGGCGCCGCGCTTGTACCGCGGCTTCACGATCTCTTGCTAGAATCCGCTCGTGACCCGGGAACGGGTCGCGCCCGCCGCGTCGTGGCTGCCCTCACCGGCGGAACCCGGTACCGGAGGTTCGCATGTTCGACATCGAAGGATCGCTCGATCGGCAGGTCCTCGCCGCGCCGAGGAACCGCCCGACCGTCGCCTTCGTCGAGCCGCTCGACCCGCGGGTGATCGAGGCGGCGTGCCTGCTCTCCCGCTTCATCCGGCCCGTGTTCCTCGCCGACGAGGACCTGGTGCGCGACGTGATCGGCCGCCAGCTCGCGCACCTCGACCCCGATCGCGTCGAGTTCGCGCTGTCGGAGAGCGCGTTCGTCGACATCGCCGCAAGCCCGGCGCTGCTCGACGAGTTCACCCGCGCCCACCTCGAGCTGACGCACGAGAGCGGGCAGCGGCGCAGCGTGGAGGAGGCGCGCGGCTTCGTCGCGATGCCGGCCAACTTCGGCATCGCGGCGGTCCGGCTCGGTCACGCCGACATCGTCGTCGGCGGCGCGCAGCATTCGCCGAAGGACTTCTTCCGGCCGATGGTGAAGATGCTGACCAAGGGCTTCATGCCGTGCGAGGCCGGGGTCTTCGTGCTCCCCGACGACCATCCCCCGGGCATCTTCCCGCACAACATCGTCGTGTTCGGCGACGTCGGCGTGAACGTCGACATGACGCCGGAGGCGCTCGCCCACGTCGCGGTCGGCACCTGCGCCGTGGCGCGCGACCTGATCCCGGAGAGCGAGCTGGCCGAGATCCACGGCGCGATCATCTCGCACTCGCACCGCGGCTCGGACGAGGGTCCCTCGGCGGAGCTGGTCCGGCGCGCCGCCGAGATGGTGCCCGGCATCCTCTCGGAGCGCGTCCGCCGGGGCAGCCGCTACGCGAGCATCAAGATCGCCAGCGAGGTCAAGGTCAGCGTCGCGATGTCGCAGCGCTCCGCGACCTACTACCGCGGCGGCGAGGCGTGGACCGGCACCAACGTGATCATCTGCCCGAACCTCGACATGGGCAACATGCTCTACCACCTCTACGCCACCCGCTACCCCGGGGCGAAGAAGTTCCCGGTGATGTACGGGCTGCGCTGCCGCGGCGTCGACCTCGCGATGGATTCGACTCCCGAAGACATCCGCCTCGCCGTCAAGGCGTCGGTGCTGCGCCTGCACCGGCTCGGCGAGTGGACGCAGACGCCCCGGGACACCTTCTTCCGCCGCTACCGCGTCCTCGCGATCAACCCCGGCTCGACCTCGACCAAGATCAGCGTCTACGAGGGCGACCAGGAGAGCTTCACGACCGAGCTGCAGCACGCCGCCGAGGAGCTCCTGCCGTTCGAGGGCAAGAGCATCACCGAGCAGTTCGCGTTCCGCAAGGACGTGATCATGCGTGCGCTCGCCGCCAAGGGGCTCAAGCTCGACGACATCGATGCGGTCGCGGCGCGCGGCGGCCTGCTCCGCGCGATCCCCCACGGCACCTACGCGGTCGGCGACGCGATGGTCGCGGAGCTGCGGTCGGGCCGGCGCGGCGAGCACGCGTCCAACCTCGGCGGGCTGATCGCGCACGAGCTGGTGGGCGGCTCCGGCAAGCCCGCCTACATCGTCGACCCGGTCGTGGTGGACGAGGCTCCGGAGCGGGTCAAGGTCACCGGCGTCAGGATCATCCGCCGCAGGATCATCAGCCACGCCCTCAACCAGATCGCCACGGCACGCCGCTACGCCGAGGAGCGCGAGACGTTCTACGACCGCGTCAACGTGATCGTCGCGCACATGGGCGGCGGGATCACGATCGGCGCGCATCACAAGGGCCGCTACATCGACGTCAACAACGGGCTCGACGGCGAGGGGCCGTTCACCCCGCAGCGGTCCGGCTCGCTGCCGGTCGGCCAGCTCATCGAGCTGTGCTTCGCCGGCACGCACAGCAAGGACGAGCTCAAGAAGCTCAACAAGGGTCGCGGCGGCCTGATCGACCTGCTCGGGACGGCCGACCTGCGCGAGGTGGAGAGGCGGATCAACGATGGCGACGCGCTCGCGGCGGAGGTGTTCGAGGCGATGACCTACCAGATCGCCAAGGGCATCTCCGCGCTGGTGCCGGCGTTCGACGGCGAGAAGGTGGACCAGGTCCTGCTCACCGGCGGGATGGCGCGTTCGGCGATGCTGGTCGAGAAGATCGAGGGCTACCTCGCCGCGATCGGCTGCGGCGTGACCGTCTACCCGGGCGAGAACGAGATGTTCGCGCTGGTCAAGGGCGCCCTGCGGGTGCTCGCCGGCAAGGAGCGGGCCCGCGACTACGCCGCCGAGGCGTGAGGCACGCCCGCTCGCCGGCAGGGGAGGAGCGATGGAACCGATTCGGACGCTGGACCAGCTCGTCGAGCAGCTCAAGGGCGCGCCGCCGCGACGCGTGGCGGTCGCCGCGGGGCACGACGAGAACACGATCCAGGCCGCGGCACGGGCCGCGACTGAGGGCGTCGCCGAGGTGGTGCTGGTCGGCGACGACGCGCGCATCCGCACCCTTTGCAGCGAGTTCCGCCTCGACGCCGGCGTTTTCACGGTCGTCGACGAGCCCGACGAGGTCAGGGCCGGGACGCGGGCGCGGGACATGGTGCGCGCGGGCGAGGCGCAGGTCCTGATGAAGGGCCTGATCGCCACCGACAAGTACATGCACCTGATCCTCGACAAGGAGCGCGGGCTGCTCCCCAAGGGCAACGTGCTGTCGCACCTGACCGTGCTCGACGTCCCGTCGTACCAGAAGGCGCATGGCAAGCTGCTCTTCGTCGCCGACGTGGCGGTGATCCCGGCGCCCGACCTGCCGACCAAGGTCAAGATCGTCGAGTACTGCGTCGCCGCGGCGCACAGCTTCGGCATCGCTGCGCCCAAGGTCGCGCTGCTCGCGGCGAACGAGAAGGTGTCGGACAAGATGCCGGCCACCCTCGACGCCGCGGTGATCGCGAAGATGGCGGAGCGCGGGCAGATCAAGGGCGCGGTCGTGGACGGACCTCTCGCGCTCGACGTGGCGCTCTCGCCGGAGGCGTGCGAGATCAAGGGGCTGCGCTCGAGCGTGGAGGGCGCCGCCGACGTGCTCGTCTTCCCCAACATCGAGACCGGCAACGTGTTCTACAAGTCGACGACGATCCTCGCCGGCGGCCGGCTGGCGGCAGTCGTGGTCGGCACAAGTGCCCCCTGCATCCTGACCAGCCGCGCCGACTCCGAGGAGTCGAAGTTCCTCTCGATCGCGCTCGGCTGCCGCCTGGCGAAGTAGCCCTCCGCGCGGGCTCGCGCGATCGCGCAGCGTCGCGGGGTCAATAGCCGGCGGCGCAGCCGTCCTTGCGCGACTCGCTGGCCCCGAAGTAGACGCCGGTGGCGGGATCGCGCCAGATCGCCTGGTAGCCGCCGAACACGACGCCGTTCGCCTCGACCAGGCGGTGCCCGCGCCGGATCAGCTCCTGCCGCACGTCCTGGCTGACGCCCGACTCGAGGTGCAGCACCCCGCCGTTCTTCATCTTCGTCCCGGTCGGCTCGTTGTCCTCGGTGTGGTAGAAGCGGGCCGCGTCGCCCGCCTCCTGCAGGTTCATGCCGAGGTCGACCAGGTTGACGACGATCTGCGCGTGCCCCTGCGGCTGCATGTCGCCGCCCATCACCCCGAACGCCATCAGCGGCTTGCCGTCCTTGCCGAGGAACGCCGGGATGATGGTGTGGAACGGGCGCTTGCCGGGCGCCAGCACGTTCGGGTGGCCGGCCTGGAGCGAGAACAGCGCGCCCCGCGAGTGGATGCCGAAGCCGAGCTCCGGGATCACGTAGCCCGAGCCGAAGCCGGTGTAGTTGGACTGGATCAGCGCCACCATCATGCCGCGCTCGTCGGCGGTGACGAGGAACGTCGTGTCGCCGCGCTTGAGCGCCGGGTCGCCGGGCTCGACGTCGCGCGCCGCCTTCTTCATGTCGATGCGCTGCGCCTGGCGCGCGGCATAGGCCTTGTCGAGCAGCGCCGCGACCGGCGCGGGCGAGAACGCCGGGTCGGCGTAGTACCGCGCCCGGTCGGCGAACGCCAGCTTCTTCGCCTCCACCATGACGTGCCAGAAGTCCGGGTTGTCGCGGCCCATCGCCTTGAGGTCGAAGCGCTCGAGGATGTTGAGCATCTCGAGCGCGGCCAGGCCCTGGCCGTTGGGCGGGAGCTCCCAGACCTGGTATCCGTGGTAGGTGGTCGAGATCGGCTCCTGCCACTCGCTGGCGTGGCGGGCGAAGTCCTCCTTGGAGAAGAATCCGCCGACCTTCTTGGAGAAGGCGACGATCGCGTCTGCGATCTCGCCGCGGTAGTAGGCATCGCGCCCGCCCGCGGCGAGCCGCTCGAGCGTGCGCGCGAGGGCGGGGTTGGCGAACGGCTCGCCCTCGGCCGGCGCCCGGCCTCCCGGCATGAAGACCTCGGCGAAGCCGGGCTTGTCGCCGAACACCCGCACGCCGCGCGCCCAGGAGCCGGCGATGATCTGCGGCACCGGCACCCCCTCGCGCGCGTACGCGATCGTCGGCGCGAGCAGGTCCTTCATCGGCAGCCGGCCGAACCGCTTGTGCAGCTCGAACCAGCCGTCGGCGCAGCCCGGCACGGTCCACGAGTAGACCGAGTAGACGGGGATCGTGCCGTCCTTCTCCGCCGGGACCTTCTCCGGCGTGAGGGCGAGCGGCGCCCTGCCCGAGCCGTTGAGGCCGTACAGCTTGCCGGTCGCCGGGTCCCACACCATCGCGAACAGGTCGCCGCCGAGGCCGCACGAGACCGGCTCCATCAGGCCGAGCGCAGCGTTCACGGCGATCGCGGCGTCGACTGCGCTGCCGCCGCGCTTGAGCACGTCGAGGCCGATCTGCACCGCGAGCGGGTGGGCCGCCGCCACCATCCCGTGACGGGCAACCGTGACCGACCGCGTCGCGAACGAGTGGCCCTCCGGCCGGTCCGCGGCGACGGCGACCGACCCGATCAATGCCCACGACACCAGCACCGCGACGAGCTTGAGCATCGCGAACCTCCCCCGCCAGAGTCTAGACCCGATCCGTCCCGCCCTCGCGTCGCCCAGCCTCCTCCGGCGCGAGCCGCGGGCGCTAGAATGAACACAAGCCATGGCTGCAACCGGGACCCGCCGCCGCCTGCTCGCGTTCCTTGGCATCGCAGCGGCAGCACTGGTCCTCGCGGCCGTCTTCCTGGTCGGTCAGGACCTCGCGATCCGCTACTGGGAGCAGGCTTTCGCGACCGAGATCCGCGCCACGCTGCGGGTCGTCGGGAGCCATCTCAGCGCGCACCTCGAGGAGCTCACGCAAGAGCTCCGCGAGGCCGGGAGCGAGTGCCAGGCGGTCCCTCCGGGCGGGGCCGACGCCTGCGCCGCCGAGCTCGCCCGGATGCAACGGCAGCAGGCGCGGATGTTCCGCGCCGGACTGGTGTTCGGGAACGACGGCCGGGTGATCGGAGCGCCGCCGCCGGGCGGCTGGCGCGGCGACGAGCTCGACGTGGCGGGCCGGACCTGCGGGCGCGCCCTCGCGGCGCGATCCGACGCCGTTGCCGTTACGCAGACTCCGACCTCCATCAGCCGCTCGCTGGTGGTGGTGGTGCCGGTCGAGGGACGGCCCGCCGCCGCGGCTTCGAACGTCGCCGCGCTCGGCATGCTGGTCGACAGCGAGCAGCTCCTCGGGACGCTGCTCCGCGGCCTCGTGCCGGAAGGCTCCGGCGCCGCCTTCCTCGTCACCCCGAGAGGCGCGCTCGCAGCGATGTTCGCCGGGCCGCGGACCCCCCTCCCGGCGGCCCTCGCACCGTCGGAGCGGGAGGGCGACGTCGGCGCCGCGGCCAGGCAGGCGTGGGTCGGCGGCGGAGCCGGCCTGTTCTCGGTCCGGGCCGACGAGGCGTCCCCCGCGCTGTTCGGCGTGGCGCAGCCGGTCGCGGTGATGGGGGAGGACTGGACGATCGCTGCGGTGTGGCCGCGCCGCGCGATGATCGCGCCGGTCCGCCCGCTGATCCTGCTCGGGATGGTCGGGCTGGCGCTGCTCGTGGCCGGCGGCGTCGGCTTCTCCGCCGCCTGGTTGAGGCAATACGACGCGCGCTCGGCCGCGCTCCGCGACGCGGAGTGGTGGCGGAACCTGGCGGAGCGGCAGGAGCGTGAGGGACGGTGGCGCGGCCTCGCGGACCACTGCCCGGCGCCCGTCGTCTGCCTGCGGCGCTCGCGGATCGTCAACGCCAACCTGGCCGCGGTGGAGGCGCTGGGGGGGCCGGACCGGCCCGGAGTGGTGGGGCGCGACCTGCTCGACTTCATCGCGCCTGACGACCGCCACCGCGTCGCCGCGCTGCTCGATCGTCCCCTGGGCGACCGACCGGAGTGCGACCGGCGCGTCGCCCGGTTCGTCGGCGCCGACGGCGCGCCGCACGGCGTCGAGCTCGCCGTGGCGTCGACCGACCTGGAGGGCGAAGCGCTCACCTATGCGAGCTGGGAGGAGATCGGCGCGCTCGCGCGCGCGGAGGCTCGACTCCAGGCGGTGGCAGGGGTCGTGCCGTCGGCGGTCGTCCTTTGCGACACCGGCGGCG
>DATIYW010000042.1:0-9933 GCA_035517415.1 Thermoanaerobaculaceae bacterium
GATCCCCGGCGACCAGCTCGCGATCACCTGCAAGATCAACACCCGCAAGGGCTGCGAGCGGATCATCCGCGCCGCCTTCGAATACGCGGCGGAGCACGGCTACAAGAAGGTCACGGTGGTCCACAAGGCGAACGTCGTCCGCGCCACCGAGGGGCTGTTCCTCGAGGTCGGCAAGGAGGTCGCGAAGGAGTTCCCGGCGATCGCCATGGACGACGCCAACGTCGACGCGATCTGCATGTGGCTGCTCAAGAACCCGGACAAGTACGGCGTCCTGGTGGCGACCAACCTGTTCGGCGACATCATCTCGGACCTGTGCGCGCAGATGGTCGGCGGCCTCGGCTTCGGCTGCTCGGGGAACATCGGCGAGAAGCTCGCGGTGTTCGAGCCGACGCACGGCTCGGCGCCGAAGTACGCCGGGCAGTTCAAGGTCAACCCGATCGCCACGATCCTCGCGGCGAAGATGATGCTGGCGTGGCTGGGCGAGAAGGAGAGGGCGGAGCGGCTCGAGCGCGCGGTCGCCGCCGTGATCCTCGACGGCAAGGTGCGCACCTACGACATGGGCGGCGCAGCCTCGACGCTCGACATGGCCCACGCGATCGCCGCCAAGTTGTAGGCTGGGCGCGCGGCGGCCCCGATCGCACCCTGACTGGCGGAGCGCCAGCGCCGCACGGCGTTGGCGGTCGGCGGCAGGCGCTCCCGGCGCGCCCCGGTGGCTGCCGGGCGGTGACACGACCGCCCCTGGACTGGCCGACAAGTCCACAATTGGCTGGTGTTTACATCGACGCGGCGAGCCGCTAGACTGAGTCCGGCATGCGAGTCTCCTTCTCATTCGGCAAGGGCGTGGTGAGCGTGCTCCTGGCGCTGCTCGCGGTCTACGTCATCTGGGGCTCGACCTACCTCGCGATCCGCATCGCGCTCGAGGGTTTCCCGCCGTTCCTCATGGCTGGCGTCCGCTTCGTCATCGCCGGTGCGGTGCTGGCCGCGGTCCTGCGCGCCCGCGGCGTGCCCTGGCCGACCCGCCGCCAGTGGCGGGGCGCGGCGATCGTCGGCGGGCTGCTGCTGCTCGGCGGCAACGGCGGCGTGGTGTTCGCCGAGCAGTCGGTGGCGTCCGGCCTGACCGCCCTCGCCGTCGCCACCGTCGCGCTGTGGTCCGCCGTCTTCGCCGGGCTGTGGGGCCACTGGCCGCGCCGCCTCGAGTGGGTCGGCCTCGGGCTCGGCTTCGCGGGGGTCGCGCTGCTCAACGTCGGCGGCAACCTGCGGGCGAGCCCGGCCGGCTCCGCCGCCCTAGCGGTGGCGACGATGAGCTGGGCGTTCGGCTCGATGTGGAGCCGCCACCTCGACCTGCCGCACGGGCTGATGGCCTCGGCGGCGGAGATGCTGGCGGGGGGCGGACTGCTGCTCGTGGCCAGCGTTGCGGTGCGGGAGCACGCCCCCGCGCTCCACTCCGCCCGTCCGGTGTGGGCGCTCGCCTACCTGATCGTGTTCGGCTCCTGGGTCGGGTTCTCCGCCTACGTCTACCTGCTGCGTCGCGTCCGCCCGGCAGTGGCCACCAGCTACGCCTACGTCAACCCGGTGATCGCGATCCTCCTCGGCCTCGGCCTCGGCGGCGAGCGGATCGCGGGGAACGAGTGGGTGGCGATGCCGGTGATCCTCGCCGGCGTGGCGCTGGTGGCCCTGAGCCAGGGCTCCGACCGGGGCGGTCGCGGCGACAAGCCGGCCCGCGCCCCGGCGGTGCCGGAGGTGGAGCCGGTCTCCGAGCGCCCCTGATCCGCGGGAAGCGTCATCCCGGCGTCACGGCTTGACCCCGGTCAATGCGCGCCGCCGCGGCGCGGCCGAGATTGCCGCGGGGCCGACGATGGCGAGGCGCGACCGACACCCGGTGATCCGACAGCGGCGCTGGCTGCAGCTCGTGTTCCTCGCCGTGGTGGTCGCCATCGGCACCCAGTTCACGCTGTGGGCGTTCGCGCACCTCGCCGGCAGGCCGCCGGCGGTGGCGCGGCCGGGCGGCGTCGAGGGGTTCCTGCCGATCTCGGCGCTCATGTCGCTGCGCCTCTGGCTCGCGGGCGCCGGCATCCACCCGGTCCACCCCGCCGGCCTCGCGATCCTCGTCGGCGTGCTCGCCGGCAGCGCGCTGCTGGCGAAGTCGTTCTGCTCGCACCTCTGCCCGGTCGGGACGATCTCGGAGCTGCTCGGCCGCCTCGGCGAGCGACTGCTCGGGCGCAACTGGCGGCCGCCGCGCTGGCTCGACCTGCCGCTGCGGGCACTGAAGTTCGTCCTGCTCGGATTCTTCCTCTGGGCGACGTGGGTCGCGCTCGATGTCGAGGGTGTGCGCCGCTTCCTCGACAGCCCGTACAACCGCGTTGCCGACGCCAAGATGCTGCTCTTCTTCGCCCATGCGTCGCGGCTGACGGTCGCGGTGCTGGGCGTGCTCGTGGTCGGGTCGGTGCTCGTCCGCGACCTGTGGTGTCGCTACCTGTGCCCCTACGGCGCGCTGCTCGGCCTGCTCGGCCGGCTCGCCCCGCTCAAGGTCACGCGCGACCCCGAGACCTGTACCGACTGCCGCAAGTGCACCAAGGCGTGCCCGGCCCGCCTGCCGGTCCATGCGCTGACGCGCGTCGCCTCGGTGGAGTGCACGTCGTGCCAGGACTGCGTCGCGGCCTGCCCGATCAAGGACTGTCTCGCGGTCCGTGCGCCGGGCCTGCGCTCGCACCGCGCCTGCCGGCGGCCGGCGCTGCGCCCGGTCGGCGCCGTGGCCGTGGCGGTCGCCGCGTACCTCGCGGTGATCCTCGGTTTCCGCCTCGCCGGGCACTGGCGCGGCGCCGTCGGCGAGGCGGAGTACGCCCGCCGCCTGCAGGAGATCGAGTCGCCGCTCTACACCCACGTCGGCGGACTCGCGCCCGCCGGCGGCGCGTCGGCCGCACCGCCGCACGCTCGGGTCGAGGGCGGGAGCTGACCCCGGTCGGGCACCGCGCGCGGCGACGAGCCTCCGCTTCGCCGGCTCGCGGCGCCCCCGCGGTCCGCGCTCGCTCAGCGCTCCATCGAGCGGATCTTGAGCAGCAGCGCGACGATCGCGACGGCGATCACCGCCAGCGAGACGAAGAGCCCGGAGCGGCGATAGCGGATCTCCGCCTCCGCCGTCCTCGCGAGCTTGTCCGCCGCCGTCGCGGCCGCGAGCGCCTGGTCCGACTGCTTGGCGACGGCCTCCTCCTTGACGGTGTGGATCTCCACCTGCGAGACGACGAGCGCCTGGTGCGCCTCCTCGAGCTTGACCAGTGCGTCGTCCATCAGCATGCCGGCGCGCGCGGCGTGGTCGACGCGCGCCTGCGCCGCGACGATCGCACCCGAGGCCTTGCCGAGCGTCGCGGCGATCGCCACGGCGGTCTTCGCGCCGGTGTCGTCGGCGCTGTGGCAGGTGCCGCACACCTGGCCGCTGCCGACCCCGATCAGCGAGTCGGACGGGTGGTGGATGGCGTGGTTGCTGTGGCACGCCTCGCACGCCGGCTGTTGCAGCGCGGCGAACGCGTCCTTGTGCGGCGAGACGTCGAATTTCTCGCGCTGCGTCAGATGGCAGGTGCCGCAGACGTTGGATACCGACGAGACGCCCGGCGGCGTGGCGCCGTGGGCGCCGTGGCACGACTTGCAGGTCGGCGCGGAGAGGTCGTTCTTCTTCGTCAGCGCCGCGTAGTGGACCGACTCCTTGTACTCCGCGACCTCGTCCCCCTTGATGCCGTAGCGCGCCATCAGCGCCTTGTCGGCGTGACAGCGGCCGCAGGTCTCGACGATCCGCGAGGGGTAGACCGGCGAGCGCGCGTCACTCGGCGAATACACGCCGTGGGCGCCGTGGCAGGAGGTGCACACGGCGACGTTCGTGTCGCCCTTGGCGAGCGCCTGGCCGTGCTTGGAGGTGCGGTACTGGGCGAGCTGGTCGGTCGGGATGTTCGGGGCGTAGCGCAGCATGAAGCTCGCGTTGGAGTGGCAGGAGCCGCACAGCTCGGGGATCGCTTGCCGGGTGAACTTGCCGACGAACCCCTTGGCAGGGTCCATCGCGGTCGCCACGTCGTCGGAGGTGGGGTCGCCGCCGTGGCAGCCGGCGCAGGTGACGCCCTGGAGGTGGTGGACGTCGGCCTCGGCGTTGAGCGCGGGCGCACGCAGCCGCGCGTCGTCGAGGCCGAGGTGGCAGGCCGTGCACTGGTCCGCGGCGTGCTTGCCGGGGGGACCGACGTTGGCGGGCGAGGGCGCCGCGAACGCCGCGGCGGCGGGGAGCAGGAGGACGGCGAGGAGCGGGGAGGTCTTCATCGGAGCACCCCGAACAGGGAGAGCAGCGTCATCGCGGCGATGTAGGCGAGGGCGAGGCAGCCGAGGAGGAAGAACCCCTTGCGACGGACGCCCCGGTCGAGCACCGGCACGAGGAACCAGACCAGGCCGGCGAGGGAGAACGCTCCCAGACCGAGCAGCTCGCCCTCGATGCCGAGGACGTGCGCGGGGAGCAGCTTGAGCGCCTCGAACATGAAGAGGAAGTACCACTCCGGCTTGATCCCGGCCGGCGCCGAGGCGAACGGGTCGGCCTTGGCGCCGAGGTCCCAGGGGAAGAACGCGGCCAGCGCGGCCAGCACGGCGAGCCCGACCAACCACGCGACGCCCTCGCGCATCATGAAGTTCGGGAAGAACTTCAGCGGGCGCCTCTGACCCGCTTCCGCTTCGTAGCGCTCCGGCACGTGCATCCCCTGACGCTGGATGAGCGCGAGGTGGAGGCCGATCAGCAGCGTCGTGATCATCGGCAGCACCGCGACGTGGAAGCCGAAGAAGCGGGTCAGCGTCGCGCCGGTAACGTCCTCGCCGCCGCGCAGGAACTTGAGCAGCCAGCCGCCGACCAGCGGCACCTTGCTCACCATGTCGGTGCCGACGCGGGTGGCGAAGAACGAGAGCTCGTTCCACGGCAGCAGGTAGCCGGAGAAGCCGAACCCCATCGCGAGCGCGAGGAGGAGGAACCCGCTCCACCAGGTCAGCTCACGCGGCTTGTTGTACGAGCCCAACAGGTAGACCGAGAACATGTGCGCGAACGCGGCGAGGATCATCAGGTTCGCGGACCACGAGTGGACCGAGCGGACGAGCCAGCCGAAGGGGACGCGCGTGACGATGAACTGCACGCTCTCGAACGCCGCCTCCGCGGTCGGGCGGTAGTAGAGCAGCAGCAGGATCCCGGTCGCCACCTGGATGCAGAAGAAGAACAGCGTCAGGCCGCCGAAGTAGTAGGCCCAGGAGTGCCGGTACTGCGGCACCTCCTTGTGCTCCGCGAACTCCACCAGCGGGGAGAGCTCGAGCCGGTCGTCGAGGGCTTTCCACAGGCCGCGCACGAGGTTCATGGCTCACGCCCCCTTGGTGACGTAGACGTCGTCGCCGGCGACGTCGACCTTGTACGCCTCGAGCGGGCGCGGCGGCGGCCCGGCGATGTTCTTCCCCTGCAGGTCGTAGTGCCCGTTGTGGCAGGCGCACCAGATGTGCTGGAAGTCGGGGCGGTACTGCACCGTGCAGTTGAGGTGCGTGCACACCGCGGAGAACGCGCGCACCTCGCCGGTGGCGGTCCGCACCACGATCCCCGGCTTCGAACCGAAGCGGAACACCTTGCCGGTGTTGGGCGCCAGCTCCGAGAGCTTCGCCGCCAGGACGCGATTGACCGGCGCCTCGGCGACCTCGGGCGGGATCACGAAGCGGAACACCGGGTACAGCGCGGCGACCACCGTCGCGCCGAGCGAAGTCCCCAGCAGCCAGGTGAGGAAGGTCTTGCGTGTGAGCGTCGTGCCCCCGTCGGTAGCCGCCATCCGATCCTCCGCGCTCGCGCTTGATGCGAGGCCATTCTTCAGCAGCCGTTCCGTCAGCGTCAAGAGCGGGTGCGTTGGTCTGGCAGAATGGCGGCGTGTCCGCCGCCGAAGAACTCGCCGCCGCGCTGCGGCGCATCCCGCTGTTCGCCGCGCTTCCCGCGCCGCTCCTCGACGAGATCGTGCGGATGACGACGACCGCCACGGTGGAGCGCGGGCAGGTCCTGTTCGACGAGGGCGAGCCGGCGGCGTTCCTGCCGCTGCTCCTCGCCGGGCGGGTCAAGCTGTTCCGCGCCGGGCCCGACGGACGCGAGCAGGTCCTCCACCTCGTGCGTGCCCCTGCCTCCTTCGCCGAAGCCGCGGTGTTCGGGCCGGGCGTGTTCCCGGCCACCGCCGCAGGCGTGGACACCAGCCGCGTGGCGAAGGTCTCGCGGCTGCCGCTGCTCGACCTCCTGCGCCGCCGCCCCGAGGTGGCGCTGGGGATCCTCGCCTCGCTCTCGATCTGGATGCGGCGCCTCGTCCAGCTCGTCGACGGGCTGGCGCTGCACAGCGTCGAGGAGCGCGTCGCGGCCTACCTGTGGTCGGCGTTCTCGCGCTCGGGCGGGACCCTGCTGCCGGGGGCGCAGATCCGCCTCGAGGACCCCAAGTACCTGATCGCGGCGCTGTGCGGCACCGCGCCGGAGGTGCTCTCGCGGACGTTCAAGCGCCTGTCGGCCGCGGGCGTCCTCCGCGTCGACGGCCCGGTCGCGACCATCCTCGACCCCGCGGCGCTCGCCGCGCGCGCGCATGCCGGGGGCGTCGCCGCCGACCTCGGTCCTTAAGCGCCGCGCGCGGCGGCGCGGTGCGGCGTGTATCCTTGCCGCGCCCGAGGAGAGGGGACGGCGCATGCTGCGGATTCTTTTCGTCGGGGACGTGGTGGGCAAGGTCGGGCGGCGGCTCCTGCACGAGCGGTTGCGCCGGATCCAGACCGAGCTCGACGCGGACCTCACGGTGGTCAACGTCGAGAACGCCGCCGGCGGCTTCGGCCTCACCGGCCCGGTGTGGGACGAGCTGCGCCGCCTGCCCGTGGACGCCTTCACCTCCGGCAACCACATCTGGGACAAGAAGGAGACGCTGGAGCTCCTCGACGCCGAGCCGAAGCTGCTGCGCCCGGCCAACTACCCGGCGGGGAACCCGGGGCGGGGCGTGGTCACGGTCCGCGCCGGGAAGGTCCCGGTCGCGGTGATCAACCTCCAGGGCCTCACCTTCATGACCGCGATGGAGAGCCCGTTCCTGGCCGCCGACCGGATCCTCGCCGCGCTGCCCGCGGAGGTGGTCGTCCGCTTCGTCGACTTCCACGCCGAGGCGACCTCGGAGAAGCAGGCGCTCGCGTGGCACCTCGACGGGCGGGTGTGCGCAGTGGTCGGCACCCACACCCACGTGCAGACCGCGGACGAGCGGATCCTCCCGCGCGGCACCGCCGCGCTTACCGACGCAGGCATGACCGGGCCGTACGAGGGCGTGATCGGCTTCAAGCCCGACTCGGTGCTCGAGCGCTTCCTCCTCGCCACGCCGCGCGCGCTCGAGCCCGCCACCCGCGGCGGCGCCCTGTGCGGCGCGCTGGTCGAGGTCGACGAGACGAGCGGGCGCGCGCTCGCGATCCGCCGCCTGCGCTACGAGGAGGGCGAGCGGCCGTGAGCGCGCCGCTCTCGCTCCTCGTCACCGCCCGCGACGAGGAGGAGCAGCTGCCGGCGGCGCTGGCGTCCGCCGCGGGGTGGGCGGACGAGCTGGTGGTGGTGGTCGACCCGCGCAGCCGCGACCGGACGCGCGAGCTCGCCGCCGCGGCGGGCGCGAGGGTGCTCGAGCACCCATTCGTCGCGAGCGCCGCGCAGTGCAACTGGGGCCTCGCGCAGTGCCGCAACGACTGGGTGCTGGTGCTCGACGCCGACGAGCGGGTGACGGCGGCGCTGCGTCCGGAGGTCGAGGCGGCGCTCGCGGCGCCTGGCGCGCCGGCGTACACCGTCCGGCGGGTCAACTTCGCGTTCGGCCGGCCGGTGCGCCACGGCGACTGGGGCGCGGACCGGGTGGTGCGCCTGCTCGACCGCCGCGCCGCGCGCTTCGTCGAGCGGGCGGTGCACGGGGCGGTGACCTGCCCGACCGTGGGCCGCCTGTCCGGAGCGATCGAGCACCACACGCTGCGCTCGCTCGCGCAGTACCTGCCGAAGCTCCACGACTACGCGCTGCGCGGCGCCTCCGACCTGATCGCCGCGGGGCGGCGCGCCTCGGTGCTGACGGCACTGGCGCACGCCGAGTGGCTGTTCGTGCGCTCGTACGTCCTGCGCGGCGGCTTCCTCGACGGGCCGACCGGGTTCGTGGTCGCAGTGCTGGCCGCCTACGGGACGTTCCTCAAGTGGGCGTGCGTGTGGGAGGGCACGACGCGGCGGCGGGCGCGACCGTAAACCGGGCATGGGAACCCTCCCAGGCCGAGTGCTCGTCGACCTTCCCAACTGGCTCGGAGACCTCGCCCACGCCATGCCCGCGCTCGACCGCCTCGTGGCCGGCAACCGCCGCGGAGAAACCTGGGCGCTCGCGCCCGCGGCGCACCTGCCGCTGCTGCGCCTCGCCGGGGTGCGGCCGCTCGCGCGCCCGCCGCGCGCCGGCTACGCCTGGGCGCTCCGCAACCTCCGCGGCAGCTTCGACGTCGTCCTCACCCTCCGGCACAGCACGCGGGCCAAGCTCCTCCTCGCCGGCACCGGCGCCCGCCGTCGCCTCGCGAGCGAGGGGCGGGGCGCGGCGGCGCTCGGCCTGTCCACGTTCGCCGTGGTGCGCTCTCTCCACCAGCGGCACGACCTCGACGCCGCGCTCGCGCGCCTCGGGTTGGACGCCGTCAGCGACCGGCCGTTCGTCCTCGCGCTGCCGTCCGACCTCCGCCGCGGCGGAGCACGCCAGCGCGCGCTGCTCGCCGACGGCGCGCCGCTGGTGGCGCTGCTGCCGGGCAGCCGGAGCGGCGCGAAGCGCTACCCGTGGCAGTCCTACGCCGCCGCCGCCCGGCGCCTCGCCGGGCGCGGCATCGCCGCCGTGGTCGTCGTCGGGCCCGGGGAGGAACGGCTGGCGGCGGAGCTGGGCGCACGGTGCGGCGCCCGGGTCGTCCCGACCACCTGGCCGCTCTCCGATACCGCGAGCCTGCTCTCGGCGTGCGACGCGGCGGTCGGCAACGACTCGGGGCTGACGCACCTCGCGGCCCTGGTCGGATGCCCGACGCTGGCGCTGTTCGGCCCCACCGACGCCCGCCGGACCGCGCCGGTCGGCCCGACGCGCGTCCTCGGGTGGCGGGTAGTCAGGCCTCGAGACGAGCGCGTCAGCCTCGATCCATCGATGGTCGCGGCCGCGGTCGTCGATCTGGCCGGCGATCGAATCCGCGGCGCGGCGAACGGCGAGCAGCGGGACGAGCTCGGCGCTCCGCTCGAGCCCGCGTTGCCGGCGGGAGCAAGCCTGCGATCCGGAGACTGGCCCGACGAGGTGGGGACTGTCGCCGGCGACACGCCCGCCCTTGCGCCTCCGGACGGCTCCCGCTATCATCCGGCGCGGGTGGGCCGCTAGCTCAACTGGCAGAGCAAGGGACTCTTAATCCCTAGGTTGTAGGTTCGACTCCTACGCGGCTCACCAACTCCGCGTCCCGCGAAAGTGGCGGAACTGGTAGACGCGCGAGACTTAGGATCTCGTGGCCGCTGGCCCTGGGGGTTCGAATCCCCCCTTTCGCACCAACGACTTGCACGGATCCACAGCGGCCGACGACGCGTCCCTGCACGTCCCTGCCGGAGCGCACCCCATCGCATCCAGGAACGGCCGCAATCCTGTGACGGCCGCGGCCACGTACCGCTGTCCGGCCGATCGGCGGCGGAGCGGCCGGCGCGGGGAGGCGCCGCGGGGGAACCGGTCGGCGGGCGGTGCTACGCCTCGGCGGCGAGCGGCAGCAGCACGGTGAAGGTGGTGCCCGCGCCCTCCTGGCTTTCGACCGAAACGCGGCCGCCGAACCGCTCGACCAGCTCCTTGACGATCACCAGGCCGAGCCCGGTGCCGATTGCGGCGGACTTGGCGTTGGGCGCGCGGTAGAACTCGGTGAAGAGCTGCTGCATCG
>DATIYW010000043.1:0-29207 GCA_035517415.1 Thermoanaerobaculaceae bacterium
GGATGCGGCCCGACATGATGAGGAGGACCAGGATCCGGGCGGCGATGAACGTGAGGACGAACGCGAAAAGGGCGCGGCGGGCGAGGCGGTCGAACGTCTCCCGGCGGTGGCGCGTCGCGGTCATTGCCGGGCAGCGTAGCCGAACCGCCGCCGGCGGCCAATCCGCCCCCCGGTCGTGCCCGGCCACGCCGCGGAGCGAGTGCTCCCGCGGCGGCGCCTCCACGCTGGCCTCGCCGGGCGGCCTGCGATGCGACAATGCGCCGCCCGATGGGAGGCCACCAACCTCGATGACGCGGCGCGGGATCGCCCACGCGCTCGGTGCGATCGCGCTGTGGAGCACGCTCGCGGTGCTCGGGGTGCGTCTGCGCGCGGTGCCGCCGCTCCTCCTCGTCGGCATCGCCCTCCTGCTCGGCGCCCTCGCCGGCGGCCGGGCGCTGCTGCGGCGACCGCCGCGTCCCGCCGTGCTCGCCCTCGGGGTCTACGGCCTGTTCGCCTACCACCTGTGCGTGTTCCTCGGCCTGAGGCTCGCGCCGCCGGTCGAGGCGAACCTCGTCAACTACCTGTGGCCACTGCTGATCGTCGTGCTGACGCCGCTCTTCATCCGCGGCGCGACGCTGCGGCCGCGACACCTCGTCGCGGCGCTGCTCGGCTTCGGCGGGGCGGTGCTGCTGATCAGCGGGGGCAGCCTCCGCCTGACCGCGGCGCGGCCGGTCGGCTACCTGTTCTCGCTCGCGGCGGCGCTGATCTGGTCGACCTACTCGCTGCTGACGAAGCGGATCGGGGACTTCCCGACCTCGGCGGTGGCGTGGTTCTGCCTCGTCTCCGGCGCCCTCGCGCTCGGCTGCCACTTCGCCTTCGAGCCCGCCTACGCCCCTTCCGCGGGCGATCTCGCCTGCCTCGTCCCGCTCGGCCTCGGCCCGATGGGGGCGGCGTTCTACCTCTGGGACGCGGCGCTCAAGCGCGGCGATCCCCGCGTCATCGGGGCGCTCGCCTACCTCGCTCCGCTGCTCTCGACGCTCTGGCTGGTGGTCGGCGGCGGCGCGCGTCTCAGCGCGATCTCGGTCGCGGCGATGGCCCTGATCGTCGGCGGGGCCGCGATCGGGACGACCGCCCGGCCGCGAGAGCGGGAGTCGTGATCCCGGCGCGGTCCCGCTCGGAACGCCGGGACGCCGCGCCGGCGCGGCCGGACGCGGCGTCGTCGGCGTGGTTGCGGGCTCAGGCGCCGGGGTCGTCGCCGGACGGGCCGTAGATCGAGGGCACCTTGCCGCCCATCGGGCGGATGTAGGTGGAGAGTTGGCCGCGGTGGTGGATGGCGTCGAAGAGGAAGCCCCACAGCATCTCGCCGAGCGGGCCGGACCACACCACCTGCCCGCCCATGGCGAAGCCAGCCTCCTTCTTCCAGCCGGCGTCGTCCACCTTCTCGACCGCCTTGACCAGCTCGGCGGTGGTCTTCTCGAAGGCGTCGGCGCAGGCGGCGAAGTTCTTGTCGGGCTTCGGGTCCACCCAGTCGACCTTGTGCTTCTTGACCAGTTCGAGGGCGCCCCGCACCTCGGCGGGGAACAGCGCCGCCAGCTCCGCCGCCGAGCGCGAGCGCGGGTGGGGCCGGTAGTCGGCCTTGTCCGCCGGGAGAGCGCGGATGACCTTGGCGAAGGCCGCAGACTCCGCCTTCATTCGGGAGACGTAGAAGTCGCGGTTGCTCATCGGATCCTCCAGTCGCAAGACGCGAGCATGACAACGGCGCCGGCCGGCGGGCGAATTCCGGCCGGGCGGTCGGGATCCCGGCGCCGGCTACCGTGCCAGAAGGAGCAGCGTCTCGAGCGCCGCGGTGCCGGCGAACAGGTCGAGCGGCACCGCGCGGCGGACGCGGTAGCCCGCCGCTGCCCACGCCGCCGCCTCGCGCGGCAGCTCGTCGGCGGCGCAACAGATGTGGAGCACGCGGACGGGGTTGCGCGCCGCCAGCGCGGCCGCGACGCCGGGCGCGGTGCCCTGGCGCGGCGGGTCGAGCAGCACCGCCTCCGGCTCGGTGTTCGGCCGCAATCGGCCGGCGATGAAGTGCGCGTCGACGCGGCCGGCGAGGAAGCGGACGCGGCCCGCGCAGCCGAGGTGGGTCGCGTTGCCGCGCGCCGCCTCGATCGCGGCGCCGGCCAGCTCCACGCCGAGCACCCGAGCCGCCGGCCGCCCGGCGGTGAGCGAGAACAGCCCGTAGCCGCAGTAGAGGTCGAGGAGGGAGTGCCCGTCGAGCGGCGCCAGCAATGCCGTCGCGTGGTCAACCATGACGGGGAGCATCGCGTCGTTGACCTGCGAGAAGACGGTCGGCGGGTAGTGCAGCTTCACCCCGGCGACCTCGACCTGGAGCCAGTCGGGGCCGAACAGCCGCTTGAACGAGACGACGCCGGACGGCCGCCTCGATTCGAGGTAGTAGTCGGAGCCGCTCGGGTCGAGGTAGAGGAACGCCGCTCGCGCGCCGAGCGGCTCCTGCTGCAACGCCTCGGCGAGCAGCTTGGCGGCGCGCACCACCTTCGCGTCGAGGGCGCGGACGTTGAGGATGACCGCGAGCGACCCGGCGGGACCGCGCACCACCGCCCAGTTGAGCGCCGCGGCGAGCGCCCGCGCCGGCGGGCGCGCGAGCCGCTCCGCGAGCCAGTCGAAGGTCGCGACGTGCTCGGGCAGGTCGAGCCGCGAGGCCGCGGCTCCGCGCGCCGGGATCGCCACGCCGGGGAACGCGAGCGCGAACCCGCCGCCGCCCGCCACCGCGCGCCGCTTGGTCGTCGTGCGGTAGCCGCGCGGGAGCGGCGCCGGGACGACCGGCTCCGGGCGCCCCGCCAGGCCGTGGTCGCACCAGAACGCGTCGAACGCCTCGCGCTTGAGCGCGAGCTCGTCGGCGTAGTCGAGCGCGGCGAGCCGCTCGGGGTGCCCCGCCCCGGCGAGCGCCAGCCGGCGCCGGCTCGCGGCGCGGGCCAGGGTGGCGGCGAACTCCATGCCGTCAGGCTACCGCACGCGGCGCGGGACGCCCCGAGGTTGCCGTGTCCATCTCGGGTCCGCGCTCAGGCGAACTGGCTCTTCTTGAGCGCGACCTGCTCGTGGAAGTCGATGCCGGCGGCGGAGAGCCGGACGGCCGCGATCGCTCCCGGCTCGCGCGGATCCGGGGTGACCACGAGCGCACCCAGCTCGGCCAGGTACTCGATGTCGGGCACAACCGGGCGTCCCGCGCGCGCGGCGTCCACCTGGGCCTCGAGGTCGGCGAGCGGGAGCGGACGGAAGCCATGGTCGCGCCACTGCGCGTAGAGCGCGGCGAAGATCGCCTGGCGCGGGCCGCTGTCGAACCCCGGCTTCGGCGTGGCGCGGAAGACGGGGCCGGCGATGCGGAACACCTGGCGGCCGGCGGCGGGGTTGATCAGGAGGGCGAACGCGATCCACAGCGACAGCGCGCCCAGGCCGACGGTGAAGAGTGCGACCGGGAGCTCCAGCGCCGCGGTACCGGTGAAGCCCTTCACGACCTTGCAGGCGTAGAGCAGGTCGATGTCGAGCAGGAACGCGAAGAGGAGGCCGCTGAACAGGCCGAAGCCGTAGGTCAGCACCGCGAAGATCGCGAGCGCCGCGACGTCGGTGGCGAGGAGCACGGCGTGGTCGGGGACGAAACCCCTCGCCAGCGCGTCGAGCGCCCACCAGTTGAGCAGCCAGTTGAAGGTGAAGGCGGTGAACAGGGTGCCGCCGTAGACGTTGTGGTTGGCGAAGCTCATCAGACCGGCAAGGAGCTGGCAGCCGGCGCCGAACAGGAGGCAGAAGATCGCGGCGGTCCGGAAGCCGCCGGCGGTCAGGGAGTGGCCGAAGGCGATCGGCGTGAGCGCCGCGCAGCCGATCGCGACGCCGATCAGGCCGAGCGGCGTCGGCTCGGCGAAGACCTCGCGGTGCGCCGGTGCTCCGATGTCGGTCTTGCGGATCACGATCTCCTCCTCGCGCGAGGGCCGACGCCGGCGAGACCTCATCTCCACGCGCAGCCGGTGGCGGTCGTCGCGACTCGACTCCGAGTGTCGCACATCCGCCGGCCGTCGCGCGACACGCTCCTAGGAGCCCTTGTGCGCCATGTGGTGGAACACGCCGCCCATCGACGCCGCCTCCGGCGCGTAGCGGTGCATGAGGTAGCCGGCGATGCCGAAGAACGCGGCCACGATCAGCACCGGGATGCAGGTGTGGCGGACCGCGTCCTCCCACCAGCGGTGGTGGTTGAGCACGCGCAGCCGCCGGTACAGCCCCGCGCTCAGCGCGCCGTCGAACATCACCTCGGCCAGCAGCGTGGGCGCGGTGACGATGACGTAGACCGACGCGCCGATCGCGGCGCCGATCGCGGCGATCACCGCGACGATGACGACGACGTCGTCGCCGTCGAGGTCGAAGCTGAAGCCGCCGTGGCCGCCGGCGAGATGGTGCCCGCCGGCGGCAAGGCTGGAATGGGCGACGCCCGACGAGGTGAGCCCGCCCCCCTCGGCCGGCGGCGCCGCCATCAGCGGCACGACCGGCTGCCCCTCGGCGGCGAAGCTCGCCGACGAGCCCCCGCCGCCGAAGCTGCCGCCGCCCGGGCGGATGCGCCCGACGGCGCGGCCGACGTTCCCCGGCAGCGAGCCGCCCGAGCCCTGCACGTCGAGCAGGTCGCCGACGCCTCCGCCGTGGCTCGCCTCCGCTCGCATGCCGAGCTTGCGCCGCTGGAGCGCCAGCCACGCGCCGACGAGGAGGAGGAACACGCCGTACGCGAGGACGATCGCGAGCGTGTAGCGCAGCCACATCGTGCGCACCCCGAGGTGGAGCAGCGCGGACGAGACGAGGAAGCCCGCCGTGCCGGTCGCGGCGACGATCACCGTCATCTGCACCCGCGGCGCGCCGCGGCGCTGGAGGTAGGCGCGCAACCGCTCGACGGTCCGCGCCTCTTCGACCGGCTCGGCGTTCGGCATCGGCTCATCCTAGCCGATCCGCCCGCGCCACCGGGCGTGCGCCCGGGCCCTCGCTTCCTTGACACGACGCCGGCGACACAGTACAAGTCCGGCGATCTCAACGACCGCATGGCGACGTCCGGACGGAGGAGGGGAGCGTGGTGCGGACTTTCAAGGACTCCGCGGAGAAGGAGCTGACCAGCTCGATCTACGGCTCGCGCGTGATGGCGCAGCCGCTGCCGAAGTACCGCCTGCCGGAGGACTCGCTGCCGCCCGGGGTGGTGTACCAGCTGATCCACGACCAGCTCAGCCTCGACATGAAGCCGGACCAGAACCTCGCCTCGTTCGTCACCACCTGGATGGAGCCGGAGGCCGAGCACCTCATCCGCGAGAGCATGCGCTTCAACCTCGCCAACGAGGAGGAGTACCCGCACGTCGTCCAGCTCGAGGAGCGCTGCGTCAACATGCTCGCCCGCCTCTACCACGCCGACCCCCACCAGACCGCGATGGGCACGGCGACGATCGGCTCCTCCGAGGCGGTGATGCTCGGCGGGCTGGCGATGAAGTGGGCGTGGCGCAAGCGCCGGCAGGCCGCCGGGCAGCCGGCCGACCGGCCCAACCTGGTGATGGGCGAGAACGTCCAGGTGGTTTGGGAGAAGTTCGTGCGCTACTTCGACGTCGAGCCGCGCTTCATCCCGGTCGAGCGCGGCCGCTACGTGACCGGCGCCGAGCAGGTCGCCGCGGCGGTCGACGCGAACACGATCGGCGTGTGCGCGATCCTCGGCAGCACGTTCACCGGCGAGTTCGAGCCGGTCGAGGCGATCAGCGGCGCGCTCGACCGCGTGGAGGCGGAGAAGGGGTGGGACATCCCGATCCACGTCGACGCCGCCAGCGGCGGGTTCGTCGCGCCGTTCCTCTACCCGCACCTGAAGTGGGACTTCCGCCTCCCGCGCGTGGTCTCGATCAACGTCTCCGGGCACAAGTACGGACTGGTCTACCCCGGGCTCGGCTGGGTGGTGTGGCGCGACCGGGCGGTGCTGCCGGAGGAGCTGATCTTCCACGTCAACTACCTCGGCGGCGACCTGCCGACCTTCACGCTCAACTTCTCGCGCCCGGCCTCGCCGGTGGTCGCGCAGTACTACAACTTCCTCCGCCTCGGCCGCGAGGGGTACACGCGGATCATGCGCAACCTCAAGGCGGTCGCCGACTACCTCGCGCACGAGATCGACGCCACCGGCGTGCTCGAGGTCTTGGGCAGCCGCGAGGCGCTGCCGTTGGTCGCGTTCACGGCGCGTGAGGACGCGGGCTTCACCGTGTTCCAGCTCTCCGACAAGGTGCGCGAGCACGGCTGGTTCCTCCCCGCCTACACGATGCCGAAGAACGCCACCGACGTCGCGGTGATGCGGATCGTGGCGCGCGAGAACCTCAGCCGCGACCTGGCCGAGAGCCTCGTCGCCGACCTCCGCCGCGCGATCGCCGCGCTGCGCGGCGCGGACCCGACGCCGCACCACGTCAAGCACGCACGCAAGGGCAAGCGCCCGTGCTGAGCGGTCCGCCGCGGCGCGCCGGACGCGTGCTGCCGTGGAGCGTGTGGGGCCTGGCGGCGCTGTTCGTGGTCTACAACTACGTGCAGCAGGTCGTGCCCGGCGTGATCGCGGCCGACCTGGCGAAGGCGTTCGGCGTCTCCGCCGCCGCGCTCGGCAGCATCGCCGCGTTCTACTTCTACGCCTACGCGGCGCTGCAGATCCCGGTCGGCTTGACGGTCGACCGGCTCGGCCCGCACCGGCCGCTGGTCGCGGCGGTCGCCGTTGCGGCGCTCGGCAGCCTCGCGTTCTCCTGGTCGGCGGGGCCGGCGTCGGCCGAGCTGTCGCGGCTGGCGATCGGCGCGGGCGCCGCATTCTCGTTCATCGCCTGCCTCAAGCTCGCCTCGAACTGGTTCCCGCCCGGGATGTTCGCGACGCTCGCCGGCCTCACCAACACCGCCGGCATGGTCGGCGCAGCCGGCGGCGGGCCGCCGATGGCGGCGCTGGTCGGCGTCACCGGCTGGCGCGGCGCAATGGGCTTGCTCGGCGGCGCCGGCCTCGCGCTCGCGGCCGCGGTGGCGGTCGTGGTCCGCGACCGGCCGGCGGGCGCGGCCCCGGACGCCCGCGTAGGCGCCGCGCCATCCGGCGCCGGCCTCGGGCGCGAGATCGCCGCCGTGGTGTCGAGCCGCCAGGGGTGGATCAACGCGGTCTACGCCACCGCGGTGAGCATCGTGTTCGTGGCGTTCGGCGCGCTGTGGGGGACGACCTACGTAATGAAGGCGTACGGCGTCGAGACGATGGCCGCCTCCGCCGCGGTGTCGAACCTGTTCTTCGGCGCGATCGCGGGCAGCCTGTTCTTCGGCTGGTTCTCCGACCGGCTGCGGCGGCGCCGCGCGCCGATGCTCGGAGCGGCGGTCGGGGGCATGGTCGCGATGGGCGTCGTGCTCTACCTCCCCGGCCTGTCGCTCGGCGCCTTCAAGGTCGCACTGTTCGCGCTCGGCTTCTGCTGCAGCGCGAACATCATCTCGTACGCGGTCGCGCACGACCTCTGCCCGCCCGAGCGCGCCGGGCTCTCGCTCGGCTTCCTCAACACCTGCTACTACGCCGGCAGCGCGGTGTCGCAGCCGCTGGTCGGACGCCTGCTCGACTGGCACGCCGGCGCGCGCGCGGGCGCGGGCCTGGCGGCGCTGACGGTGGCCGACTTCCGCTTCGCGCTCGCGTCGGTGCTGGCGTTCCTCGCGATCTCCCTGGCGGCGGCGCTGCTGCTCGAGGAGACGCACGTCCACGCAACCGCTGCGACCGCCGAGGCGGCGGCGGATCCGGCGCGATAGCCGGGGCCGGTGGGTTGCGCCGCGGCGGCGCCCCGCACTAAGCTCGCGACGCGGTCCACGGCTCAACACGGAGGTGGTCGATGGAGGGATCGAGGTTGGCAACCGCAATCGTCGGCATCGCGCTCCTGACCGGTGCCGCCGTCGCCGCGGCGCAAGCGCCCTCGCCCGCGGCGGGGAAGCCCCAGGCGGCGGGGAGGCTGGCGATCCGCGCCGGCAGGCTGCTCGACGTCCGCACCGGGTCGAGCGCGGCGGACGTCGTGATCGTGGTCGAGGCGGGCCGCATCGCGAGCGTCGGCGGCGCCGCGCCGGCCGGCGTGCCGCTGGTCGACCTCTCGGGACTGACCGTGCTGCCCGGGCTGATCGACGCGCACGACCACATCCTCGGCAACGAGAAGGACTTCTCGGCGACCGCCGGCCTCCGCATGTCGGCGCCGCAGGCGGCGATCTGGGGCGTGCGCAACCTCCAGGTGATGCTCGACCACGGCTTCACCGGGCTGCGCGACGCGTGCGAGGACACCGCGTTCGCCTACGGCCAGCTCGCGCTGCGGAACAGCATCGAGAAGGGGTTGATCCGCGGGCCGCGCATGGTCTCCGCCGGCGGCTGCCTGTCGCTGACCGGCGGCCACGGCGACGAGGACGTGCTCTCGCCCGACCAGGCGCTGCCCCGCCGCCCGAACATCGCCGACACGGTCGACCAGATGAGCGTGGCGGTGCGGCGCGACATCAAGTACGGCGTCGACTGGATCAAGCTGATGGCGACCGGCGGCGTCGGCGACCCGACCAGCGACTTCCGCGTGCAAGAGCTGTCCGAGGCGCAGATGGCGCGCGCCGTCGAGGTGGCGCACCGCGCGGGCAAGAAGGTGATGGCGCACGCCGAGGGCACCGAGGGAATCAAGGCGGCGGTGCGCGCCGGCGTCGACTCGATCGAGCACGGCACGGTGATGGACGAGGAGGGCGCGGAGCTGCTGGCGAGTCACGGCACCTGGCTGGTGCCGACGCTCGAGACGTTCCAGCACGGCGCCGCGGTCGCCGTGGCGCAGGGCGCCGACCCGGCGTCGGTCGCGAAGATGAAGGCGATCCTGCCGATGCAGCAGGCGGCGTTCGGGCTCGCCCTCAAGCACCACCTCAGGATCGCGTACGGCGTGGACGACGACCCGGAGTCGGTCTCGCTGGAGTTCGCCGCGCTCGTCCGGGGCGGCATGACGCCGCTGGCGGCGATCCAGGCGGCGACCGTCAACGCCGCGGAGCTGCTCGGGTGGGAGCGGATCGCGGGGACGATCGAGGCGGGCAAGGCCGCCGATGTGGTCGCGGTGAGCGGCGACCCGCTCGCGGACATCCACGTCATGGAGCACGTCGTGTTCGTGATGAAGGGCGGCGAGGTGGTCAAGGACGAGCTGGGCCGGATGCGATGAGGCTCTCGCGCGCTGGCGCGCCAGGTGTCGGCTCGGCGCGGGCGCGGACGTCTTGACGGCGCGCGTCCTGGTCGTCCGGTCCGGGCCGCGGCGCAGGTCGTCCACGGAGGGGTGATGCGCCCATCGAGGAGCCGTTCCGCCGTTGCGGCGGCAGTCGTGCTGGCTGGGGTGCTGGCCGGGATCGCGGCGCCGGCGAGCGCCGGATGGTGGCGGGCGCGGCGGCACTACGCCCCCGCGGGTCCGCTCGTGCCGGGCTGGCACGACGACCTGACGGTCGAGTCCGGCGGTCTGCTCCGCTACTACCGCGTCTACGTGCCGCAGGGGCTCGCTCCCGGCGCGCCGCTCGTGATCCTGCTCCACGGCGGCAGCCAGAGCATGCGCAAGATCTTCGGCCCCAACGCCGGCGGCACCAACGCGTGGCCCGGCCTCGCCGACGCGAGCGGATTCCTCCTCGTCGCGCCGAACGGCGTCAACGCCTCCACCGGCAGCACCTCCGGCGACAACCAGAACTGGAACGACTGCCGCGGCGACATGACGGCGGGGAACAGCGGCGCGGACGACGTCGGCTTCATCGGCGCGCTGATCGACCAGCTGCGCGGTACCTACGCGACCGACCCGGCGCGGGTCTACGTGACCGGCGCCTCCAACGGCGGGATGATGACCTTCCGCGTCGCGATCGAGCTCGGCGACCGCATCGCCGGCGCCGCCGCATTCATCGCCGGGATGCCGGCCGTCAACCAGTGCCGGGGTCCCCTTCGCCCGGTGCCGATGCTGATCGTCGACGGCACCGCCGACCCGTACGTGCCGTGGATGGGAGGCCCGGTCGCGGGCTCCGACTCCGGCCACGGCGCGGTGGTCTCCGCCGCCGACACGCTCGCCTACTGGCAGGCCGCCGACCATGCCGCGACTGCCGCGGCCTCGACCGTGGCGCTGCCGGACGGCGACCCCGCCGACGGCAGCACGGTGAGCCTGGCGACCTATCCTGAACTCCCCGGCGGCGCCCCGGTGGAGTTCGCCACCGTGACCGGCGGCGGCCACACCATGCCCTCGGTCGCCTTCCCGGTGCCGGCGGTGTTCCGCGTCCTGCTCGGCCTGGGCGGGCAGAACCAGGACGTCGAGGGCGCCGAGCTGGCCTGGTCGTTCCTGCGCTCGCAACGCCTGCCGTGACCCGGGCACGCCGCCGCATGCCCGGGCGCAACCGAAATGTCAAGGCCGCGTAAAATCGGTTGGCTCGCGCACGGCGGTCCGGCTCGGGCTCGAGGAGGAGCGATGGCGATGAAGAGCTGTCGGTGTGCGTTCGTGTTGGCGGCGCTGGTCTTCGCGGTGGCCGTGGCGACGGTCGCGGCGGCCGCCGAGCGCGTGATGTGGCTGCGCTACCCGGCGATCTCGCCGGACGGCAAGACCGTGGCGTTCAGCTACCACGGCAACCTGTGGAAGGTGTCCGCCGACGGCGGCACGGCGTCGCCGCTGACGATGAGCGACGCCTACAACACCGATCCGGTGTGGTCGCCGGACGGGAGCAAGATCGCGTTCGCGTCGGACCGCTACGGCAACTTCGACGTGTTCGTCATGCCGGCGGAGGGCGGCGAGGCGCGCCGGCTGACGTTCCACTCGTCGGACGAGATGCCGACCAGCTTCACGCCCGACGGCAAGTCGGTGCTGTTCAGCGCCGCGATCCTCGACGCCGCGAGCAACGTGCAGTTCCCCACACCGGCGCAGCCCGAGCTGTACCGCGTCGGGCTCGACGGCGGGATGCCGGTGCAGGTGCTGACCACCCCGGCGCTGTTCGCAGCCTACGACCGCGCGGGCAAGCGCCTGGCGTACTCCGACGTCAAGGGCTACGAGCACGAGTGGCGCAAGCACGACAACTCCTCGTTCGCCCGTGACCTGTGGATGTTCGACGTGGCGAGCGGCAAGCACACCCAGCTCACACCGGCCGGGTTCGACAACCGCCAGCCGGTGTGGGCGCCGGGCGACGGCGCGCTCTACTACCTGTCCGAGAAGAGCGGCAGCTTCAACGTCTGGCGCATGGACCTCGCCGACCCGCAGCACCCGGTGCAGGTGACGACGCACACCGTCAACCCGGTGCGGTTCCTCAGCGCCTCTTCGGGGGGCGATCTCTGCTACGCCTACGACGGCGAGATCTGGGTGCGCCGCGCCGGCGCACGTGACGGCAAGCGCCTGGAGGTCTCGATCGCCGCCGACGAGCGCAACGTCGAGGTGAAGCCGGTCGACGTCGGCAGCGAGGTCACCGAGTTCGAGGTCTCACCGGACGGCAGCGAGATCGCGTTCGTCGCCCACGGCGAGGTGTTCGTCGCCTCGACCGAGCACGGCATGACGCGGCGCATCACCAACACCCCGGAGCAGGAGCGCTCGGTGAGCTTCTCGCCCGACGGCCGCAGCCTGCTCTACGCCTCCGAGCGCGGCGGGCGCTGGAGGCTCTACCGCACCGACCTGACCGACAAGGACGAGCCGAACTTCTTCAACGCCACCGCGCTCAAGGAGACGCCGGTGCTGGAGAGCGACGCGGAGACGTTCCAGCCGCGCTTCTCGCCCGACGGCACCGAGGTCGCGTACCTCGAGAACCGCACCGAGCTCAAGGTGCTGAACCTGAAGACCGGCAAGAGCCGCACGATCCTCCCCGCCGACCTCAACTACTCGTACCTCGACGGCGACCAGTGGTACGAGTGGTCGCCCGACGGGAAGTGGTTCGCGGTGCAGTTCCTCAGCCACACGCGCTGGTCGTCGGAGGTCGGGCTGATCCCGTCCTCCGGTGAGGGCAAGCTGGTCAACGTGACGAACAGCGGCTACGAGGACGAGGTGCCGCACTGGGCGTCGAAGGGCGAGGTGCTGTTCTGGCTCACCGACCGGCAGGGGCTGCGCTCCCAGGCCGGCAACGGCCGCGAGCAGGACGTCTACGCCGCGTTCCTCACCACCAAGGCGTGGGACCGCTACCGCCTCGACGAGGCGGCGTTCGACCAGCTCAAGGCCAAGGAGAAGGACAAGGACAAGGCGAAGGACAAGGCGGCCGACAAGGACAAGGCTGCCGAGAAGGGCAAGGAGAAGGCGGTCGAGGAGCCGAAGGGGGCGAAGCTCCCGCCGCCGGTGGCGATCGAGTTCGACAAGCTCGACGACCGCATCGTGCGCCTCTCGCTGCACTCCGCCGACCTCGCCGGGGCGGCGCTGTCGCCCGACGGCGAGACGCTGTACTACCTGGCCAAGTTCGAGAAGGGCTTCGACCTCTGGAAGTACGTGCCGCGCAAGAAGGAGGTCAAGCTGGTGGCGAAGCTGGACGCCAAGGAGGCCAGCTTCGCGCTCGAGGGCGACGGCAAGAAGGCGTTCGTGCTCGCCGACAACCGCCTCTCGACGGTCGACGTCGAGTCGGGCAAGACCTCGCCGGTGAAGGCGTCGGCGCGGATGGAGCTGCACCCGGCGGCGGAGCGCGCCTACCTGTTCGAGCACGCCTGGCGCCAGACCTACGAGAAGTTCCTGGTGGCGGACATGCACGGCGTCGACTGGAAGGCGATGAAGGCCAACTACGCCCGCTTCCTGCCCTACATCGACAACGACCGCGACTTCGCCGAGCTGATCTCGGAGCTGCAGGGCGAGCTCAACGCGTCGCACACCGGCGGGCGCTTCCGGCCCACCCGCAACGACGGCGACGCCACCGCCGCGCTCGGCTTCTTCCCCGACCCCAAGCACGCCGGCGACGGCGTCGGCATCCTCGAGGTGATCGAGGGCGGGCCGCTCGAGAAGGAGGGGACGAGGATCAAGGCCGGCGTCGTGATCGAGGCGATCGACGGCGCGAAGATCGCCGCCGGCGCGAACTGGTACCCGCTGCTCAACCGCAAGGCGGACACGCCGGTGCGCCTCGCGCTGTTCGACCCCAAGGCCGCGACGCGCTGGGAGGAGACGGTCAAACCGATCTCCTGGATGGCGCAGTCGCGCCTGCTCTACCAGCGCTGGGTGCGCTCCCGCCGCGACGAGGTCGAGAAGCTCTCCGGCGGCCGGCTCGGTTACGCCCACATCCGTGGCATGAACGACGGCGCCTACCGCGAGATTTACGAGGAGATCTTCGGCCGCGCCGTCGACAAGGAGGGGATCGTCCTCGACACGCGCTGGAACGGCGGCGGCAACCTGGTCGAGGCGCTGACCGTCTTCCTCACCGGCAAGGTGTACGCGCACAACGTCCCGCGCGGCCGCGAGGTCGGCGTCGAGCCCTCGGGGCGCTGGACCAAGCCGTCGGTCGTGGTGATGAACGAGGGCAACTACTCCGACGCGCACTGCTTCCCGATGGCCTACACCCAGCTCGGCATCGGCGACACGGTCGGCATGCCGGTGCCGGGGACGTGCACCTCGGTGTGGTGGGAGCGCCTGCAGGACCGCGACCTGGTGTTCGGCATCCCGGAGGTCGGCCTGGTCGACATGCAGGGCGACCTGATGGAGAACAAGCACCTCGCGCCGACCTACCAGGTGCCGCCTGACCCGGCGCTGGTCGCGGCGGGGCGCGACCAGCAGCTCGAGAAGGCGGTCGAGGTGCTCCTCGCCAAGCTGCCGAAACGCTGAGCCTGGACGAACCGACGTGACGGCCGGCGCCACGCGCGCCGGCCGTCGCGTTCCCGGGGTATCATCCGCCGTCCGCGGGAGGGGGAGTCCGACGCGCTACCGCTGCCTGATCATCGACCACGACGACACCGCCGTCGACAGCACGCGGCGGGTCCACTTCCCGGCGCACCTGCGCTCGATGGAGGTGCTGCGGCCGGGAGTGCCGCCGATCGACATCGACACCTGGTTCGAGAAGAACTGCGACCCCGGCATCATGTCGTTCCTCGTCGACGAGCTGCGCCTGAGCCCGGAGGAGCTCGCCGTCGAGCACGAGATCTGGCGCAGCTTCACGGCGCGCGAGACGCCGCACTTCTACCCCGGCTTCCTCGAGGCGCTGGCGGCTTACAAGGCGGCCGGCGGCCGCGTCGCGGTGGTCTCGCACTCCGAGAGCCACGTGATCATGGGCCACTACCGCGAGCAGTCCGGCGCGGCGGCGGTGGTCCCCGACCTCGTCTTCGGCTGGGACCTCGAGCCGGCGCAGCGCAAACCCAACCCGTACCCGGTCCACGAGACGGTGCGGCGGCTCGGCGTCGCGCCCGGCGAGGTCCTCGTCGTCGACGACCTGCGGCCGGGGATCGACATGGCGCTGGCGGCGGGCGTGGACGCGGCCGCGGCGGGCTGGGCGCACGACGTCCCGTCGATCCGCGAGTTCATGCGGCGCAACTGCGTCGCCTGCTTCGCGACGGTCGGCGAGTTCGCCGAGTTCGTGCTCCGCTGACCTCGCCTACGCGGCGGGCGGGGCGGCAGGCGCCGGCGCCGTCCGCTTCGCCTGAACGATCGCGGCGATCACCAGCGACACGACCAGGCCGACGATGATCGTGAAGATGGGCGCAAGCGCCGCCTGCACCCCGGGGCTCAGCATCGTCCGTGTGAACCCCTCGGCGCGGTCCATCTGCTCGGCGGTCAGCCCCGCCGCCGCCCACTTCTGCCGCGTGATCACCATCATGTGGTCGGCGAAGTCGTAGTTGATGAACTTGAAGTGGACGTAGGTGTACACCGCGCTCATCAGGCCGGCGTAGAGCGAGATCATGAAGCCGGCGCCGACGCGTTGACCGTAGGTCGTGCCGGCCTCGCCGCGCTCGTCGCGCACCGCGCTGATGCCGAACCAGAGCACGACCGCCGAGATGGCGATCCCGAACCACTGCAGGTACTGGCCGGTCGCGAGCTTCTCGGTCTGGAAGCCGGAGAAGAACAGGAGCAGCTGGAAGACGATGCCGGCGGCGGTGAGGATCAGGGCATAGAAGAACCTCGTGCTCATGGTGCTCTCCTCGTCTCGTCGTTCGCCGTGTGCGGCAAGCGGATCTGGCGTGCGCGCAGCTTACCACCACGGTGTCAGCCCGGACGCCCCTGCGATCGCCCGCGCGGATGACGAGATAATGGCGGCGCCGGGAGCCGGCAGGAGGAGGCCACGATGCAGATGCCCGACTCGCTGGGCGACTCGATCACCCCGGATGCGGCGCGCGTCTCGCGCCTGCTGCGCCAGACGCTCTACACGCCGGACGAGCTGCTCGCCGGCTGGGAGCCCGGGCAGCCTTACGAGAGCTCGCTCGACGGCTCGATCCGCGCCTGGTACGAGGCGTGCGGCGGCGAGTTCCCCGATCCCGGCAGCGGCCTCGTCGAGCGCATCCACGACTGGGGGATCACGCTGGCGCTCGCCGGGCTACTCGCTTCGCCAGGCGGCCGGCGCGCCGTCGGCGTGATGGGCGGGCACGACACGCCGCGCGACGACCGCGACTACGCCGTGGCCGCGCGGCTCGGCTACCTGCTCGGGCGGCGGGGGTTCCTGGTCGTCACCGGCGGCGGCCTCGGGATCATGGAGGCGGCCAACCTCGGCGCCTCGCTGGCGGGCCACGCCGACCCGGCGGTGGTGGAGCGCGCCCTCGAGGTCCTCGCCCGCGCCCCGCGCTGGAACCAGAGGCAGCCCGACGCCTTCATCGCCGCCTCGCGCGAGGTCAAGCGCAGCTTGCGCTGCGACCACCCGAGCCTCGGCGTGCCGACCTGGGCGTTCGCCGACGAGCCCGCCGGGCTATTCGCGACCAGTCTGGCGAAGTACTTCTCGAACAGCGTCAGGGAGGACGGCCTGCTGCGCATCGCCAACCTCGGCGTGGTGTTCGCGCCGGGCGGGTCGGGCACGATGCAGGAGATCTTCCAGGACGCGGCGCAGAACGTCGCGGCGCAGCTCAAGCGCTCGATGGTGTTCCTCGGGCGCGAGCGGTGGGGGAGGGCGCCGTCGGTGTTCGAGGTGGCGAGGTCGGAGGGCGCGCGCTACGGCTTCGGTGATCTGGTCGCACTGGTCGACGACCCCGCCGAGGCGGTCGAGTTCGTCGCCCGGCACGCCGGCGCGAGCGCCGCGGAGCTCGAGGCGTCACGCGGCTCGCAGGAGACCGTGCTCGCCTCGCTGCGCAGCCACCGGCGGCGGCGCTAGGCCGCACCGCGGCGGGCCGCGAGGCGGTCAGACCGCCTCGACCGGCCCCAGCTCCTCGATCTGGCGCTCCACCTGCTCGAGCGCCTCCTCGGCCGCGCCGCCCGCGCCCTCCTCGAGCGCGTGCATCACGTGGATCATGCGGTGGAACGGGACCGAGACGAGGAGCTCGTCCGCCCCGAACCGGGCGAGGCGCCGGGCCCCGAAGTCGAGCAGCGACACGCCGATCTCGCCCGTGACGGCGGGGTAGGTGATGCCGGTCCGGCAGGCGGGCCCGGTCAGCTCGGCCTTGATCGAGCCGCCGTCCCAGTAGCTCGCGAGGCCGATCACGCGGTGCAGCGTCCCGGCGCGGCCGATGAACGCGACCAGGTCGGGGAGGACGTCGGCTTGCGCGAGCGGCGCGAAGAAGACGTGCGTGGCCACCCCGACCGGCGCCGCGACGGTCTGCTGGCCGCGGTGGATCGCGAGGCGCGAGCAGTACACCTTCTCCTTGTTGACGAGGAAGTCCACCAACCGCTCGCGTCCGGCGGCCGGCGTCTGGCCGAGCCCGAGGCTGACCAGGCCGCCGGGACAGCCGCAGGTCTCCACGGTGATGGCGATGAACTCGCCCTGGCTCGCGCGCCGGAGTGCCTGGCAGACGGAGACCTTGCCGTGCGCCGCGCGCCCTGCCGCCGCGGCGGCGCCGGCGAACGTCACCGCCACCGGCTCGCTGTCGAGCCTCAGCTCGCTCTTGAGACGTTCGGACCACGTGCGCCATTCCATCGTCGGCTCCCTCCCTCGGATCTCAACATAGCGCCGCCCGACCGCACCCGCCAGGCGGCGTGGGTCCGGGGGCGCGGGCCGGTTCCCTGCGAAAGGGCAGCGCCGCCGCCGCGCGACCGCCGCCCGTGGCCGCACCCCCGTGCGTGTTGCCGGAAACGCCGCGACTCGGTCTTCTTGCGCCGGCGTCGTCGCTCCGTTAGATTGGACAGAGTCGCATCTCAAGGAGGCCGTGCCGGTGCCGCAAGGGGTCGAGGAGCAGCCGTGAGCCCGCTGGTAGGGTCGAGTGCCGTCATGGTGCCGCTGTTCGCCGCCGCCGCGGGGGACAACGGCGGCTCGCTGGTCAGCGACATCGGCTTCTGCCTGATCGTCGCCGGAATCCTGTCGCTCGTGTTCGCGCGGTTCAAGATCCCCTCGATCGCCGCCTTCCTGGTCGCCGGCGTGATCGTCGGGCCGCAACTCGGGCACCTCGTCACCAACCAGGCGAACATCGAGACCATCGCCCACCTCGGCCTGGCGCTGCTGCTGTTCGTGATCGGTCTGGAGATCAACGTCGGCGCGCTGCTGCGCAGCGGCAGGACGATCGTCCTGTCGGGGCTGCTGCAGTTCCCACTCACGGTGGCGTTCGGCTGGGCCGCGGCCGCGCTGCTCCGGATGACCGGGTGGGCGCCGGCGTCGGGCACCTACCTGCCGATCTACGTCGGATTCACGCTGGCGTCCTCGTCGACCCTGCTCGTGGTGAAGATCATGCAGGAGAAGTTCCAGATGGACACCGTGACCGGCCGGGTCGCGGTCGGCCTGCTGATCGCGCAGGACGTCTGGTCGATCGTCGTCCTCGCGCTCCAGCCGAACTTCAGCCGGCCGGAGCTGGGGGTGGTCGGCCTGACGTTCCTCGGCATCGCCGTGGTCGCAGGCGTCGCCGTGTTGCTCGCGCACTACGCCCTGCCGGTGGCGTTCCGCTGGATCGCCAAGAGCCCGGAGCTGATGCTGGTCGCGGCCGCCGGCTGGTGCTTTGCGATCGGCACGTTCGGCAGCCACCTCGGCTCGATCCTCGCGCTGGTCGGGCTGAAGGTGCCGATGCAGGTGTCGATGGAGATGGGGGCGCTGATTGCCGGCACCTCGATCGCGTCGCTCCCGTACACCCGGCACGTCGTGGCCAAGGTCGCGGTGGTCAAGGACTTCTTCATCACGCTCTTCTTCGTCGCGCTGGGCATGGGGATCCCGCGCCCGGAAGGGGCCAACGTCCTGCTGCTCGCGCTCGTGCTCTCCCTGCTGGTGCTGCTCTCGCGCTGGGTGGTGTTTTTCCCGCTCTTCTACTTCACCGGCCTCGACCGGCGCGGGGCGTTCGTCGGCGCGACGCGCCTGGCGCAAATCTCGGAGTTCTGCCTGGTGATCGGCTACCTCGGGATCGGCTACGGGCACATCACCTCGGCGACCTCGAGCGCGATCATCTTCGCGTTCGTGACGATGGCGCTCGCCACCCCGTTCCTCTACGAGCAGGCGGACCGCGTCCACGACTGGCTCGGCCCGACGCTGCAGCGCCTCGGCTTCCGGGCGCCGGAGGCCGACCGTGACGCCACCGGCGGCGGCGAGGCCCCGGCGATCGTACTCCTCGGCTTCCACCGCGTCGCGTCCTCGCTGCTGTGGGAGATGCAGAAGCGCGACGGCAAGCTGCTCGCCCAGGTGCTGGTCGTCGACTTCAACGTCGCGCTCCACCGCGCCATCGCCGCGACGGGGGCGCGCGTGACCTACGGCGACATCTCGAACTTCGAGATGCTCCAGGAGCTCGGCGTCGACCGCGCGCGGGTGATCGTCTCCACCGTGCCCGACGACGTGCTGAAGGGAACGACCAACCTCAGGCTCGCCGAGGGCCTGCGGCAGATCAACCCGGAGGCGCGGCTGATCGTCAACGCCGTCGATTTTGCCTCGGTTCGCGCCATGTACGCCGCGGGAGCCGACTACGTGTACCTCTCCCGCGTCGAGACCGCCCGCAACGTCCTCCCGGTGGTCGAGGCCGCCCTGGCCGGACCGCTCGTCGACTTCCGCCGCAGCGAGGACGCCGCCCGGGGGGCGCCGGACGCGCGCGCCGAGGTCCTGCCCTGAGCGCCGGGGCACGCGCACCGTCGGACGCGGTCCGGTAATGCAAGAGAGACTCAACTCAGGATACGGCTCCAGTTGACGAGTCGCGGTTCGGGGTCCATATTGGCAAGCAGAGCCACAGGCCTCGCGCGGTGCATTCTCGGTCGAAAGGAGAACCCGATGCGCACCCGTCTTTGGATCGCCGCGACGTCCGTGTCATGTCTGGCGGCGCCCGCGTTCGCGTTTGCGATGTCCAACAACGGTGCACTCCCGCAGGTCCAGGCGGCGGGGTCGCCGCGAACGGCGGCTCGGCGTTCGGCGGGTGGAGCACCCTATCCGCTCTCGCTCGCCGACGCCATCCCGGCAGCGGAACGCGCGCTGGCGACGCCGGCGGTGCGGGTGGTCGGGGTGTCGCCGGACGTCGCGACCGCGCTGCTCGCCCACGTCGACACCGGGGCGTACGTGTGGCAAACCGGCGAGCTGACGCTGCTCGGCGCCGATGCCGCCTGGGCCGGCGGCGCAGCGCTGGCCGGGGTCGCACCGGCGGAGGGGCGAGCGGCGGAATCTCGGGGATTCGAAGACCTCGGCCTGCAGACGATCGACGCGTTCCTCGCCGACCTCGGGGCGCGCTTCCCCGGTCTGGCGGAGGGCGCGTGGGGCCACTACCTGATCAAGGTCCCGAGCCAAGTCCGGCGCGCGGCCCCGGCGGTCGGGGCGCCGGCCGTGGCGGGACCGCTGTCCGGGGGCACGGTGCTGAGCGAGGACTTCGAGACCGTGCCATGGACGCGCTGGCTGCCGAGCGACAACATGGGCGGCCAATACGGCTGGGCGCAGACGACCTGCGCCGCGCACGCGGGGACGCACTCCGCCGACGCGGTGCGCGGCGGGAGCGTCGGCTCGACCCTGTCGTGCTTGGCGAGCTACCCGTCGGGGCTCGAGGCGTGGCTCGACGACACGCAGTGCGAGAACTTCCAGGGCGCGGGCGCGGCCTGGCTCGACTTCTACCTCGACCTCGACAGCCAGATGAACAGCGACTACTTCGGCGTCTACTATCCGGACAACAGCCAGTCGTACTACGGCGCGCTGTTCTCCGGCAGCACGGGCGGTTGGGTCCACCTCACGTTCGACCTGAAGCACTGGTACAAGCTCGGCGACCTCAGCGCGAGCGCTTGCAACAAGGTCTCGCTCCTGTTCGAGTCCGACCAGTCGGGGGACCTCGGCGTCGGGGCGCGGGTCGACGACCTGCGGATCCAGACCGGCTCCACGACCGGGCTCTCGTGCTCCGCGACGGCGACGCCCGACTCCGGCCCCGCGCCGCTGACCGTGAGCTTCACCGGCACGGCGGGCGGGACGTCCGGCAGCCAGACCTACGCGTGGACGTTCGGCGACGGGGCGACCGCGTCGACGCAGAACGCGACGCACGTCTACGCCTCGCCCGGGAGCTACACCGCACGGTTCCGCGTCAGCGAAGGGAGCCAGACGTGCTACAGCTTCCTCGCCGTCACGGCGACGACCGGCGGGGGAGGGACGCAACCCCAGGCGGGGACCTACACCGGCACGACCACGCAGGGCAAGCCGGTCTCGTTCGACGTGGACGGCAACGGCAACATCAGCCGCTGGGCGATGGGCTTCGCCTGCGGCGGCACCTCCGGCGATCTGACCATCACCGGCACCTGCACCGTGTCCAACGGCTCGTTCAGCTGCGGCAGCGCTTCGTGCCCTGCCGCCGGCGTGGCGGTGAAGTACGCGGGCGCGTTCGGCACCGCGTCGTCGGCCTCCGGCACGGTCGACCTGGGCGTGCGCCCCGACCCGATGATGAGCTGCTGCAGCACTTCCGGCGTCGGCTGGAGCGCGACGCTGCAGGGCGGAGCGCCGCTCACCGCGACGGTCGGCGCCGACAAGACGAGCGGCCAGGCGCCGCTGACGGTCCAGTTCCAGGGCGGCGCCGGCGGCGGGACGCCGCCGTACTCGTATTCGTGGTCGTTCGGCGACGGCAGTGCGGGTTCCACCGACGCATCGCCCTCGCACACGTTCACCGCTGCCGGTACCTACCAGGTCACGCTGACGGTCCACGACGCGGCCAGCGCCGCCGCGAACGCCTCCACCTCGATCACGGTCACCGCGCCGGCGATGGCCTACCGCTACCTGGTCCCGGCGGTCGCGCACAACCCGGGGGTCGGCGGAGTGCTGTGGCGGACGAACGTCGGCGTGGTGAACGCGTCGGGTGCGCCGGCGTCACTCACGGTCACCTATCGCGGCGCGGCTGGCACGAACAGCCGCAGCACGACGCTCCCGGCGGGGGCGACGGTGGAGTGGGCGAACGTGATGGAGGCGCTGTTCGGCTATGCGCCGTCGAGCCCCGTCTCCGGGTGTCTCGAGATTGTCTCCGACGCGCCGTTGAGCGTGGCGGCCCGCACCTTCACCCAGGGGGCGACCGGGACGTTCGGGCAGTTCTACCCCGCGCTCACCGAGGGCGATGCGCTGACGTCCGGCGAGGTCGGCGTGCTGCCGCTGCTGAAGAAGAACGGCGTCTTCCGGACCAACATCGGCGCGATCAACCTCGGCGCCTCGCCGTGCACCGTGGTGGTGACGCTGCACGACGACGCCGGCAACCCCGTCGGCAACCCGACGACCTTCACGCTCGATCCAGGGACGTGGCAGCAGGTCACCGACATCTTCACCGCGTCGGGCGCCGGGCAGCACGAGGTCGCGTACGCGACCGCCGAGCTGCAGACCGCGGGCGGCGAGGCGTGGCTGTACGCCTCGGTGATCGACGGCGGGAGCGGCGACCCGACCACCGTCCCGGTGATCACGCCGTGACGGGCGCGATCCGCTCCGGCTGAGCGCCCCGCGGCGCCGTCCCGCGGCGGCGCGGGCCGGCGGCCACCGCCGCGGGCCGGGGTTCGGGCCGCGCCGGAAAGCCCGCACCGGTCGGGACAAGCGAAGGCCCCCGGAGTCGACCCCGGGGGCCTCGATTCCCCCCGGCGACGCCGACGACGCGGCGTCAGCTGAGCCTGCGAAGTTCGACGCGCCGGTTCTTCGCGCGCCCCTCCTTGGTCTTGTTGTCGGCGATCGGGTTGCTCTCGCCGTAGCCCTTGGCCACCAGCCTCCCGGGCGCGACACCCTTGCTCGTCAAGTAGTCGCGGACCGCCTCGGCGCGGCGCTGGGAGAGCTTCGCGTTGTGCTTGACGGTGTTGGTCGAGTCGGTGAAACCCGCCACCTCGACGCGGACGTCCGGCCAGGCCGCCAGGGACGCGGCGACGCGGTCCAGCACAACCTGGGAGGCCGGCAGCAACGTCGCCTTGTCGGAGTCGAAGCTCACGCCCTCCAGGACCAGGGCCTTCTGCCCGGGTTCGAAGAGGGGGGCCGCCTTCGGCGCCTCTGGGCAGCCGTGCGCGTCGACCTTGGCGCCGCGCGGTGTGTCGGGGCAGCGGTCGATGCCGTCGGGCACGCCGTCGCCGTCGCTGTCCTTCGGGCAGCCGTGCTCATCGACGATCACGCCCTTGGGCGTGTCGGGGCAGCGGTCGATGCCGTCGGGCACGCCGTCGCCGTCGCTGTCCTTCGGGCAGCCGTGCTCATCGACGATCGCGCCCTTGGGCGTGTCGGGGCAGCGGTCGATACCGTCGGGCACGCCGTCGCCGTCGCTGTCCTTCGGGCAGCCGTACTGGTCGACGATCGCGCCCTTGGGCGTGTCGGGGCAGCGGTCGATGCCGTCGGGCACGCCGTCGCCGTCGCTGTCCTTCGGGCAGCCGTCGGCGTCGACGATTGCGCCCTTGGGCGTGTTCGGACACTTGTCGCGCTTGTCGGGCACGCCGTCACCGTCGCTGTCGCGCGGCGGCCGCCCGAACGAGTAGCCGAGGAGGACCTCCGCGTTGGTGAAGTCCTTGGCCCCGGAGTTGCCCCCGCCGAACGCGCGCTCGGCGCGCACCTCCCAGCGCCACGAGTCGGAGGAGGCGGCGAGGATGCGCTGCCCGATCCCGAACGAACCGAGCGCGCGGTTGAACGACGAGCCCTTGCTGAGGTTGAAGAAGCCCCAGCCGACGGCCGGCGCGAGGAAGAACTGCGCCCTCCGGCCGAAGAGGAACTCGGGGCCGACGCGGAGCGCGTACTCGTTGGTGTCGATCGAGCGGACCACCCCCTGGTTCAGACGCGCCCAGGTTAGGTCGCCGAAAATGTCGATGTCGTTCTGGACCTCCGTCGCCGCCCGGACGCCGAGGAGCAGCGAGTCGCGATCCAGGGTCTGGGGAAGGCCGGTCAGCTTGTGCGACGGGAACGCCGCACCGAGCAGGAGCCCGAACTCCTGCTCCGGGGGCTCCTGGCCCAAGGCCGCCGGCGCGGCGATCGTGCAGAGGGCGAGCACCACCCCCAAGAAGCTGTCTCTTCGCATGGTTGCCTCCTATTTGTACACCCTATCACTTGCGCGAGACGGGAGCGTGACGCGGCGCACCGCCCGACCCTCCGGTCGCGAGCCGGCGGCGACGCTCAGATCGCGGCGGAGAACGTGTCGCAGGCGTCGATCCGGCCGGACGAGAACCCACGGCGGAACCAGTTCACGCGCTGCGCTGACGAGCCGTGCGTCCACGTCTCCGGGTGCACCCCGCCGCCGGCCTGCCGCTGGAGCCGATCGTCGCCGACCGCGGCCGCGGCGGCGAGGCCCGACTCGATGTCGCCCTGCTCGAGGATCTTGCGCTGGTCGGTGGAGTGGCCCCAGACGCCGGCCAGGCAATCGGCCTGGAGCTCGAGGCGGACCGACAGCTCGTTGGCGCGCGAGGGCGCGCTTGCCTTGAGCCGCTGCACCCGCTCGTCGATACCGAGCAGGTTCTGGACGTGGTGGCCGACCTCGTGGGCGATGACGTAGGCCTGGGCGAACTCGCCGGGGGCGCCGAAGCGGGTCCTGAGCTCGTTGTAGAAGGCGAGGTCGATGTACACCTTGTGGTCCGTGGGGCAGTAGAACGGTCCCGAGGCGCTCTGGGCGAAGCCGCATCCGGAGCGCGTGACCTCGCTGAACAGGACGAGCTTCGCGTGCGGGTATTGGCGGTTCCCCTGCGCGAATGCCTGCTCCCACGTCTTCTGCACGTCGTCGAGCACGAACGAGACGAACTGCACCTGGCGGTCGTCGTCCGCCCCGCGCGCGGCGGGCTGCGAGGTGGCGGTCGTCGCCGACGGCGAGCCGACGCCGGTCACGCCCAGCAACGAGAAGAAGTCACGCTTGAAGACGAACGAGAGCACGAGCAGGAGGAGGAACCCGCCGATGCCGAGGTGAGGTCCACGCAGCCGGAACCCTGCTGCGGAGCCCTCGTCCCGGTCGTCCTCAAGGTCCGCGCTGCGCCCCGACGGTGTCCATCGCATGGCATTCCTCCGCTGCAACACCACAATACTCCAGCCGCCGGAGCCGCCCTTCGGTGCGGAGCGTGGTCGGGCTGGGATAGAATATTGGCGAAGCACAGCCGGACAAGGAGGGGAAGATGGGCATCCTGCACATCGTCTGGTCGGTCGTCACCGGCTTTGTCGTGGGACTGATCGCCCGCGCCATCGTCCCGGGAGCCGACAAGATGGGCCTCATCATGACCACCCTGCTCGGGATCATCGGCTCGCTGGTCGGCGGCGTCATCGCCGGCATCCTCTCGCCGCCGAAGGCAGGGGCGAAGATCCACCCGGCCGGAATCCTGCTCTCCATCGTGGGCGCGGTGATCGTCCTCTTCCTCTACCACCGGCTCAGGTAGGCGGGATCGCCGGCGCCTGGGGCCGCGTGCCGTTCTGCGGTCCACCGCCGGAACGTGGCCCGCTCTAGTGCGGTTCGCGGCCGGCGAGACCTGCAGCCACATGCGCCGGCTCCCGAGCCGACGGCTACGGATCGGCCGGTATCTCGCGTGCCGGAGGAAGCCCGACGCGACGGATGAGACCCTGGAAGCGCGGCTGGGAGCGCAGGGAGTCCCAGCGCGGCTCGACGGCGAGCTCGGTCAGCCAGACGTCGCGCTCCTCGAATGCCCGCTCCAGCCAGCGCAGCGCCTCACCGGCGTCGCCGAGGCCGACTTGGACGGTGGCGAGGTGCGAGGCGGGGACGTAACCCGCGGCGCGGCGGCGCTCGAGCTCGGCGAGGATCGCCCGGGCCTCGTCAGGCCGGTCGAGCGCGCCGAGGCAGCAGGCGGCGAGGGCGAGCGGCTCGGTGTGCCCGCCGGATGAGCGCTGCGCGGCCTCTGCCGCCGCCAGCGCCGCGCGGTACCGGCCACGATGCATGTGGAGTCGGGCGGAGGAGACGTGGGCGACCCAGAAATTCGGGTCGATCTCGTGCGCCCGGCGGACGTACGCCTCGGCCTCGTCCTCGCGGTGGGCCTCGAAGCGGAAGTCGGCGGAGAGCGCGAGGATCAACGGGGCGAGCGGGTCCAGCTGGCGGGCGAGATCGATCTCGGCGATCGCCTCGTCGTGGCGCCCGACGTTGGTCAGCAGGCGGCCGAACACCTGGTGAGCCCGCGCCGAGCTGGGGTTGCGCGCGATCGCCCGGCGCGCGTACGCCTCGGCGCCGGCCCAGTCCCAGTGGTGCCAGTGGCGCAGGATCGTCATCGCGGCGAGCGCCTCGGCGCACCCCGGGTCGATCTCGAGCGCCCGCGTCGCCGCGCGCTCGCCGGCCGGGAACGCGTCCCCCGGCCTGGCTCCGCCGGCGATCGGCAGGATCGCGTGCGCCTGCGCTAGCCCGGCGTATGCGACCGCCAGCCGCGGGTCGGCCTCGGCCGCCTCGCGGAAACAATCGATCGCGCGCTCGAGCTCCGGGCGGGTGACGCGCCAGAGGTGGGAGAGCCCGCGCAGGTAGAGGTCGTAGGCGGTCTGGTCGAGGACCCGGCGTTCGCGCGGCGGCGCGTCGGCGGCGCTCGCCAGCCTGACCTGTACCTTCTCGGCGATCGCCCGGCCGAGCTCGTCCTGGACGGCGAGGAAGTCGCGGAGCTCGCGGTCGTACTGCTGCGCCCAGACGTTCGTCTGGTCCGCGGCGCGGACGAGCCGGACGCTGATGCGGACGCGCTCGTCCTGGCGCCGGACGCTGCCCTCGAGCGCGAACTCCACCCCGAGCTCGCGGGCGATCTCCGCGACGCTCTTGCGCGTGCCCTTGAAGCGCATCGCCGAGGTGCGCGCGATGACTCCGAGCTGATCCGATCCCAACCCGCCGAGGTCGGCGATCGTCTCCTCGGTCAGGCCGTCGCTGAAGTACTCCTGCTCCGGGTCGCGGCTCAGGTTCTCGAACGGCAGCACCACGAGCATCACGCGGCGCGCGGCCGACGCGCGGGCGGGGGATGACGCGGCCGGCGTCGCCGCCTCGGTCATCGAGCGCAGGCACGTCGCCAGCTCCTGCGCCGACTGCGGCCGGGCCGCCGGGTCCTTGGCGAGGCAGCGGCGGACCAGCTCGTCGAGCGCGGGTGGCACCTCGCTCCCGGGTCCGGCGAGCGCGGCCGGTTCGTCCTTGAGGATCGCGCTGAGCGCGTCGGCTGCCGAGCCGCCGGCGAACGCGCGCCGGCCGGCGAGCATCTCGTAGAGGATCGCGCCGAACGAGAACACGTCGGAGCGCGCGTCGACGCGCTGGCCGCGGACCTGCTCCGGCGACATGTAGCCGACGGTGCCGAGCATCGCTCCCGCCTCGGTCGCGTGGGTGAGCGTCGGCAGGTTGGGGTCCTCCGCCAGCAGCGCCTCGTGCGCGACCAGCTTCGCCAGGCCGAAGTCGAGGATCTTGACCAGGCCGTCCGGGCTGACGAACAGGTTCTCCGGCTTGAGGTCGCGGTGCACGATGCCCTTGGCGTGCGCCGCGGCGAGGCCGCGTGCGACCTGCGCCGCGACGTCGGCGGCGCGCTCGAGCGGGAGCGCCCCGCCGGCGAGCACGGCGCGCAGCGTGCTTCCCTCGAGCAGCTCGAAGACGATGTAAGGGCCGCAGCGGTCGCTGCCGACGTCGTATACGGTGAGGATGTTGGGGTGGTTGATGCTGCCCGCGGCGCGGGCCTCCTGCTCGAAGCGGCGGAGGCGCTCGGGGTCGCTCGCGATCTCGCCCGGCAGCACCTTGACCGCCACCTCGCGCCCGAGGCGCGGGTCGCGGGCGCGGTAAACCTCCCCCATCCCGCCCGCGCCGATCGGGGCGAGGATCTCGTACGGTCCGAGGCGCTGTCCGGCCTGGAGCGTCGACGGTGGCGGCTCCATCGTCATCGGGCTACCGGGATCAAGCGGCCTCGGCGGCCTCCCATTCCCGGCGGAGGGTGCGGGTCGGGCGCGGCCGGGGGGCCGGCACGGGAGCGGTGCCGCCTCAGGTGTCGCGCACGTCGAGGATCGTGTCGACGACCGGCTTGACCGCGTCGACGAGGACGTCGCGGGCGACGTCCTGCACCTTGAGCGTGACCTCCCAGCTCTCGGCCTCGCCGGGCTGGTTCTCGGAGAACCCGAGCCCGACGATGTTGCCGCCGACGCGCACGATCGCGCCGGCGATCCGCGCCACCGTCCCCTTCGCACCCGGGGTTGCGGCGGTGATGCGCACGCCGTGGCGGCGCGCGCCGAGCAACTCGAGGAACGCGCGGAAGACGTCGGTCTCGGTGATGATCCCGACCAGGGCGCCACTCTTGACCACCGGCAGGCCGCCGATCTTGTGGTCGGCCATCAGCCGCGCGGCCTCCTCGATCGGCGCGTCGTCGGCGACGGTGATGAGATCGCGGGTCATCACCTTCTCGACCGTGAGCTTGCCGAGCAGGTAGTTGAGCTCCCACACGCTCAACGACGTCGCCGGGGAGGGCGAGGCGTAGAGCAGGTCGCGGTCGGTCACGATCCCGGCGAGCTTGCCGCGGCGGTCGACGACCGGGAGGCGGCGGATCCGCCGCTCGCGCATCAGGCTGAGGGCCTCCGGCACCGTCTTGCCGGGCGGCACCGTGATCGGCGTCGACGTCATCTGATCGCGCACCAGCATGGGCACCTCCTCGACGCCAGCGGAGCGAGAACGGCGGCGGCCCCCGGGGCCGAGGATGAGCCGGGCGTGAGCGGCTGTCAAGGCAGTCCGCGCCGGGCTCGCGGCCGCCGGCCATCCCGCGTCGCCGAGCGCGGCCGAGCGGAGATCCGGCCCGGCTCCGCGCCGAGCCGGAGCGCTCGCGCCGCTGCCGCCGGAAGCGGTGACGGAGCCTGGCCGCCGCGCCTACTTCACCGCCGACCTAGCCGCGACGGCGCGGCACGTCTCCTGACCAAGCGCGGTCCACTGGCCGTTGAGGTTGAGCTCCATCGTGTGCAAGAACTCGCCGTCGCTCTTGCGGGTGAAGCTGTCGCGCTCTCCCATCTTCTGCCCGCCGCCGAAGCCGTCGCCGGAGAAGACGATGGTGTCGCCGTTCCAGCCGGTCGAGGTCTCCTGCGACCAGCCGCCCATGTTGTCGACCCAGAGCATGAGGAACTGCTTGTTGCCCGGGTCCCAGGTCTCGTGGAACATCCCCGCGATCGGCATCGGGCTCTCGGCGGTCTTCGTCTCGGTCACCCGGCCGGAGATCCAGAAGCCTCCCAGGTCGGAGTGGGCGATGACGCGGGTGATCGACTTGTGCGCCGGTCCGAACGGCGTCGCCTCCATCTTGCCGGTGCAGCTCCACTGGCCCGCGAACGGCTTGAGCTGGGCCATCTCCGCCGGCGGCGACGGCGGGCCGGAGGCGGCAGGCTTGTCCTCGGAGCGGGCGGTGGCGGCGAGCGCGAGCGCGGCGGTGGCGATGGCGAGGTACGGACGCTGGTTCTTCATGGTTCCTCCCCCTTTCAGCATCGTGTTGGATCGAGTCCGGGATTCCGTCTCACTTGGGTCGGATCATACCGCAGCGGAACGGAGCGCCGTCAAGCGTGCGCCTGGGCGGGTGGCTGCGTCCGTGCCGCCGCCCGCCGCGGCGCCGCGCTGGCGCGCCTCGGGGTGAGACGCGTCACCTCGCACCGGCGAGCGGGAAGCCGGAGCCGGGCGGCGGACGTTGTCGATTGCAGGAACTCGGCGTGCGATCCGGGCGCAGGCGGTGCGTCGGCGCCCGGGAGACGGAAGGAGACGATGCGATGCGGCGGCGGTACTACGTGATCCTCGCACTCGGATTCGTCGGCCTGGTGGCCGGCACGTTCCTCGCGACGCAGACGAAGGCGCAGGCGATCTGCCCGGTGTCGGGGGAGAAGATCGACAC
>DATIYW010000044.1:0-11911 GCA_035517415.1 Thermoanaerobaculaceae bacterium
GGTCACGCCCGCCTCCAGCGACCGGATCGCGATGTTGGACCGATAGCGGGTGGCGTCCGCCGGGCCGAACAGGAACGCCGTGGCGCCGGGGAAGATGATGTTCGTGCCCATGTTGTACCCGTGGTTGGTGGTCGGCACCGGTTCCTCGCGGAATCCGTTCGTCCCGTCGGCGCCCTGGTCGTTGTACACCTGCGCGCCGATCTGCGGCATCGCCTGGCTCCAGGGCAGGACGATGTCGATGCTTCCCGGCTGCCCGGTCGCCTGCATCGTGGCGAGGACGTCGGCCCACGACTGCACCGTTCCGCCGGTAATCGTGAACGGCAGAGACGGATCGCTTGGGCTTCCCGGCACCAGTTTCTGGTGGAACACGAAACGACCGGTCAGCGGCGAACTGTACGGGTAGGAGAGCATCTGCACCAGGGTGTGGTAGTACGACCCGTTGCGGCCCGGGTTCGAGGCAACCGAGGTGAGCACCCCGGCCACCACCTCGGTCGCCGTGCCGCGAGCCCCCACCGCGAGCTCACCGACGTGCACCGTGCTGGGGTCGTATGAGAATGTCGTCGCGTCGCCGGCGACCTCGATGAACGAGTCGTGGAGCACGATGCCCATCGGCGAGTACACGACCGGGTTGCCACAGGTGGTCACCCGCGCCACGCCGATGACGTCGCCCTCCAGCACCGGGACCGGCGGGGTGAGGTCGACGTCGAGACCGCTGTTCGTGGTCGCGAACGGACCACGCTCTGCGACGAGGGTGAAGGTATCGCCCACGCGGCGGAAGACCTTGGCCTTGACCGGAGGCATCGACGTGCACGGGTACGCGGACCATCCGGCAGTCACGTGGGTCAGGTTGCCCGATGCGTTCGCCGGGTTGGTGAGGTCGACGGCGGTTCGCGTCGCCGCCGGGGCGTAGTCGCTCGAGTTCGGGTTCGCGACGGTGTTCCCGATCGTCAATGTCTGGGCCGACGCGCTCGCTGCGAGAAGACCCAACAGCGCCGCTACGCTCGAGAGTCTCATGATTCCTCCTTCGCTCAGTGCTGTTGTTGAGATCACTGAATCAGATCCTAGCACGCAGCATGCTGGAGATGAGAATCGGTGGCGTGGGGCGGGTTCATGCGGTCCGGCCGCTACTCGTGTGCCGCAGGCTGGGGCGATGGACGCGGTCCGCGCACGGTCGCCTCGATGCGAACGGGCGGGGCGAGTCCGGCCCAGGAGGAAGCGTCTTGCCCGGCCCCGGCGCTCGCTCGCCGGGTCCCCCGTCGCGTGTCTCGGAAGTCCTTCCTGCGCAAAGAGGAAGCGGTGCCCGCGGCCCCGCCCCTCGGTCTCGAATCTCCGTTGTTGCCGGCCACTGGCCACCGGCCACTGGCTACGTCGTCCTCAGTACATGTCCCCCATGCCGCCGCCGACACCCGGCAGCGGCGGGGTCTTCTTCTCGTCCGCGACATCTCGCACACCAGCGCCTCGGTGGTTAGCAGCAGCCCGGCGACCGACGCGGCGTTCTGCAGCGCGGCGCCGACGAGCGGCTACTCGATCCTCGCGATCCCTGGGGCTTGGCTCGGGAACCTCGTCATGACGGCCGGATCGTGTCCGGGGACGACCAGGTCGGGGCGGGCGGCGAGTCGGCGCATCCGCTCCTGCGCCCGCAGGTTCGATGCCGGGTCGAGCGTGGCGCCGATCGGCGAGTGCTTGTCGAGGTTCTCGTACAGGTAGACGTTGTCGCTGGCCAGCACCACCATGCCGTGCTTGGTGTTCACGCTCACGTACTGCGACGCGTACGTGTGGCGGCCGCCCGTGTAGCAGGTGATCCCCGGGAGGATCTCCTGCGCGTCGCCGTTGACCAGCGTGACCTTGCCCTCCGTGTTGAGCTTCACGAGCGCGAGCACGTCTCCGGGATCGATGCCGCCGTGCGTGTCCGATGACTGCCAAGCCTCTCCCGCGTAGTACTGCAGCTCGTCCTTCTGGATCCAGACGCGCGCCGCGGGGAACAGGTCGACGCCATCGGCGTGGTCCCAATGCAGGTGCGTGACGATGACGTCGGTGACGGCCGCGGGCTTGAGGCCGAGCGGCTCGAGAGCCTCGGAGGGCTTGATGAAGTCCTGGACCTTCCAGTCCTTGAAGAAGCGGTCGTGGTAGAAACCGGAGTCGACCAGGATGTTGTGCCCGTTTCCGCGGACCACCCAGACCATCATCGCGATGTCCAGCTTGCGGGCGGGATCGGCGCCGGCCACGAGCTCCGCAACCGGGAAGCCGGGCAGCGTCGCGTAGCGGACAGCGTAGACCTCGTACGTCGGGGTTGGCTGCGCGCTCGCCGCTATCGAGACCGCGGCCAGCGCCAGCGCCGGGAGAAATGTGATTCGCGTCATTGGGGTTCTCATCGGCCTCATTCTACCGGCGCGCGCAGCTGAGCGCGTCGGGACGCACCACCACGTCACCCTCGAGTGGCTTCAGGCGGTATGAGCCGAAACGAAAGGGCGGGGATCGCTCCCCGCCCCTACGACTTGCGTTGTCCGGACCCCGGATCCCGGGCCCCGGACCCCGTCTTCCTCAGTACATGTCCCCCATGCCGCCGCCGCCACCCGGCATCGGCGGGGTCTTCTTCTCGTCCTCGGGGATCTCACACACCAGCGCCTCGGTCGTCAGCAGCAGCCCGGCGATCGACGCCGCGTTCTGCAGCGCGGACTTGGTGACCTTCGCCGGGTCGATCACGCCGGAGGCGACCAGGTCCTCCATCTCCATGGTCTGGGCGTTGTAACCCATGTTCCCGCCCTTCTTGCGGATGTCGCGCACGATCACCGCCGCCTCGTCCACCCCGGCGTTGTGGATGATCTGCCGCGTCGGCTCCTCGAGCGCCCGCACCACGATCTGCACCCCGGTGCGCACGTCGCCCTTGTTCTCCTTGAGCAGCTTCTCGATCTCCTCCTGCGCGCGCAGCAGTGCCACGCCGCCGCCCGGGACGATCCCCTCCTCGACCGCGGCCTTGGTCGCGTGCAGCGCGTCCTCGACCCGCGCCTTCTTCTCCTTCATCTCCGTCTCGGTCGCCGCGCCGATCTTGATCTGCGCCACGCCGCCGACCAGCTTGGCCAGCCGCTCCTGCAGCTTCTCGCGGTCGTAGTCCGAGGTGGTCTCCTCGACCTGCTTGCGGATCTGCTTCACCCGCCCGGAGATCGCTTCCTTCTTCTTGGTGTCGGCGTCGTCCACCACGATCGTCGTGTCGTCCTTGTCGACCGTCACCTTCTTCGCCGTGCCGAGGTCCTCCCACTTCACGTTCTCGAGCTTGATGCCGAGGTCCTCGGAGATCAGCTTGCCGCCGGTGAGGACCGCGATGTCCTCGAGCATCGCCTTGCGGCGATCGCCGAAGCCGGGGGCCTTGACCGCGACCACCTGCAGCGTGCCGCGCAGCTTGTTGACGACCAGCGTGGCGAGCGCCTCGCCCTCGACGTCCTCGGCGACGATCAGGAACGGCTTGCCCTGCTTCGCCACCTGCTCGAGGATCGGCAGCAGGTCCTTCATCGACGAGATCTTCTTCTCGAACAGGAGCACCTTGGCGTTCTCGTAGACGCTCTCCATCCGCTCCGCGTCGGTGACGAAGTAGGGCGAGAGGTAGCCGCGGTCGAACTGCATGCCCTCGACGATCTCGAGCTGCGTGTCCATCGTCTTGGACTCCTCGACCGTGATCACGCCGTCCTTGCCGACCTTGTCCATCGCCTCGGCGATGATGCTGCCGATCTCCTCGTCGGCGTTGGCCGAGATCGTGCCGACGTGGGCGATCGCCTTGCCCTCGACCGGCTTGGCGAGCTTGGTGATCGCCTCGACCGCGCGCTTCACGGCGATGTCGATGCCCTTCTTCAGCTCCATCGGGTTGGCGCCGGCGGTGACGTTCTTGATCCCCTCGCGGTAGATCGCCTGGGCGAGGACGGTCGCGGTGGTGGTGCCGTCGCCGGCCACGTCCGAGGTCTTCGAGGCGACCTCGCGCACCATCTGCGCGCCCATGTTCTCGAGCTTGTCCTTGAGCTCGATCTCCTTCGCCACGGTGACCCCGTCCTTGGTCGTGATCGGGGAGCCGAACTTCTTCTCGAGGACGACGTTGCGACCCTTGGGGCCGAGCGTGACCTTGACCGCGTCGGCGAGCTTGTTGACGCCGCGGAGGACGGCCTGGCGGGCGTCCTCGGCGTAGACGATCTGCTTCGCAGGCATATTCGCAATCCTCCCTTACTTCTCGATCACGCCGAGGATCTCGTCCTCGCGCACGATCACCATCTCGTCGTCGCCGATCTTGATGTCGGTGCCGGAGTACTTGCCGATCAGGATGCGGTCGCCCTTCTTGACGTCGATCGGCATCCGCTTGCCGTTGTCGTCGAGCTTGCCGGGACCCACCGCGATGACCTCCGCCTCCTGCGGCTTCTCCTTGGCGGTGTCCGGGATGATGATCCCACCCTTGATGACCTCCTTCTCCTCGAGGCGGCGGAGGAGAACCCTGTCGTGGAGCGGTCGAACGTGCATGCTCTTAAACCCCCTTCTCTCAGATGTTTGGTTTTTCTCACCGGGGCGCTGATTAGCAGTCCCCGAGTGAGACTGCTAACAGATTAGGATCTTCGCGGGGTTCTGTCAAGGGCGGCAGAAGCCGCACCCGCCGGGAAGTGCGGCGGGCCGATTCAGCGGGCCGGGCCGGAGCCGATCCGCGCGAGCGCCCGCGCGTGGCCGCGCAGCAGCGCCGCGGCCGCCACGCGTCCCTCGCGCCCGCCCCGCCCCACGGCGTGCCAGAGCGCCCGCACCGCGACGTATCCGGTGTGGAGCAGGCCGAGGTAGACGCGGTAGCCGAGCGGGCGGAACGGCCGCAGCCGCGTGGCGGTCATCTCCTCGAGGTAAAGCCTCGAACGAGCCCTGGACCCGGTGGCGGAGCCGAGGCGATGGACCGCGGCCATCCCGGGAGCAAAGACCAGCGCCCAGCCGCGCCGGCGGAGGCGCAGGCAGATGTCCACGTCCTCGTTGTAGAGGAAGTAGGCCGGGTCGAAGCCGCCCACCTCGCACCACGCGCGCTGGCTGAACGCGAGCGCGGCGCCGGGGATGAAGCCGACCCGCCGCCGGATGCGCGCGGCGCGCACCGACGTGCTCTGGCGGACCGTCCCGATGAGGAAGTTGACGCCGCCCCCGGCGAACCACAGGCGTCCCCCCAGCCGGTCGAGGAAGAGCGGCCCCCCGGCCGCACCGGCGGCGGGCTCCGCCAGCGCCGCGACCGCCGCCTCCAGGTATCCCGGCGCGATCGCGACGTCGTGGTTGAGGACGACCAGCGCGCTCCATGGCCCCTCGCCCAGCGCCGCCACGCCGCGGTTGGCGCCGCCGCCGAAGCCGGGGTTGTCGGGGCAGCGGAGCAACTCCTCGCCCTGCAGCGCTGCGGCCGGAAGATCGCCCGAGTTGTCCACCACCACGACGCGGCGCCCCCGCTCGGTGACGTCCCCGCGCAGCGCCGCCAGGCAGCCGACGGTGGGAGCCGGGTCGCCGTAGTGGACCACGACGGCGCCGACCGGAGCCGCGGTGGGATGCGCGCTCGCCACTACCACTCCGGCTCGGAGAACACCGCGCGACCCGTCCGCGGCGGCCTGGTGACCGCGAGGGCCGCCACGCCGACCGCCCCCGCCAGGCTCAGCGAGTTCATCGCCACCGCGACCGCGGCGGCGCCCGCGGCGCCCCAGCGCGGGATCGCGATGATGTTGCCGGCGACCGCCAGCGCCACCTGCACGACGCGCAGCGTCAGGCTCCACGCCTGCCGCCCGCAGGCCGCGATCGCGCCGCCCAGCAGCATGCCGGTGCAGGCGCCGGGCAGCGCCCACGAGAGGAGCCCGAGCAGCGGGACGGCGGGGAGGTAGTCCGGACCGAACACGAGCCGCACCAGCGGCGAGCGCACGATCTGGAGGCCGGCGGCGAGCGCCAGGCCGAGACCGGCGCCGACCGCGGCCAGCGCGAACACGCGCGACAGCCGGAGCGACCCGCTCGCCGCGGCCCGCGCCAGCGTCGGATAGAGCGCCAGCGAGATCAGCTGCGCGAGTGCGAACAGCCCCCACACCGGCGCGGAGGCGACGCCGTAGCGGCCGATATCGGCGCGGGCCACGCCGAACGCGGCGAGCAGGAAGGTGTCGGAGCGGAACATCACCTGGGCAGCCATCGCGAGCCCGACGAACGAGAGCCCCTCGCGGGCGAGGAACCCGCGCGCGACCCGCTCGCGCTCGCCGCCCGGCAGGCGGCGGAACTGCAGCGCCATCACCACCACGCCGGCGCCCGCACCGACCGAAAACGCCGCGCCGGTGGTCCACACCGGCGCGCCGGCCAAGGCGAGCGGCGCGAGCAGGACCAGCGCGACCACCAGCTCCGCGGCGCGCCCGCCCACCTCGACCTCCATCCGGTCGAGGCCCTTGAACGCCGCGCCGAGCGTGATCAGCCAGCAGCGCAGCCACGCGTAGGGGATGAACGCGAGCAGCGTCCAGCGCAGCGAGGGCTGGCGCACGAGCAGCGCGGCGCCGGCCGCGAGCGGGAGCGTGGCCAGCGCGACCCCGGCCTGCCAGCGCCGCGCCTCGCGGTGGAGCTCGCGCACCGCCGGCGGGCGCTTCGCGGTCTCGCGGATCAGCACCTCGACCTGACCGGCGTTGAGGAACAGCATCAGCACGAGCGCCGCGCCGTAGCCGACCGTGAAGTCGCCCATCGCCGCGGGTCCGAGCCCGCGCGCGACCAGCACGCCGGCGATGAACAGCGCCCCCTTGAGCACGACCTCGCCGACCGCCAGCCAGGCGACGTTGCGCGCGACCAGGGTCGCGGCCGGTCTCAACGCCCCGCCCCGACCAGCGCGGCGCTGACCGTCCGCAGCAGGGCGACGAGGTAGTTGCTGACCGACCGCTCGCGGATGAAGTAGAGGTCGTACTCGAGCTTGCGCCGGTGCTCCTCGTGGCTGCGCGCGTACGGCATGTTGACCTGCGCCCAGCCGGTCAGGCCCGGCGGCACCGCGAGGCGGAAGGTGTAGAACGGGATCACGGCGGCGAGCTCGGCGACGAACTCCGGGCGCTCCGGCCGCGGCCCCACGAGCGACATCTCCCCTCTGAGCACGTTGACGAGCTGGGGGAGCTCGTCGATGCGGAGCCGGCGCAGCACGCGCCCGACCCGGGTGGCGCGCGGGTCGTCGCGGCCCGCGAACGCGGGGCCGCCGGCCTCGGCGTCGCGGACCATCGTCCGCAGCTTGACGAGCCGGAACTGGCGGCCGAACTGCCCGACCCGGGTCTGCCCGTAGATCACCGGCCGGCCGTCGGCGACGAGCACCGCCAGCGCCGCCAGGAGCAGGACCGGCGAGACCACGATCAGGGCGACCGTCCCGAGCACGACGTCGAGCACGCGCGTGACGCGGTTGAACAGCGGCCAGTGGATCGCGCCGAAGCCCGGCTGGTGGAGGAAGGCGGCGGGCGACAGCTCGGAGACCGGCAGGCGGCCGTCGAGCCACGCCCAGATCTCGGTCGCCGCCACTACCGGCACGCCGGAGAACAGCAGCGCCGCGAGATCGGCGGCGTACTCTCCCGCGCCGAGGTCGGCGCCCGCCAGCACCACCAGCTCGGCGCCGCGGCGCCGCGCCTCGTCGGCGAGTGCCGCGGTCGTCACGCCCGAGCCGTCCACCGGCGCCCACGGCGCGAGCGGGTGCGACTGCAGCCGGCCGCAGACGCTCGCCACCCCCGCCGGGTCGCCGATCACCAGCGCCTTGGGTCGCGGGCGGGTGCGCAACCGTTGCGCCAGCAACGCCCGCGCCGCGGCGGCGGCGAACGCCCACGCCGCGGTCGTGAGCACGAGCAGGCCGCGCCCGAAGCGCCAGCTCGGGATGACGTAGGTCCCGAGGGCGAGGCCGATCCCCCAGGTCGCCGCGACCACCGCGACCCGCGTCGTGACCTCGCCGCGCCGCCGCAGCAGCAGCGGCTCGTACAGCTCCGCGGCCACCGCCAGCGCCCACAGCGCGAGCAGGCCGGTGACGATCAGCTCGGGGCGCTCGAACAGCGCGGCCCAGTTCTTGGGCCGGTCGGTCGGGATGAAGCGGATCTGGAAGGCGAGCCAGACCGAGGCCGCGAGCGCGGCCGCGTCGAACACCGCGAGCGCGAGACGCGGCCTCGGCGCACCGGGCATGAAGCCAGCCATTCAGCCGATGGTGCGCGGGAAGCGCGCGGGTGTCAACGTGCCGGGCCCGCGCGTCGAGGGCGGCGGAAGGTCGGGCGCCGCCTCGCTCCCGTCACCGCGCGGCGTGGAACGCGGCGATCCCGGCGACGACGCGCTCGCGCTCGTCGGCGCGCAGCTCCGGAAAGATCGGCAGCGCGAGCACCTCGTCGGCGGCCTTCTCGGAGCGCGGGAAGTCGCCGCGCCGGTGGCCGAGCGCGGCGAAGCACGCCTGCTCGTGGAGCGCGATCGGGTAGTACACCTCGGTGCCGATCCCGAGCTTCGACAGGTGCTCGCGCAGGGCGTCGCGGCGCGCCACGCGGACGACGAACTGGTTGTAGGTGTGGCCCCGCCCGGGGAGCTCCGCGGGCAGCCCGACGATGCCCTCGAGCCCGGCCGCGGCGAACAGCTCGCGGTAGTGCGCCGCTCCCGCCCGCCGCTTCGCCACCCAGCCGTCGAGACGCGGCAGCTTGGCGCGCAGCACCGCCGCCTGCAGCGCGTCGATGCGGAAGTTGCCGCCGACGACGTGGTGCACGTACTTCGGCCGCATGCCGTGCACGCGCAGGTCGACGAGCCGCTCCGCCAGCGCCTCGTCGTTGGTGGTGACGAGGCCGCCGTCGCCGAACGCGCCGAGGTTCTTGGTCGGGAAGAACGAGAAGCAGCCGAGCAGGCCGTGCCCGCCGACCGGGACGCCGTGGTAGTCGGTGCCGATCGCCTGGGCGCAGTCCTCGACCACCGGCACGCCGGGGGCGGCGTCGCGGAGCGCGTCGAGGTCGGCGGCCTGCCCGAACAGGTGCACCGGCAGCACCGCCTTGGTCCGCGGCGTGCGCGCGGCGGCGACCGCGGCCGGATCGGCGTTGAAGTCGCGGGGATCGAGATCGACGAACACCGGCTTCGCGCCGAGGCGGTGGATCACGCCGGCGGTGGCGAAGAACGTGAACGTCGGCGTGATCACCTCGTCGCCCGGTCCGACGCCGAGCGCCATCAGGGCGATGAGGAGGGCGTCCGTCCCCGAGGACACCGCGACCGCCCGCCGTACCTTGAGGTAGTCGGCGCACTCGCGCTCCAGCGCGCTCACCTCGGGGCCGAGGATGAACTGCTGGCTCGCGAACACGCGCTCGATCGCGGCGTGGACGTCCTCGCGCACGTCGGCCCACTGCCGTTTGAGGTCGAAGAGCGGAACCGGAGGTTTCTGGTCGGTCATCGGAGTCTCCTAGAACGTGGAATAGCGCGTCGCCGGCCGCACGCGCCCGCTGCGTCGCAGGACGAACGCGATCAACCCGCCGGTGAGAAAGCCGCCGACGTGGGCGAAGAACGCGACGCCGCCCGCGCCGGCGCCGGTCGAGGCGAGGGCGAGGGTGCCGGAGAAGAACTGCACCACGAACCACAGGATCAGGAACAGCGGCGCGGGGAGGTTCGCGGTCGTGATGAAGAAGCCGAGGAAGATCAACGTGCGGACCCGCGCCCACGGGAACCAGACGAGGTAGGCGCCGAGCACGCCGGCGATCGCTCCCGAGGCGCCGATCAGCGGGACGCGCGAGAGCGGGTCGATCGCCGCCTGGGCGAACGTCGCGGCGGCGCCGCAGCCGAGGTAGAACACGAGGTAGCCGAGGTGCCCGAGGACGTCCTCGATATTGTCGCCGAAGATCCACAGGAACCACATGTTGCCGATCAGGTGCAACCACCCGCCGTGGAGGAACATCGAGAGCAGCGCGCTCTTCGCGTTGAAGAGTATGCCGCCCGCGGCCGCGCCCGGATGGAAGAAGCGGTAGGGCACGAACGCGTACGCCCGCAGGAAGCGCTCCACGTACGGCCCGAGCGACAGCTCGAACACGAACACCACCACACATGCCACAATCAGCAGCACGTTGACGACGGGGGGTCGCGAGGAGGGAATCGAGTCCCGCAATGGGAACACGGCGCGAGAGTATAGCTTGCGGTGGGGCCGCCGAACCGCTGAACCGACCGCCTACGAGCGACGGGCGCGGGTGAAAAGGCGCGAGCGGGGATTCACTCCCCACGAGCGCGGGGGTCCCGGGGGTCAGCCGCGACGGTGGCGCGGGTGGGGGGTCGCGGAGACCCCCGCAACGGATGGTGGTCGCGAGGAGGGAATCGAGTCCCACAATGGGAACACGGCGCGAAAGTGTAGCTTGCGGCGAGGCTGCTGAACCCGGCGAGTCCGAGCGACGGGCGGGGGTGAGAAGGCGCGAGATCGGACTGGCCGCAGCGGTCGCCGCGGTCGTGACCGCGCCCATCGTCGCGAGCGGCCTCGAAAAGCCCCGCGCGTTGGTCGCGCAGGCGGCGGCGGTGCTCGCAGTCGTGGTCGCCATCCTGGTCTGGGGCGCCCTGAGGCGACCGCTGGCCGCCTCGATCCGGCTCGTCCGCACGCGCCGCGCGTTCCTCGCCGGAGCGGCCTCGTACGCCGCGGCGGCCTTCCTCGGCGCGATCGTCGGCCTGCTGCGAGGCAACGAGCTGCAGCTGGTCGCGGGCCAGACCCTCGCGATGCTGCTCCTGCCCCTCGGCGCCGCGGCAGGAGTAGCGGCGGGCACTCCACGCCTCTGGCGCGCCGTGTCGCTCGGCGCGCTCGGCGGAGTGACGCTGAGGTCTTTGATCCTCGTTTCGGCATGGGCCCGCAACGAGGCGCTCGGCCTGCCGACCTACCGGCTCTACACCGAGCACGGGATCTCGATCGTCGGTCACGGGCTGATGGGTTTCGTGCTGCTCGGCGCGCTCTTCCCGGGGGCCGGCCGGCGCGGCCGGGCGGCGCTCGTCGCCCTCGGCGCGCTGATCCTGTTCTGCATCGCCGCGAGCGGCACGCGGTCGCTCTGGCTCGTGACGCCGCTGGCGGCGGTGCTCTTCGCCGTCGCCCTCGGCATCCGCAGCCCCGTCTTCACCGCGCGGCGGGTGCGGATCGGCCTGGGGGTCGCCGCGGCTGCGGCGCTGGCGCTCTTCGGGGCGTTCCGGCTCCTCGCCGCGCTCGAGCGTACGGCGGGGACCGAGGCGTTGCCCGTCACCTGCATCGTCCCCGCCGGACTCGCGGTGCAGGCGACCCACCCGTCCGGACTCGCGCCGGGCACCGCACCGGTCCTTTCCTGGCGCCCGGTCGAGACCCCGCCACGGTTCCCGCTCAGCGGAACAATCGCCGCGCCCCGCGAAGGGAGGTACCGGCTGATGGCGTGGGGCCAAGCGACGCCGGGCTGCGACGCGGCCATCGCCCTGGAGTGGCTCGATGCGGAAGGGCGCGTCCGCGGACAGCTCGCGATCCCGCTCTCGGCGCCGCCTCCGGGTCGGACCTTTCAGGCCGCCGGGGACAGGCCCGCCGGCGCTACACGGGCCCGGCTCGTCGCGGCCAGCCGCCCAGCCGCCGGAGCGGAGGCGAGCGCCCAGTTCATCGACCTGACCTACCTCGGCCCGCACCCCGCGCTCACCGCACTCGTGGTGCAACTCGACACGCTCCGCTATCTCGCCGGGACGCTCACTCCGGCGCTGACGCTCCGCCGCGGCGCGATGGACCCCTCCGCCTCGTACCGCCTGGCGGAGACGACGGCCCTCGCGCGCCTGGTTGCCGTCGCATCGCTCCCCGCGAAGCTGCTCGGGCACGGCCTCGGCGCGAGGGTGCCGCTCAACACCTACGGCTTCGACAACGCCGGCAACCGGGTCCTCTTCGCGAGCCCGAACTACATCCACAACTTCTACATGTTCCTGCTGTTCAAGCTCGGGATCGCGGGCACGCTGCTGG
>DATIYW010000045.1:0-15395 GCA_035517415.1 Thermoanaerobaculaceae bacterium
GGCTTCTACAGGTCGTAGAGGCCCTCGTCGCGGGTCGGCGCGCCGCCGCCGGCCTCGTCGCCCTCGCCGCCCATCTCCGCCTCGAGCTGCGGGCCGAGCTCGCTCTCGAGCGCCTCCGGGTCCTCGCCGGCCTCCATGCGACGGAACATCTCCTCCATCGTCGGCGTGACCCGCTCGCCCGAGCTCTCGGCAAGGCGGCGCATCAGCCCGGCCATGACGCGCGGGTCCTCGGCGTCCTTCTCGTCGAGGCCCGCGGCGAGGCTCATCATCTCGCGCTCCATCCGGTCCGCCGCCGCGTCGTCCGCGCCCTCGCCGCCCGATTCGCTCTTCGCCGGCGCGCTCTTCGAGCCCTTCGCCACGGCGAACGTGGACGGCACCCGGGTGAGCCCGGTCGCGCCGCAGCGCGGGCAGACCGGCTCCCGGCGCGGCGTCAGCGACAGCGACAGGAAGCTGTAGATCCGGTTGCACCGATTGCAGAGGAACTCGAAGATCGGCACTCGCACCTCACATCGCGCTCGCGGCGATTCTACGTCACCCGCCGCGCCCGGGATCACCGCGGCCGGGGCGCCGCCGGGCGGGTTCGGGCGTCGGCGGCGGGGTAGAATGCCGGCCCATGGGTCCCCCGCCGTCGGTCCGACTGATCGCGGCATTCCCGCGTCCGCTCGACACCGCCGTCGGCGCGGCCCGCACCTGCACCTCCGCGGGCGGCGCGGTGCTCCCCGAGGCGGTGCTCGGCGCACCGGGGCTCGACGAAGGGGCGCGAGGCAAGGCGCGGGCGCGCCGCGACGACCTCGCGCGGTCGCTCTACGCCGCCGGGCACCACACCACGTTCCAACACGCCCACCTGCTGTTCGTGCTCGAGCGGGTGAGCCGCCAGTTCGTCTGGTCGTTCCTCCATGCCCACCCGTTCTCGAACTCCGAGCAGGTGTCGCAGCGCTACGTCCGGGTCGCTCCCGACGCGGTCCACGTCCCGGAGCTGCCGGCGGAGGCCGAGGCGGCGTTCCGCGACACGGTCGCGTCGCAGCACGCCGCCTATCGCGAGCTGGTCGAGCGGCTCTCGCCGGTGGCCGAGTCCGAGCTGCTGAAGCGCTTCCCGACCTGGATTCGCCACCCCAAGCGGCTCGCGCGCCAGACCGAGCGCAAGGCGCAGGAGGTCGCCCGAGCCGTCCTCCCGGTGGCGACGCACACCGCGCTCTATCACACGATCTCGTGCCTGACGCTGTTCCGCTACCGGCGGCTGTGCAACCAGCTCGACGTGCCGGCCGAGACGGTCGCGGTGGTGGACGCGATGGTCGCGGCGGCGCTCGCGCACGACCCCGACCTCGCTGCGGTGATGGAGGAGCCGACGCCGCTGGAGCAGACGCCGGAGTTCGGCGTGCTCACCGAGATGCGCCCAGGCGCAGGCCAGGGCGCGCATTTCCGGCGCGAGTTCGACGCCGCCCTCGGCGGGCTGACCTCGCGGCTGACCGGGACCGGCGGCGACAACGTCGCCAACGTCGCGACGGCGGTGCGGGCGGTGTTCGGCCTGCCGCGGGCGCGCCTGGGCGACGAAGAGGCGGTCGCGCTGGCGCTCGACCCGGCGCGCAACCGGTTGCTCGGCGAGGACCTCAACGTCACCACGCTGTCGAAGCTCGGGCGCTGCCTGCACCACGCGCACTACACCTTCGCCAAGAAGCTGTCGCACGCGGCCGACTCGCAGGACCAGCGCCACCGCATGACGCCGGCGTCGCGGCCGCTGCTGGCGGCGGTGGTCGACGACGAGCCGGACGTGGTCGTGCCGCGCCTGGTGGACCACGCCGGCGGGGAGACGCGCGCGATCTTCGACGCGGCGATCGCGCGCGCCTGGGAGGGCGCGGCGGCGGTGCGTCGGCTCGGCGGCTCGCCCGAGGCCGCGGCGTACCTCCTGCCGAACGCCCTGGCGGTCCGCTTCCTGGAGTCGTCAGACCTCCTCAACCTGCACCACAAGCACAAGATGCGGCTCTGCTACAACGCCCAGGAGGAGATCTGGCAGGCGAGCCTCGATGAGGCGCTGCAGATCGCCGCGCGCGAGCCGGCGATCGGGCGTTGGCTGCTGCCGCCCTGCTCGGTGCGGCAGCGCGCCCGGCACGCGCCGTTCTGCCCCGAGGGCGACCGCTTCTGCGGCATCGCGGTGTGGCGCCTGCAGCCCCGCGACTACCGCCGCATCATCTGACCGGCCCAGGGCGCCTGGGTCGTCCGGGAGATGGTCCGGGTCCGCGGGCGGCCCGCCCGTCGCGGCCGCCGCGTGCTAGCATCCGCCCGCCATGGCGACGGGCTCCGGAAGGCCCACCAACCTCCTCGTGCTCGCCGACGGCGTCCAGACCGCCTTCGTCGCCGGCGCCGTCGCCGAGCTGGAACGCTCCGGCCGGAGCTGGAAGCGGGTGGCGGGAGCGGGGCTCGGCGCGCAGGTGGCGGCGCTCGCCGCGCTCGGCGAGGCACGCGAGGCGGAGCGGCGCTGGCTGCGCGAGGCCGAGCTCGGCTGCCCGCTACTCGACTCGCAGCTCGCCTCGGCGCAGCGGCGGCTCGGCCCGACCCCGGGCGTGCTCGCGCTCGCCGATCCGTGGACGATGGCGGGATGGCTCGATTCGGCGTGCCTCGCCGAGCACCTGGCGCCGGAGGCGGCCGGCCTGCCTGAGCGGCTCGCGCGGAGCGGCAACCGCTGCGCCGTCGCGCTACACGATCTCGCGACCGGGCGTTGCGGGTGGCGAGAGCTGGACGGGCTGACCGCGGCGGGCGCGGGCGCCGCGCTGGCGGCGGCCGCGGCGTTTCCGGCGGGGTGGGGACCGAGCGCCGATCGCGAGGCGGCCGGGGGAGCCGCGTGGGGCGGCGTGGGGTTGATCGCGGCGCTGCCCGCGCCGTGGAGCGGCGACGACGGGGATTGGGACGTCGTCTGCGGCTTCCCGGTTCCGCCCGTGAAGCGACCCGCGATCGGCGGCTCGCTGCTCGAGTCGATCCAGCGCCGCGACGAGTGCCTGGCGGCGTCCGCCGTGGAGCGCTGGCTCACCGGCGACGATCGGCGTGCCGCCGTCGCCCCGGACGCCGCGAGCTGGGCCGCGTTCGCGGCGCGCGACTCGGCGGACCTCGGCGTCGAGTACCCGCTGGCGTGGGAGCGCAACGGCGAGCTGGCGCGGCTGCTGGTCGGGTTCGGTGCGTTCGTCGCCCGGCGCCGTCTCGCCGGTTCGAAGACGTAGCCGTCGGGCGGGGCGGATCCGCCCCGCGGGAGAGTGGCCATGCGAAGGACCCTGTCGACCATCGCGGCGTTCCTGGTGAGCGGGGCGGTGCTCGCGGTGACGCCGCCGATGCCGCGCACCCCGGCGCCGTCGCCCGACGGCTCGCGGATCGCGTTCTCGTGGCAGGGCGACATCTGGGTCGCCCCGGCGGCGGGCGGCGCGGCGCAGCGGATCACCGCCAACCCGGCCTACGACCAGCGGCCGGTCTGGTTCCCGGACGGCAAGCGGCTCGCGTTCACCTCCGACCGGGAGGGCTCGGACGACGTCTTCGTCGTGGACCTGAGCGGCGGCGCGCCGCAGCGGCTCACCTTCCACGAGGCGCCGGACCTGGTCCAGGGCGTGCTCGGCGGCGACGTGGTGTTCACCTCGCGCCGGCACGAGGCGTGGGACCGGATGTCCGCGGTCTACCTCGTCCCGGCGACCGGCGGCACCGAGCGGCTGGCCTGCCGCGTCCTCGCCCAGGAGGCGGTGCCGTCGCCCGACGGCCGCCACCTCGCGCTGGTGCGGGGCGTGACGCCGGCCGACCGGCGCCACTACCGCGGCGCCGCCAACCGCGACCTCTGGCTGCTCGAGCTCGCCACCGGGAAGCTGGAGCGGCTCACCTCGTCGGCGTGGGACGAGGACGGCGTGTCGTGGGCCGGAGCGGGCGCGCTCGTGTTCCGCTCCGACAACGGCGGCCCGGACCGGAACCTGTTCCGCCTCGACCTCGCCACCAAGAAGGTGACACAACTGACCCACCACGAGGGCGTCGACGTCCGCGCGCCGCGCACCTCTGCCGACGGGAGACTCGCGGCGTACGAGCTTTGGGACGCGATCTACGTCGTGCCCACCGACGGCTCGGCCGCGCCGCGCCGGCTCGCGCTCGATGTCCCCGCCGACCTGGTCGAGCCGCCGGTGGAGCGCGCGGTGCTCAAGGACGACGCGGAGCAGGTGGCGGTCTCGCCCGACGGTGCGCAGGCCGCGCTGGTGGTGCGGGGCCAGGTCTACGTCGTCGCCCGGCGCGCCAAGGACGTGGCGTCGGTCGCCCCGGCGCCCACCGTCCGCGTCACCGACACGCCCGCGCGGCAGCGCGACCTCGCCTGGAGCCCGGACGGCAAGACGCTCGTCTACGCCTCCGACCGCACCGGGGCGATGCACCTGTTCGCCGTCCGCCCGGCCGACCGCGACGACGGCAAGTTCTACCGCGCGGTCAAGTTCAGCGAGACGCAGCTGACGCGCGGGGACACGGACGAGCACCAGCCGAGGTTCTCGCCCGACGGCAAGCTGCTCGCGTTCGTGCGCGGCAAGGGCGGGCTGGCGGTGGCGAACGCGGACGGCACGAACCCGCGGACGCTGTTCGAGCACTGGGAGCGGATCAACTTCGCGTGGTCGCCGGACTCGAAGTGGCTGGCGTTCGCCCGCGAGGACCAGGAGTACAACCGCGAGGTGTTCATCGTGCCCGCCGCCGGCGGCGAGGCGGTCGACGTCTCGCAGCACCCCGGCGACGACGACCGGCCGGCGTTCTCGCCCGACGGCCGGCGGCTGTACTGGCTCTCCGACCGCCACGAGCGCCGCGCCGCGCTGTGGGTGGTGTACCTGACGCGCGCCGACCACGAGCGCACGCCCGAGGAGTGGGCGGAGCTGCTCGAGGACGAGGGCGGCCGAAAGCAGGGCGGCAAGGACGGCGCCGCGGCCAAGGAGGGCGACGCGGCGAGGGCGCAGCCCGCCGAACCCGCGGACCGCGTGGCGGCGGAGCGGCCGAAGGAGAAGCCGGCGGGCAGGCCGGTGGCGATCGACTTCGACCGCATCCACGAGCGCGCCCGGATGGTGACGGACCTGCCCGGCGAGGTCGGGGAGTTCGCGATCGCGCCCGACTCCAGGACCATCGTCTTCGCCGCCGCGCTCGAGGGCGAGCGCGACCTCTACAAGGTGCGCTGGGATGGCAAGGAGCCGACCCGGCTCACGACCGGGGGAGTGGAACCGACCCAGCTCTCGTTCTCGGCGGACGGCAAGACCGTGCTCTACCGCACCGGCAAGGGCACGGTGGGAAGCGTCGCGCTCGAGGGCAAGCCGGGCGACCCGACGCCGTTCGCCGCCCGCGTCGACGCGGCCCGCGCCGCGACGCGAGCCGAGGTGTTCGAGGAGGCGTGGCGCGAGCTCGACCGCTGGTTCGGCGACCCGACGTTCCACGGCTTCGACTGGAAGAAGCTGCACGACCGCTACCGCCCGCTCGCGCTGGCGGCGACGGCGCGGCGCGACTTCGACGACGCCGTCAACCTCATGCTCGGCGAGCTGAACGCCTCGCACATGGGCTTCCGCCCGCCCGTCGCGCGCGAGCGGCTGCACACCGGCGACCTCGGCGTCGAGGTCGAGCCCGCGCCCGATGGACGGGGCGTCACGATCACCGAGGTGCTGCCCGACACCCCGGCGGCGCGCGTCGACGCCGGCCTCGCCGCGGGCGACCGGATCGTCGCGGTGAACGGCAAGGAGGTCGGCGCGCGCGACAACTTCTTCGCGCCGCTGGGCGAGACGCAGGGGCAGCGGGTGCTGCTCCGCGTCGCCGGCGCGAAGGGCGAGCGCGAGGTCGCGCTCACGGCGGCGACGCTCGACCAGGTCCGGCAGGCGCGCTACCGGCGCTGGGTGGAGCAGCGCCGCGCGATCGCGGACCGGCTCTCCGGCGGCAGGTTGGGCTACATCCACATCCAGGGGATGGACGAGCCGTCGCTGGAGGAGTTCGAGCGCGACCTGTTCGCCGCCGCGCACGGCAAGCAGGGGCTGCTGATCGACGTGCGCAACAACGGCGGCGGCTACACCACCGACTACCTGATGGCGATCCTCGAGGTGCGGCGCCACGCCTGGACGCTGCCGCGCGACGGCGACCGCAGCATCAGGGCCTACCCCGGCGACCGGCTCCCGCTGCCGGCGTGGACGCGCCCGGCGGCGGCGCTGTGCGACTCGGCGAGCTACTCGAACGCGGAGATCTTCTCCTGGGCGTTCAAGACGCTGAAGCGCGGGCCGCTGGTCGGCACGCCGACGTTCGGGGCGGTGTACTCGACCGGCGCGGCGAGGCTGACCGACGGCTCGATCGTGCGGCTGCCGTCGCGCGCCTGGTTCGTCGCCGGCTCGGACGTCGACGAGGAGAACCACGGCTGCGTGCCGGACTTCGTGGTCGAGGACCCGCCGGAGCAGGACCTCGCCGCCGACTCCGACGCCCAGCTCGCCAAGGCGGTCGAGGTGCTGCTCGCGCAGCTGCCGAAGGACCCCTCGCAGCTGCCCTGGTGAGCGGGGGCGAACGGCCGGGAGCTCGCCGGCGAGCGCCTCGGACGCCCGCCGCGGTGTCGGAACTCGTCAGGTCCGATCGCTTGCGAGGCCCAGCGCCGCCGCGGCGAGCAGCGGCCTGAGCGCCTCGAGGTAGCGGCTCACGAACGCGCCGACGTCGTAGCGGGCGGCGCGCGCGCGGGCGGCGTGCCCGAGGCGCACGCGGAGAGCGTGGTCCGCCGCGAGGCGGCGCAGCGCCGCCAGCCACTCGTCGGGCGTGCTCGCGAACGTCCCGGTCTCGCCCTCGACCACCACCTCGCGGTTCGCGCCCACCGGCGACGCGACGGTGGGCAGCCCCGCCGCGGCGTACTGGATGCAGCGGAAGCCGGCCTTGCCCCGCGTCCACGCGTCGTCGGCGAGCGGCGCGAGGCCGACGTCGAAGTCCGCCAGCGCCGCGCCCTCCCCCGCGACCGACCAGGGGACGAAGACGGCGGGCACGCCGGGCAGCTCGGCCGGGCGGCTCGAGAGCACGCGCAGCTCGAACGCCACGCCGTCCTCGGCGAGCCGGCGCAGCGCCGGCGCGAGGCCCTCGAGGTAGCAGAGGTTGCTGGCGAGGCCGATCCAGCCGAAGCGGACCGGGCGGCGGTCGGGGAGTGGAGCCACCGGGTGGGCGGCCAGGTCGACCGGGCTCGGCAGCACGACGACGCGCTCGATCCCCGGCCCGAGCGTGCGGGTCAGCGACTCGGAGCCCGCCACCACGAGGCGGCAGATCGCAGCCATGCGGTCGAAGCGGCGGCGCCGCCACCACGCCTGGGAGGGCGGATCGCCGGGCCGGCGGGGGCGGGCGAACATGATCGCGTCGTCGACGTCGAGCACCCAGCTCGGGCACCGCCGTCGGACGAACGCCCGCTCTCCGGCGAGGAGCTTGACCTGCTGGAAGACGAGGAGGTCGCAGCGCCGCCACGCGCGGGCGAGGCGCAGCACCCGCAGCCACTCCTTGCCGCGGCCGAGCGCGACCACCCGCCCATCGACGCCGTCGCGCTGGAGCGCGGCTCGCAGCGGCAGCATGCGCAGGCGGAACGAGGGGACGCCGGGATCGTGCGCCACCAGCCCGACCACCGGGCGCCGCGCCCGCTCGCCGTCGCGCCGGTCGGCGGCGCGGGCGGGCCGGTTCGGCTCGGTGGCGGGGGAGGGTTCGGCCATGGGTCGCCTCGGTGCGCGGATTATGCCGGAGCGCCGCGCCGCGGTCCAACCGCCGGGAGACACTTGGCAGCGATCCGCCGCCGCAGCGGATACAATCCCGCGAGGAGGCACGATGCCGCGGGAGATCCGCTTTCTCAACACCGCCAGCCGGCGTGTCGAGACGTTCCGGCCGCTCGAGGACGACCACGCCCGCATCTACACCTGCGGGCCGACGGTCTACAACTTCGTGCACATCGGCAACCTGCGCACGTTCCTGTTCGAGGACGTGCTGCGCCGCACGCTCAAGGCGTTCGGCTACCGCGTCACCCAGGTGATGAACCTGACCGACATCGACGACAAGACGATCAAGGGCGCCAACGCCGAGGGCGTGTCGCTGCGCGAGTTCACCGACCGCTACGTGAAGGCGTTCTTCGCCGACATCGACGCGCTCGGCGTCGAGCGCGCCGAGCACTACCCGCGCGCCACCGACTTCGTCCCGCAGCAGGTCGAGCTTGTGCAACGTCTCACGAGCAAGGGCCACACCTACGTGCAGGACGGCTCGACCTACTTCCGCATCGCGACGTTCCCGGGTTACGGCAAGCTCTCCGGTATCGACCCGAACGAGGTCAAGCCCGGCGCCCGCGTCGACGCCGACGAGTACGAGAAGGAGGACGTCCGCGACTTCGTGCTGTGGAAGGCGGCGAAGCCCGGCGAGCCGGCGTGGGACTCGCCGCTCGGCCCGGGCCGCCCCGGCTGGCACCTCGAGTGCTCGGCGATGGGGATGAGCCTGCTCGGCGAGAGCTTCGACATCCACACCGGCGCGGTGGACAACATCTTCCCGCACCACGAGAACGAGATCGCCCAGAGCGAGGGCGCCACCGGCAAGCCGTTCGTCCGCACCTGGCTGCACGCCGAGCACCTGATCGTCGAGGGCGAGAAGATGGCGAAGTCGAAGGGCAACTTCTTCACCCTCCGCGACCTGCTCGAGCGCGGCCACGACCCGCTGGCGATCCGCTACCTGCTGATCTCGGTGCCGTACCGGCAGAAGCTCAACTTCACGTTCGACGGGCTCCACGCCGCGACCCAGAACGTCGAGCGCATCGGCAACACGCTGCGGCGCCTCGCGCACACGCCCGCGGCCGAGGGTGACGGGGCGTTGCCGGCGGCAGCGCTCGAGGCGTTCGACGCCGAGTTCTACGGCGGACTCGCCGACGACCTCAACACCGCGCGGGCGCTCGGCGCGCTCCACACGCTGCTCACCGCGGTCAACCAGGCGCTCGACGGCGGCGGCGTGTCGGGCTCGGCCAAGGCGCGCCTCGACGATGCGTTCGCACGGGTGGACGCGGTGCTGGGGATCGTGCCGAAGGCCGCGGCGGCGCAGGGCGACGCGGAGATCGACACGCTGATCGCCGCGCGCGTCGCGGCGCGCAAGGCGCGGGACTTCGGCCGCGCCGACGCGATCCGGAAGGAGCTGACGGAACGCGGGATCGTGCTCGAGGACACGCCGCACGGCACCGTCTGGCACCGCGCGAAGTGACGGTCCGCGTCTCGCGGCGGGCGCCGACTCCCATGGCGTGGGTTTACACTCGGTTCGAGGCCAGAGATGCCGGCAGAGGATCCGATCGGCGACCTCGTTTTGCTCGCCCGCGCCGCGGCGGAGGAGGGCCGGGACTGGCGCTCGCGCCTGCGCCGCGAGTGGCTGCCCGCGGTGCTCGCGACCGCGCCGCGCTCCGCCCTCGCCGCCGCGCTCCACGAATGGTCCGGCACCGCTCCCGAACCTGAATCGGATCTCGCCTCGGCGGTCGAATCCGCGGTGATCGAGGCGATGGCCGCCTCGGGCTACGACTGAGCCTGCACGCGCGACCCGTGCCCGGACAGGCACCCCGCGGATAAGACGGCGGGGACCGTCGTGGAATGCCGCGCGCCCCGTCGTGCTTCCCGGCTGAGGGGAGGTGCGGCATGAAGGGGATCTGGGTCGCGGGTCTGCTGCTCGTCGCCGCCGCGTCGGCGCGCGCCGAGGTCAAGACCAAGGCGGTGATCTACAAGCAGGGCGACGCCGTGCTCGAGGGCTACCTGGCCTGGGACGCGGCGGCGACGGGGAAGCGGCCGGGCGTGCTGATCGCCCACGCCTGGATGGGGATCGGCCCGCACGAGGAGGCGGTGGCGCGCAGGCTCGCGGAGGCGGGCTACGTCGCCTTCTGCGCCGACATCTACGGCCAGGGGATTCGTCCCAAGACCCCCGAGGAGGCCGGGAAGCAGGCCGGCGTCTACAAGAGCGACCGGGCGCTGACGCGGGCGCGGGCGGCGGCCGGGCTGGCGCAGCTCACGGCGAACCCCGCCGTCGACCCCAAGCGCGTCGCGGTGATCGGCTACTGCTTCGGCGGGATGGTGACGCTCGAGCTGGCGCGCAGCGGCGCGGACCTCGCCGGCGCGGTGGTATTCCACGGCGACCTCTCCAACCCGACGCCCGCCGACGACAGGAACATCAAGGCGAAGGTGCTCGCGCTGCAGGGCGGGGACGACCCATTCGTGCCGGCGAAGGCGGTCGCCGCGTTCGAGGACGAGATGCGCGCCGCCGGCGTCGACTGGCAGCTGGTCCAGTACGGCGGCGCGGTGCACGCCTACACCGATCCGGCAGTCGGCTCCGACAACTCCAAGGGGGCGGCGTACAACGAACGCGCCGACCGCCGCTCGTGGCAGGCGATGCGCGACTTCTTCGCCGAGATCTTCAAGTAGGGGAGCGGCTCGTCCGCTCCCGCTCCGTTCCGCGCCGGAGGTTCGGACGAGGCCGAGCCTCGGCGGGCCGGGTCGAGCACCGCTCCTACCGCACCGTGTAGGCGACCGCCGGGTAGCCGACGAAGTGGTAGAGGTTGGCGGGCGCGGTCTCGCCCATCCCCACGTCGCGCACCGGGATCTCGGGCGCTCCGACCGAGGTGGCGTAGACCAGCGGGTGGCCGACCGGCGCCGGCAGGCCGAGCGCGGCGGTGAGCCGCTCGAGCACGACCAGCCCCATCGGAATCGAGAAGCGGCCGCACCACGGCAGCCGGTATTCGCCCGGCTGCCTCGGGTTGACGCAGGTTGAGAAGAACTCCTCCGTCTTCGCGGTCGTCACCGGGCCCGCGAGCGGGCCGCGCAGCAGCGCCCGGTCCTGGTCGCACGCCTTGACGTACGCCTCGACCCCGCCCTCGCCGAACGGCGTGTAGTTGAAGTCCTCGCCGTAGTGAACGGCGTCGGAGGAGATCGCGACTGCCACGTCCCGGCCGAGCTTCAGCCCGCGCTTGCCCATCACCTCGGCGAGCGCGGTGGCGAGGTCCGCCCCCAGCGTCTCGAGCCGCTCGAAGCTCATCATCGGCACGATCACGGGCACGATCTCCACTTCGGGCCGCATGTGCTTGAGCCAGTAGACGATTGCCTCTAGCGAGTGCTCCGAGTCCTGCCACGCGGCGTCCTGCACGGCATCGCCCTTGGGCAGGCGGGCGAGCACCTCGTCGCGGAGCGGCGAGACGAGCGCCTCGCCGTCAGGCGTCCGCCACGCACGGTAGGTGTCGAACACCAGCACGTCGTGCGCGTCGAACCGTCGCCAGCGGTGGAAGACGCCGACGAGCACGACGGTGCGGGCGGTGACGAGCGGCAGCACCTGGCGGTAGACGCGCGCGGCGTAGAGGTAGTCGTCGTGCGGGCAGATCACGCCGGCCACGCCCGGAGGCGGCGCCTCGCCGAGCTTCTCGGGCGCGGGCGGCGTCGCCGACAGCTCCCACGTCCTCGCCATCTGCTCGGGCTTCGACGCGAACCCGACCGCGTCCTGCTGCCCGCGCACGTCGCCGCGCGACGGGATGCCCATCGCCTTGCGGACCTCCTCGAGCGTCGGCGGCGGTCCCGCCGGCGGCGTCGGGTGGAGCGCGGCCTGGCCGGCGGCGCGGCCGGCCGCGGCGAGGAGCAGGCAGAGCGTCAACGCTGAGCGCATCGGCACACCTCCACGAGTTGGCTCACCCGGAGCCGAGCAGCGCCCTGGCGGCGCGCTCGGCGGAACGGACCGCGTAGTTCTGGCCGCGGTCCTCCGGGTAGATCTGCGCCATGCAGGCATGATAGAGGCCGGGGAGCGGGGTGGCGAACGGCGGGACCCGGTCGGAGTAGCCGCACGGGATCACGGGCTGCGCGAACGCCGCCTTGAAGTGGTGGCGGGCGAGCACCCACGAGTCGTCGAACGCGGGGTTGATCCGCCGCAGGAACGGCCGGTATTGCTCCCAGACCTCGCTCTCCCGGGCGCTCCACAGCGGGTCGTCCTGGAAGAGGTACTTCGAGATGTAGACGACGCGGCGGCCGCCGTAGCGCTCGGCCGGGACGTAGTTCGTGTGCTCGATCACGCCGCCGAACGGGGACTCGCGGTCGGCGACGTTGAGCCAGTAGTACGGCGAGAGCTGGCGGTCGAGCTCGAGCACGACGCAGAGTGCGGCGGTCGAGTCGAGCGCGGCGAGCCGCCCCTGAGCCTCGGGCGGGAAGCTCTCGCCAGCGGCGCGCAGGAGCTCGGCGGGCGCGGCGGTGAAGAGCGCGCGGTCGAACCGCCGCCGCTGGTCGCGCACCACGAGCTCGAGCCCGCCCTCCGCCGGGACGATCCGTCGAACCGGCGCGGCGAACTCGAGGCCGACCCCCGCCGCGCGCAGCCGCGCCGCCAGCTCGTCGACGAGCCGGCCGAACGAGCCGCGCATGTAGCCGAGCCGCTCGCCGAGGCCCGAGGCGGAGCGCGAGCGCCCCCGCAGGTAGACCTTGCCCCACAGCCAGACCATCGAGACCTCGTCCGCCTTCTCGGCGAACTTCTGGGCGAGGAGCGGCCCCCACACCGCGTCCCACACCTTCCGGCCGGCGTGGGCGAGGATCCACTCGCGCGCGGTGACGCGCTCGAAGCGGCGGTAGTCGGAGCTGCGGTTGAGGCGGAGCGTCGAGAGCGCGAAGCGCACCTTGGCCGGCCACGGGAGCGGGCGGAACGCGAGCAGCGACTGCGGCGTGCCGAAGTCCCAGAGCCGGCCGGCCGAGTAGATCCCCATGCGCGACGGCAGCCACTCGATCTCGCCGCCGAGGCCGAGCTCGCCGGCGAGCGCGACGTAGTCCGTGTCGGTGGTGAAGAGGTGGTGGTAGAAGCACTCGAGGCGCTCGCCGCCGACCTCGAACGTCGCGACGAGACCCCCCGCCTCGGGGTAACGCTCGAAGACCGTCACCCGCCAGCCCGCCCGGGCCAGCCGGTACGCCGCGACCAGGCCGGTGAGGCCGGCACCGATCACGGCGCAAGTCGGGCCCGACGCGTCCACGGGCTCAAGCATAGCGTGAACCCAGCACCGGACGCCGGGCCCGCTCAGGGCGAGTCGGCGACGACCGCGGTCCCGGCGCGGCGCGGGTCGCCGGCGCCGACGAGCTCGCCCGTGGTCGGATCGAGCATCGCGAGGTTGACGCCGCCGAACGCGATCAGGTCGATCACCCTGGCGGGGAACGTCAGCGCGTAGGCCTTCTTGAAACCGCGGCGATTGAGCTCCGCGACGTCGCGGTCGGTGAACGGCGGCGCGACCTCGATGAACGGCTCCGCGCCCGACCCGCCGTTCCACAGCACGCGCGCGGAGGAGACCGCGTCGGCGGCGCCCATGCGGCGGTCGACGACGTTGACGATCGTCTCGACGATCGACGAGGTGACGCGGCCGCTGCCCGGGCCGCCAAGGACGAGGTACGGGCTGCCGTCGCGCAGCAGCATCGTGGGCGCCGCGAGGTTCTTCACCACGGCGCCGGGGCGAAGGTAGTCGGGGTTCCTCGGTTCCTCGAGGTCGTACGTCGCCAGCGTGTTGTTGTAGGGGAAGCCGAGACCGGGGGTGGCGACGCAGGCGCCGAACTCGCCGTGGAAAGTGACGGTCAGCGACACCGCGTTCCCCTGCGAGTCGATCACCGACACCTGGGAGGTCCCGTCGCGGCGGCGCAGGACAAGGTCCCTGCCGAGGATGGCGCGGACGGTCGCTGCGTGGCTCGGGTCGATCAGGCCCGCGCGGCTGATGGCGTGGCCGACCTGGACCGTGCGCTCGAGGTACCCCGGGCCCATGCACCAGGCGGCGAGGTAGTCGTAGACCGCAATCCGCGCCGCCTCGACGCGCGTCACGATCGCGTCGGTGGCGTCGGAGGCGATCGCCTCGCGCGGGAAGCGGTCGAGAATCTGCAGCGCCTCGACGATCGCCGGCCCGCCGGCAGGGGCGGGGGAGGCGATCACGTCGTAGCCGCGGAACCGCCCCCGCACCGGGGGCAGCACCACCGGGCGGATGCGCTCCAGGTCGGACTTGCGGACGAAGCCGCCGTTGGCCCGCATGTCGGCGTCGATCGCGTCGGCGGTGCGGCCGGCGTAGAAGTCCGCGACCCCGCGCCGCGCCAGCCTGCGCAACGTCGCAGCGACCTCGTCGAGGCAGTACAGGTGGCCCGGCCCCCACGGCTCCCCGTCGCCGTCGAGGAACACGTCGCGCAGCGGCGGGCTGGAACGCATCCGCAGGCCGAACGACACCAGGATCGCCTGCTGGTGGAGGGTGAGGCGCACGCCCTCGTTCGCGACCTCCAGGGCCGGCTCGATCACCTGGTCGAGGTGCATCGTGCCGTAGGCGCGAAGTGCCAGGTCGAGAGCGGCGAGCCCGCCGGGCGTCGCGATGGACGCATAGCCGACCGGGGGGGCGGCGCCGTCGCGCAGGCGGCGCACCTGCTCGATGTCGAACTCGGCGGGCGCCACCCCCGAGCCGTCGATCGCCACGTCGTCGCCGCCCGCCCGGTGGATGAGCATCCACGCCTGACCGCCGAGCCCCGAGGCCTCGGTCTCCGAGATCCCGAGGGCGAACGCCGTGGCGACCGCGGCGTCGACGGCGTTGCCCCCGCGGCGCAACACCCGCGCGCCGGCCTCCGCCGCCTCGCGGGTGTTCGCGACGACCACGCCGCGCAGCCCGCGCGCCTCGGTCGCGCAAGCCAGCTCGTCGACCCGGGCCGACTTGTCCATCTCCGGCGTGTCCTTGAGGTCGCCGGCCGCGAGCGAGCCCAGCACGGAGGCGGCGAGCGCGACCCGCCTCAGGGTTGCCGTGACGGCCCGCCGACCGCGCCTCTCCACGGTTCGGGCTCGGTGTGTGGGACAGACTTCGGGCTCGGTGGCGGACGGGCGGGGGGTCGTCGTCGGCAAGGTCGTCTCCGGTCGCGTGCAGTCTACGTCTTCGCGGCGCGAGAGGAAATCCTCGAGCGGTCCCCGGCTTGTCTCGTGCAACCCGCGAAGTCGGGCGTGTCTAGCGGTGGAATCGCTCCTCCAGCAACCGCTCGAGCTGCGCGAGGCGGGCCTTGAGCGCCCCGATCTCCGCGTCCTGCGCCGCGATCCGCGTCTTGAGCGCCGCGACCTGCTCCCGCATCGCTCCGGTCCGCTGCTCGAGCGCCTGCACGCCGGCCATGTTCACGCCGTCGATGCTCACCGAGTTGATCCCCTGGTCGTCGTCGCCGTTGAGGTGGAAAGCGGCCCAGAACTCCTCCGCCACGGGACCGATGTACTTGATGTTGGGATCCGTACCCTTGTAATTCCATTCCGCGATCAACAGCCCGCGGATCTTGGCGAGCAGCTCCTCGCCGTCGATGACGCGGAAGTTCTCCTTCCTCGTCACGCTCGAGACCGCGGACCACCCGCTCTGGCCGCCCATCATGTAGGAGCCAGCGGTGCAATCCGGGTAGGAAGTCCAGAAG
>DATIYW010000046.1:0-14358 GCA_035517415.1 Thermoanaerobaculaceae bacterium
CGCCTCTACCCGAGCTACGGCAACCTCGCGCCGCGCGACATCTCCTCGCGCGCGGCCAAGCGCATGTGCGACGAGGATCGCGGCGTGGGTCCGGGCGGGCGCGGCGTCTACCTCGACTTCGCCGACGCGATCGGCCGCCTCGGCGAGGACGTGATCCGCGACCGCTACGGCAACCTCTTCGAGATGTACGAGCGGATCACCGGCGAGGACCCCTACCGGGCGCCGATGCGGATCTACCCCGCGCCGCACTACACCATGGGCGGGCTGTGGGTGGACTACAACCTGCAGAGCACGATCCCCGGACTGTTCGTGCTCGGCGAGGCGAACTTCTCCGACCACGGCGCCAACCGCCTCGGCGCGAGCGCGCTGATGCAGGGGCTGGCCGACGGCTACTTCGTGATCCCCTACACGCTCGGCGAGTACCTGGCCGGGGTCAGGCTCGACGCCGCCTCCGCGGGCGCCCAGGCGTTCGTCGACGCGGAGCGCGCCGTCGCCGACCGGACCCGCCGGCTCCTCGACGCCAAGGGCCACCGCACGGTGGACGCGTTCCACCGCGAGCTCGGCTCGATCCTCTGGGAGCGCTGCGGGATGAGCCGCACCGCCGCCGGGCTGCAGCAGGCGATCGGCGAGGTCCGCGCCCTGCGCGACGCGTTCTGGCGGGACGTGCGCGTCCCCGGCCTCGGCTCCGACCTCAACCAGGAGCTCGAGAAGGCGGGCCGCGTGGCCGACTACTTCGAGCTCGGCGAGCTGATGTGCCGCGACGCGCTCGAGCGCAACGAGTCGTGCGGCGCCCACTTCCGCGAGGAGTACCAGACCCCCGAGGGCGAGGCGCGGCGCGACGACGAGCGCTTCTGCCACGTCGCCGTGTGGGAGCACGCCGGAGACGACAAGCCCGCGGTGCGCCACGCCGAGCCGCTCGAGTTCGAGGCCGTGCACCTCGCGCAGAGGAGCTACAAATGACCGGGGTCAGGAGTCCGGGGTCCGGGGTCAGGGACGCGGGAGAACGGAGATGAAGCTCGAGCTGCACGTGTGGCGCCAGAACGGGCCCGAGGACGCCGGCCGCTTCGTCACCTACCCGGTGGACGACGTCAGCGAGCACATGTCGTTCCTCGAGATGCTCGACGTGCTCAACCAGGCGCTGATCGCCCGCGGCGAGGAGCCGATCGCGTTCGAGCACGACTGCCGCGAGGGCATCTGCGGCTCGTGCGGCATGGTCGTCAACGGCGTCGCGCACGGGCCGCAGAAGGCCACCACGGTCTGCCAGCTCCACATGCGTCACTTCGCCGACGGCGACGTCGTCTACGTCGAGCCGTGGCGGGCGCGCGCGTTCCCGGTGGTCAAGGACCTGGTCGTCGACCGCTCGGCGTTCGACCGCGTCGTGCAGGCGGGCGGCTTCATCTCGGCCCGCACCGGCAGCGCGCCGGAGGCGAACAGCGTCCCGGTGGCGAAGGCGACCGCCGACCTGGCGATGGACGCCGCCGAGTGCATCGGCTGCGGCGCCTGCGTCGCGGCCTGCCCCAACGGCTCGGCGATGCTGTTCGTCGCCGCCAAGGTGTCCCACCTCGGCCTGCTGCCGCAGGGACAGCCGGAGCGCTGGCCCCGCGCCCGCGCCATGGTCGCGCGGATGGAGGCCGAGCGGTTCGGCTCGTGCAGCAACTACACGGAGTGCGAGGCGGTCTGCCCCAAGCGCATCTCGGTCAGCTTCATCGCGCGCATGAACCGCGACTTCCTGAGAGCGTCGCTCGCCGAGCCGGGCCACGGCGCCGGCAAGGCCGCCGCCGGGTCGCAGGGCGCCGGCGCCCCGCACGAAACCTGAGGCGGCCCCGCCCGCGCCGGGCTAGGCCGGGACCTCCATCCGCGCCGGCTCGATGCGGTTGCGGCCGAGTCCCTTCGCGATGAAGAGGTTGCGGTCAGCCACCGCGACCAGACCGAGCGCCGAGGGCCGCTCCGGGTCGTCCGACCCGCCGACCGTGCCGAGCCCGATCGAGACCGTCACCGACACCGACCGCCCGTCCTCCGCCATCACCCGCACCGACTCGACCAGCTCGCGGATCTTCTCCGCCACCACCACCGCGCCGTCGATGTCGGTCTCCGGGAGCACGAAGAGGAACTCCTCGCCGCCGTAGCGCCCGACCCAGTCGCTGCTGCGCAGGCCGGCGGTGAGCGCGTGGGCGACGCGCTGCAGCATCGTGTCCCCGACCAGGTGCCCGTACGAGTCGTTGACCTCCTTGAAGTGGTCGAGGTCCGCCATCCCGACCGTCAGCGGGCGGCGGTAGCGGCGGGCGCGCTCGAACTCGCGGTCGAGGATCTCGATGATCGCCTCGCGGCGGAGCAGGCCGGTCAGGCTCTCGTAGGTCGCGGACTCGAACAGGCGGGCGTTCTCGAGCACCGTCGCGACGTGGTGCGAGAGGAGGTTGAGGAGCTCCACCTCCTCGGCCGGACTCGGCTGTCCGCTCGCCTTCTCGCCGGTGAGCAGCAGCCCGACGAGCTTGTCGTGCGAGACCAGCGGGATGCCGAGGCTGGCGTGGAACGCGGTCATGCGTTGGCCGAGCGACGCGCTCTTGCTGCGCAGCTGGGCGAGCGGCGTGGCGCGCTTCGACCGGCGCAGGTGCTGCACGCCGGGGTCGTCCGGCGAGAGCAGGAACGACTGGTCGAAGTCGCGGTCGAAGTCGACCGAGCTGGAGGCGAGCGTGACCAGCAGCCCACTCTTCGGGTCGGCGATGAGCAGCGTGGCGGAGCGGATCGCAAACACCTCGCAGAGCTGGCGGACGAGGAAGCGGCCCATCGCCGGGAGTTTCCCCTGCGCCGCGAGCTCGCCCGCGAGCGCGATCAGGCGCCCGCGCAGGGCGAAGCGTTCCGGGAAGAACGTCCGGTCGATGAGCCGCTGCAGCAGCGAGCGCAGCGGCGCGAACAGCATCCCGAGCACGAGCGTCGCGCCGGCGATCACCCACACGGAGCGGCGCCCGCCGCCGACCAGCGTCGAGAGCAGCGCGCCGCCGGCGCCGAGGGCGGCGTAGAACGCCAGCACCAGGGTGCCGGTGAGCGCGGTGTAGACGAGGCTCCGTCGCACCACGAACTCGAGGTCGAAGAGGCGGAGGCGGTAGATCGCGATGAACACAGCCACCGGGTAGCAGAGCAGCAGCGGCGACCACAGCGAGTCGACCCACTCGGGTCGTTCCTTGCCCAGCACCGTCAGCGCCGTCGTGCCCCACACCAGCGCCACCCACGGCAGGACGCCGAGCAGCACGAGCCCCGCCTGTTGGCGCCCCTCGGGCTCCGGCCAGCGCAGCGCCTGGGCGCCGAGCAGCACGGCGACCGCGGTGGCCCAGAGCGGCAGCGCGACGTCGTTGACGAAGAACTCCCCCTGCTCGAACCCCCAGGGAAGCGCCTCGGTGCCGACGAGCTTCTCGGCGACGAGCGGGATCAGCGCGACGGCGGCGCACAGCGCGCCGGCGAGGTAGTACGAGGGAACCACCCAGGAGCGCTTCGCGAGCCAGCGCTGCCGCTGCGGCAGCACCGACGCGAGGTGGAGCTCGAGGCCGATCTGCAAGCCGGTGAGCACGTAGAAGAGGGAGTTGCGCGCCAGCTCGAGCCACGCGAACCCGACGAGCTGGCCGGGCAGCCCGAGCTCGAGCGCCACGGCGGTCGAGAAGAGCGCGAGCAACCGGGCGCGCATGTCCTCGGAGCGCTGCACCAGCGCGAGCAGCGCCACCCCGAGGAAGCACAGCGAGGTGATCGCGCCGAGGGCGAAGTCGCCCCAGGCGAAGCGCACGCCCGGCCGTACCGCGAGGACGAGGTCCTCCGTCCCCCGGCGGACCCTGAAGCGGACCGGGCCCTTGGGATCGAACCGCTCGGCGATGCCGTCGTAGCCCTCGGTGTTGCCGACCGCGGTGCCGTCGACCTGGAGCAGCTCGTCGCCGGCGCGAATCCCGGCCAGCGCGGCCGGCCCTCCGGGCGTCACGTCGGCGATCTGCAGTCCGCGGTTGGTCTGCCTGACGTCGACGCCGATGCGCCGCGCCGCGCTCTCCCGCCCGACACGCAGCTGGACCACGAGCAGCGCGACTACGCCAGCGGCGACCGACGCGGCGAGGAACGGTCGGGACGATCCGAGCATCCGCAACGCGGGCTACCTCCCGGCGAATTGAGATCGCACAACGCTCGCCGGCGCCCGAGTATAGGCCGATCGGCGTCGTGCCGCCAGCGCCGATCGGCCCCGGGGGCCCGTCGCGGGGACCGCCGGCCGAGGGGACGGCGACCGTGTATCGATCACGGTTTCGCGGCCGGCACGCGCCGCCGGACCGTCCGGACCTTCAGCGCGACGGCTCAACCCAGGTCGAAGCGCGACGCCGCCATCTCGGCGATCGTGCGGCCGATCGCGATCGAGGCGGTCGCCGCCGGCGACGGCGCGTTGAGGACGTGGATCTGGCGCGGCGCCTCGACGATGCAGAAGTCGTCGAGCAGCTTGCCGGACCGCGCGAGGGCTTGCGCCCGCACGCCCGCCCCGGCGCGGCGGACGTCGCTCCCCTCGAGCTCGGGGAGCAGCTCCTTGAGCGCCCGCACGAACGCCCGCTTGCTCCACGACCGCCACATCTCGCCCATCCCCATCCGCCAGTAGCCGCCGGCCATGCGCCAGAAACCGGGGAACGCGAGCGTGCCGGCGCTATCGCGCAGCGAGAAGCTCGACCGCGTGTAACCCTCGCGCTTGAACGCGAGGACCGCGTTCGGCCCCGCCTCGACCCCGCCGCCGATCATGCGCGTGAAGTGGACGCCGAGGAACGGGAAATCCGGGTTCGGCACCGGGTAGATCAGGTTGCGCACGAGGTGCGCGCGCTCCGCCGTCAGCTCGTAGTATTCGCCGCGGAACGGGACGATCCGCACGTCGGGCTCGGAGCCGCACATCCGCGCGACGCGGTCGCTCTGCAGCCCGGCGCAGTTGACGAGGTGGCGGCAGCGCAGCTCGCCGCGGGCGGTGACGAGGACCAGCTCCATACCGTCGGCCACCACCCGCCGCACCGCCGCGCCGAGGAGGATCTCGCCGCCCGAGCGCCGGACCTCGTCGGCGTACGCCTCGGTCACGCGGGTGTAGTCCACGATCCCGGTCTGCGGCACATAGAGGCCGGCGATCCCCGCCGCGTGGGGCTCGAGCTCGGCGATCTCCCCGGCCCGCAGCCGGCGCAGGCCGGCGAGTCCGTTCGCCTCGCCCCGCCGCTGCAGCTCGTCGAGCGCGCCGAGCTGCGCCTCGCGCGTCGCGACCACGACCTTGCCGCAGCGCTGGGCCGGGATGCCGCGCTCGGCGCAGAAGCGGTACAGCTCCTCGCGCCCCGCGGTGCAGTTGCGCGCCTTGAGCGAGCCCGGCTTGTAGTAGAGGCCGGAGTGGATCACGCCGCTGTTGTTGCCGGTCTGGTGGGCGGCGAGCCTTGTCTCCTTCTCGACCACCACGACGCGAGCTCGCCCCGACGCGGCGAGCGCCATCGCCGTCGACACCCCGACGATCCCGCCGCCGATCACCGCGACGTCGTACGGCGCGCGCTCAGCCACGTTGGCCTCCGCCACGGTACGGCCGGCCCGCGTTCAAGACTTCTCCCCGGACCTGTCGGCGGCGAGCCACTCCGGCGCCAGGATCCCGAAGAGCAGCACGTCGCGGTAGCCGCCGTCGCGGAAGTCCCCGTCGCGCTGCCGGCCCTCGAGGCGGAAGCCGAGCCGCTCGTACATGCGGATCGCGCGGGCGTTGTCGGCGAACACGCGCAGCCACACGCGGTGCAGGTTCAGCGTCGAGAAGAGGTGGCCGAGCAGGAGCCGCATCGCCTCGGTGCCGAACCCGCGGCCCCACGCCCCCCGGTCGCCGACCACCAGCCCGACCTCGCTGCTGCGGTTGCGCCAGTCGATCCCGTGGGTGCCGATCGAGCCGACCAGGCGCCACTCGCCGTCGTCCTCGCGCGCCTCGATCGCCATCGGCTGCTCCGCCGCCGGCAGCGCGAGGGTCGACTCGAACCAGCGCTCCTCCTGCGCCGGGCCCGGGCCCACCGCCAGCGCCAGGCTTGCATGCACCGCCGGGTCGCCGAGCCACACGACGAACTGCCGTAGGTCGGCGCGCTCGATCGGGCGCAGGCGGACGCGGCTGCCGACGATCATCGCCCCTCCTCGCGCCCGCGCCGCGCTCGAGCTGCGAAAATGCAGCTCCCGGCTGGCCGGCGGCGCTCGCGGGCGTCGCCAGCGGAGTCTAGCGCAGCGGCCGCGCTGGCGGCAGCGGCGCCCCGACGCCGATCACTCGCGCGGAATGCGGCACGCCCCGTCGGCGCAGCCGCCGCTGACCGCCATCGGGAACCAGCGACGGTGTCGGGCGACGAACCGGTAGGCTGCCGGCCCCACCCAGCGCGCGGGCGGAACGCCGAGGAAGCGCCCCAGCCAGCGCCAGCGCGGCAGCGCATCGAGGACGAGCAGCCAGGCCGCGAACCCCCGCGCGATGGTTCCGGCCCCGGTCTTCACGACCATCTCCTCGGCGAGCACGCTGGCGTCGACCGGCAGCGATGCGGCCTCGGCGGCATCGGTGAAGTCGTGGAAGCGCAGCCGGTGCAGCGCGTCGCGCGCCTCAGCCCAGCGCCGCGAGGCGCGGCACAGCCGGCACGCCCCGTCGAAGTAGACCTCGATGCGCTCGCTCATCGGCAGCGCCTCCACCGGGTTCAACGCCGCGACCGGCACGCGCCTTCCGACTTTCGCAGCCACGGCGCCACGTCTAGCGTGCCGATCTCGTCACCATCACCCGGTGTGCGATGGCCGCCACGACGAGCAGCGCGACCACCACCGCCGACGCGATCGCCAGGTTGTGGTGGATCTGCTCCGAGACGCGCGCCCACTGACGCCCGATCAGCACCCCGATCGAGATAAACGACGCCGACCAGATGCACGCGCCGGCGTAGGCGAACAGGGAGAAGTCGCGGTACTGCAGCTTCGCCGCCCCGGCCAGCACCGCCGTCACGTGGCGGATGCCGGGGAGGAAGTAGCCCCACAGCAGCCCCCAGTGGCCGACCCTGGCGAACCACGCCTGGATCTGCTCGACCCGTTCCGGGGTCAGCCGCAGCAGCTGGCCGAACCGCCGGGTGATGAGGTGACCGAGTGAGCGCCCGAGGCCGTAGCTGACGGTGATCCCGCACGCGCTCCCCGACGCCGCGGCGAGCAGCGTCGGGGCGAGATCGAGGTGGCCGCGATAGACGAGCACGCCGGCGAAGGTGAGCAGCGTCTCCTCGGGGATCGGGAGACCGACGATCCCGAACATCAGCAGGCCGAACAGCCCGAGGTAGCCGTACTGGGTGACCCAGTGCGTGAACGTTTCCATCCGCTCCCGGAGACCCTCCCCGTTCTGTCCAACCTCTGCGCGAGATTGTAGTCGACTCAGGTGCCGAGGCCGGGGTCGCGCGACGCGAGCACCGACGCCACCGACCCGCCGGCGAGGCCGAGCACCAGCCAGCGGTCGCGGCAGTGCACCGACTCGACCCGCACCTCGAGGCCCTCGGGCAGGTAGCGGCGGAGGTCGACGAGCAGGATGCGGTCGTCGGCGTCGAAGTCGACCGCCCCGTTGCCGTACTTCCGCGTGAGGGCGGCCGCCATCCCGAGCGGCAGCGGCAGGCCGAGCGGGCCTTGCAGCCCCTCGAGGCGGCAGCCGAGGTAGCGACGGTAGAGGCGCAGCTCGCTCACGCGCGCGGAGAGCTGCGCCGGGAACCCCTTCCACTCGGCGCTCACGTGCAGCCGAAGCGTCTCGGCTTCGCCGTCGATCAGGATGCGGCGGATCACCGCCTGCTTCGCGTCGAGGGCGCGGTTGACGACCAGCTCCACCATGTCGAGGTCGACGCGCAGGGCAAAGCCGTCCCACCGCACCAGCGGCCGCATCGCCAGTTCCGAGGTCATGCCGGGAGTATAGCGTCGGGAAGCGCGGCGGAACGCTCAGCGCGGCCGAGATGCCAGCGCCCGCCGCCAGTGCGCCAGCGTGTCGAGCAGCGTCTGCTCGAACGGCACGCGCGGCTCCCACCCGGTGGCGCGGGCGAACCGGCCGGCGTCGCCCTCGAGCACGGCGAGCTCCGAGGGACGAAGGCGCGCCGGGTCGAACGTCACCTCGACCACCGCGTCGGTGAGCGCGAGCATGCGGTCGAGGATCTCGCGGATCGAGCGGGCGCGGCCGGAGGCGACGTTGTACGCCTCGCCGGCCTCGCCCCGCGTCGCGGCGAGCCAGTACGCGTGCGCGGCGTCGCGCACGTCGATGAAGTCGCGGCGCGCGTCGAGGTTGCCGACCTGGATCTGCGGCGGCCGCAGCTCGGCCTCGATCTCCGCGATCTGCCGCGCCAGCGAGGAGACGACGAAGCGCGAGGGCTGGCCCGGCCCGCAGTGGTTGAAGAAGCGGGCCCGCACGGTGCGCAGGCGGAAGCTCTGGAAGTACTGGTAGCCGAGCAGGTCGACCGCTGCCTTGCTGACCGCGTACGGCGAGACCGGGCGGAACGGCTGGCTCTCGCGGATCGGCAGCTCCTCGGGCGCCACCTGACCGTACGCCTCGGCCGAGCAGGCCAGCACGACCGGCGCGTCGAGGTCGAGCTGGCGCGTCGCTTCGAGCAGGTTGAGGGTGCCGAGCACGTTGACCTGCATGATCTCGGCCGGCGTGTCCCACGAACTGGCGACCGACGAGGAGGCCGCGAGGTGGAAGACCACGTCGGGCCGGCTCGCCTGGAGCGCGCGGAGCAGCGAGGTCGCGTCGAGCAGGTCGCCCTCGACGATGCGCGCGACCGCCGACGGCGCCGCCGCGGGCAGCTCCGAACGCCAGCGCCGCAGGCCGTACAGCTCGACCTCCGGGTGCTCGTGCAGCAGGTACTCCGCCAGGTGCGAGCCGGCGAAGCCGGAGATGCCCGTGATCAGGACTCGCATGGGACAATGGTAACCGACGGGACGGACGGCCTCGGGCGGGCGGAATCGGCCGCGCACCCGCGAAGTTACGGCAGCCGGCGGCGACGCGATGGAGCAACCGACCCTCAACCTCCTCGGCGTGATCGGCAGCCCGCGCTCGGACTCGGTGAGCGCGGCGTTCGTTGCAGCCGTGCTCGCCGAGGCGGCGTCCCGCAATGCCGGCACGCGCCTGCTCGACCTGCGCTCGCAACCGCTGCCGCTGTTCGACCCCGGATCGGACGGCGACGCGAGCGCCGCCGCCGCCGGCGCAGACGTGCTCTGGGCCGACGCGTTCGTCCTCGGCACGCCCGACTACCACGGCGCCCCGTCGGGGATCATCAAGAACTTCCTCGACCACTTCTGGCGCGAGTTCGCCGGCAAGCTGTTCGGCATCGTGGTCTCCTCGCACGAGAAGGGGCTGACGGCGCAGGACCACCTGCGGACCTCGGTGCGGCAGTGCTACGGCTGGTCGCTGCCCTACGGCGTCGGCGCACCGCCCGACGCGGTCGGCCCCGACGGCGCGATCGTGGACCGGGCCGTGAAGCAGCGCCTGGCGATGATGGCGCGCGACCTGGTGACCTACGGCGCGCTGCTGCGCGGCCAGCGCCTCGCCGACCTCGCCGGGCCGCGCGAGTCCGCGGCCAGCGGGTTCATGGCGCGGATGCACCTCGACTGAGCCGGAGGCGGGAGCAGGCGCGGCCGGCAGCGACGGTCGCCGCGGTCACCTCGCGCGGGCGGCGCGGGTCAGAACGGGGCGAAGCTCGCGGCCGCGAAGTGGTCGGCGCGCACCGCCTCGTGCAGACCGCGCAGCGCCTCGAGGTGCTGCTTCTCCCACTCCGCGAGGAAGTGGTAGAACTCCCGCACCTCCGCCTCGCTCGCGCGCGCCGCCGCGGTCGAGAAGTAGGCGATCGCGTTGCTCTCGAGCGTCATGCCGACGGAGAGGACGCCGAGCTCGAACTGCGCGCCGGCGGCCTGCTCGCGGAACGTGGCGGTGAAGAGGCTCTGGCTGAGCGCCCGCAGGTCGGGGGCGCGCAGGTTGAGCTGGAACGCCGCCGGCCCCTTCTCGTCGTACTTGCCGGCGACCTCCTTGAGGAACGCCTTGTGCTGCACCTCGTCGGCGGCGAGCTTCTCGAACAGCTCCTGGACCGCGGGCTTCTCCGCCCGCTCCGCGGTCATCGAGTAGAAGGTGTAGCCGTCGACCTCGATCTGGTAGGCCTTCTTGAGGATCTCGAGCACGGTCTGACGGTTCTCCATCAAGCACCTCCGCGACGCAGGATCGGCGCCCGGCCCGCGGTCGCGGGTTGCGGGCGCCGACGACCAACTAGGCGTGGACCGCGGTGAGCTTCTCGACGCGGTCGACGATGTCCTCGGGGCCCATCACCATCCCCCCGACCCGGCCGTAGAACTCCACCGGGCGGCGCCCGGCGACGACGGCGCGCACGTCCTCGACCATCTGGCCGGTGGAGAGCTCGGAAACGAGTACGGTCTTCGCCTTCTCGGCGGCCGCGAGCAGCGCGGCGGCGGGGAACGGGTAGAGCGTGATCGGGCGGAACAGCCCGGCCTTGATCCCCTTCTCCCGCAGCTGGTCGATCGCGGTGCGGGCGATCCGCGCCACCGTCCCGTACGCCACGATCAGCACGTCGCACCCGCCGTCGAGGTTGTAGGTCTCGCTGCGGACCTCCTTCGCCATCGCCTGGTACTTGGCGTAGAGCGCCCAGTTGTGCCGCTCGAGCTCCTCCGGATCGAGGAACAGCGAGTTGATCACGTTGTGGGTCCGCCCGGCGCACCCGGTGGTGGCCCACGGCTTCTCCGGCAGCTCCTCGGGCTTTATCGTGCGCTTGAACTCGACCGGCTCCATCATCTGGCCGATCAGGCCGTCGCCGAGGATCATCACCGGGTTGCGGTACTCGTCGGCGAGGTCGAACGCGTCGATCACGAGGTCGGCCGCTTCCTGCACCGTCGAGGGCGCGAGCACGAGCAAGCGGTAGTCGCCGTGACCGCCGCCTTTGGTCGCCTGGAAGTAGTCGGACTGCGACGGCAGGATGCCGCCGAGGCCCGGCCCGCCGCGCATGATGTTGACCACCACCACCGGCAGCTCGGCGCCGGCGATGTAGGAAAGCCCCTCCTGCATCAGGCTGATGCCCGGGCTCGACGACGAGGTGAAGACGCGGCAGCCCGCGCCCGCCGCGCCGTAGAGCATGTTCGACGCCGCGACCTCGCTCTCGGCCTGAACGAACGTGCCGCCGACCTGGGGGAGCCGCGCCGACATGTACTCGGGGATCTCGTTCTGCGGCGTGATCGGGTAGCCGAAGAAAAGCCGGCAGCCGGCGTGGATCGCCGCCTCGCCGATCGCCTCGCAGCCCTTCATCAGTTTCTTCGCCATGATCCGCTCCTCACCTCGCGGCCACAGCCGCAGACTGCGAGGCGCCGATCGCGAAGCCGCGGGCGAGCGCCTCCTGGTTGATCCCGACCAGCTTCGGCCGGCTGGCGAACGCCTCGGCGAGCACCGCCTTGACGGTGTCGAGCTCGACCAGCCCCGACGCCCCGAGCAGCGCGCCGAGCGCCACCATGTTCGCGGCCTTGGCGTTGCCGAGCTCGATCGCGATCTCGTTCGCCGGCGTCGGCACCACCGTCAGGTCGGTGCGGCGCGGCAGGCGGTTGATCAGCGAGGTGTTGACGACGACGATCCCGCCGGGCCGGACGGCGTCCTCGAACTTGTCGAGCGACGGCAGGTTGAGCACGAGCAGCGCGTGCGGCCGCTTGGAGATCGGCGAGCCGATCGGCAGGTCGGAGAGCACCACGGTGCAGTTGCAGGTGCCGCCGCGCATCTCCGGGCCGTACGACGGCATCCAGGTGACCTCGCGGCCCGCCTTCATCCCGGCGTACGCCATCAGCTTGCCGATCAGCAGCACGCCCTGTCCGCCGAATCCCGCGAAGACGATCTCGTTGTACATGGTCACGCCTCCGCCTGCGCCGCGACGCCCTCGGGCGACTTGTACTCGCCCAGCGGGTAGTACGGCAGCATGTTCTCGTCCAGCCACTCGCACGCCTCGTGGGGCTGGTAGCCCCAGCCGGTCGGGCAGGTCGAGACCACCTCGATGAGCGAGAAGCAGGTGCGGTCGAGCTGGTACTTGAACGCCCGCCGGATCGCCTTCTTGGCGTTGAGGATGTTCTTCGGGTCGTGGACCGCGACGCGGGCCAGGTAGGCCGGCGTCTTGAGCTCCCTGAGCAGCTCCACCACTCGGATGGGGTAGCCGGCGAGGTCGGGGTCGCGGCCGGTCGGGCAGGTGGAGGCGACCTGGCCGGGCAGCGTCGTCGGCGCCATCTGGCCGCCGGTCATGCCGTAGATCGCGTTGTTGACGAAGATCACGGTGATCTTCTCGCCGCGGTTGGCGGCGTGGACCGTCTCCGCCATGCCGATCGAGGCGAGGTCGCCGTCGCCCTGGTAGGTGAAGACGACGAGGTCCGGACGGCCGCGCTTGATCCCGGTCGCGACCGCCATCGCGCGGCCGTGCGAGGCCTCCTGCATGTCGCAGCCGAAAAACTCGTAGGCGAGCACCGAGCAGCCGACCGGCGCGATCCCGACCGTGCGGTCCTTGATCCCGAGCGAGTCGATCGTCTCAGCGACCAGGCGGTGGATCACGCCGTGGGTGCAGCCGGGGCAGTAGGAGAACGGTTTGCCGGTCAGCGATTCCGGCGGCGTCGAGACCTTCCCCTTGTTCTCGATCTGGATCGCGACGTCCGGGCACACCAGCACGCAGTAGCGGCAGCCGGTGCAGCTCTCCGGATGCGCCGCCATCGGGAAGAAGTAACCCTTGGCGTTGAGCTCCTCGGACAGGACGAGGACGTTCTCCGGGCAGGCGTTGATGCAGAGCTCGCAGCCCTTGCACCTGTCCTTCTCGACGATCGGGGTCGGCACAGGCGATCTCCTTTCTCAGATGCCCATCGGGCGGCGGCGCGGGAACTGAGGTCGCCGCAGCTCGGGAGGTAGCAGGCGGCGCCGGACCGGCAGGACCGGGCACCGCAGTCGGCCGACGAGGCCGGGGTCTTGGTCGATCAGGCGCTCGAGCACTGCCGCGAAGCGCAGCGGGACGCCGAGCGAGGCGGCGAGCTCGCGCGCGACCGCGACGCCCTCGAGCACGACGTCGGGGGTGGTCTCGTCCATCAGGTGCGAGTTGGCGACCAGGCCGGTCACCTTGAGGCGCGCGACCGCCTCGACGTCGCGGAGCATCGCCGCGACCGCGGCGCCGTCCTCGGCGAACGGCCGCCGCGTGTTGACGACGAACAGGAACTCGGTGCGGGCGGCGTCGATCGCGTCGCCGACGCTGCCGAGGGCGCGCGCGCCGAGGTCGTCGCCGCCGATGTCGAGGATGACCCGGGCGCCGCGGTTCGGCCCGCTGCGCAGCGAGCCGCGGACCAGCGGCACGACGATCGGCAGGTCGGCCCAGAAGCGGTCGCCCTCCGGGACGACGAGGCTCACCCCGCAGGCGTCGAGCTCGTCCTTCGCCAGCCGGCAGCGGAAGTACGGTTTCACCACGTCGAGGTCGACGAGGCTCACGTCCTCGCCGCGCGCGCGCAGGCCGAGCGCGAGGTTGACGGCGATCTCGCTCTTCCCGCTGCCGAAGTGGCCGGCGAGGACGACGACGGAGGCATCGAGCGCGTCGAGCGCGCTTGGACGAGCGTCGGGCGCAGTCATAGCGTCCATATGACCGGACGAAACATCCCCCCCGAGACAATTTATGTGAAGAGCTTCACGAAATCAAGTAGCGGACGTCAATTGAGACATCATCTCTCGCGCAGAAATCACCCCGCCGCTCTCGCGCCGGCGAGGTAGCGGCGCAGCGCGTCCTGCCAGGGTGGCAGCGGCGACCCGAGCAGCTCGGTCATGCGCGAGCCGTCCAGCACCGAGAACTGCGGCCGCCTCGCCGGGCGGTCGGTGGCCGCGGTGCGGATCGCCTCCACCTCGGCCGGCACGCCGAGCTGGCGGACGATCTCGCAGGCGAAGGCCCACCACGTCGTCGCGCCTTCGTTGGTGGCGTGGACGATGCCCCGCGCCCCGACCTCGAGCAGCCGGAGCAGCGCGTCGGCGAGGTCGGCAGCATAGGTCGGGCAACCGTGCTGGTCGTCCACCACCTTGAGCGTGCGGTTCCCGGCGTCGAGCTGCCGGCGGATCGCCTCGACGAAGTTGGCGCCTCGCTCGCCGAACAGCCACGAGGTGCGGACGATCAGGTGCGAGCGAGCGGCGGCGGCCTCGCGCTCGCCCGCGAGCTTGCTCCGGCCGTACGACGACACCGGGCCCGGCGGGTCGTCCTCCCGGTAGGGGCGCGCGCTCCGGCCGTCGAACACGTAGTCGGTCGAGACCTGCACGAGCGTGGCGCCGACCTCGTTGGCCGCCGCCGCGAGGTGGCCGACGGCGGCGCCGTTGGCGGCCAT
>DATIYW010000047.1:0-7820 GCA_035517415.1 Thermoanaerobaculaceae bacterium
GGCTCCGCCGAGAAGCGCCCGCTCAAGGCCAAGCTCGCCGAGATGCGCGCCCACGAGATCGAGATCCCGCTGCTGATCGGCGGCGAGGAGGTGCGCACCGGCAAGCTCGGCACCTGCATCGTGCCGCACGACCACAAGCACGTGCTGGCGCGCTACCACAAGGCGGGCGCGGCCGAGGTGGCGAAGGCGATCGCGGCCGCGCGCGAGGCGCACAAGACGTGGTCGCGGATGCCGTTCGCCGACCGTGCCGCGATCCTGCTCAAGGCGGCCGACCTGCTCGCCGGGCCGTTCCGCGACGAGGCCAACGCCGCGACCATGCTCGGCCAGTCCAAGACCGTCTTCCAGGCCGAGATCGACTCGGCCTGCGAGCTGATCGACTTCTGGCGCTTCAACCCGTACTTCGCGCAGCGCATCTACGAGGACCAGCCGATGTCCTCGCCGGGCACCTGGAACCGCGTCGAGTACCGGCCGCTCGAGGGGTTCGTGTTCGCGGTGACGCCGTTCAACTTCACCTCGATCGCCGGCAACCTGCCGACCTCGCCGGCGCTGATGGGCAACACGGTGCTGTGGAAGCCGGCCTCGACCGCGGTCTACTCCGCGTGGGCGATCATGCGCGTGCTGAAGGCGGCGGGGCTGCCGCCTGGCGTGATCAACATGGTGGTCGGCTCGGGAGGCGAGGTGGGCGACCCGGTGCTCGCCTCGCCGGAGCTCGCCGGGATCCACTTCACCGGCTCGACGGTGGTGTTCCAGCAGATGTGGAAGACGATCGGCGGCAACATCGCCGCCTACCGCTCCTACCCGCGCATCGTCGGCGAGACCGGCGGCAAGGACTTCGTCTTCGCCCACGCGTCGGCCGACGCCGAGGCGCTAGCGACCGCGCTGGTGCGCGGCGCGTTCGAGTACCAGGGGCAGAAGTGCTCGGCCGCCTCCCGCGCCTACGTGCCCGCGTCGCTGTGGCCGAGGGTGCGCGAGATCCTCAAGGCGCAAGTCGCGGACATCCGCGTCGGCGACGTCGAGAACTTCACCAACTTCATGGGCGCGGTGATCGACAAGAGCGCGTTCGAGACGATCAAGCACTACATCGAGTTCGCCCGCAAGTCGGCGGAGGCGGAGATCGTGATCGGCGGCGGCTGCGACGAGGGCGCCGGCTATTTCATCCAGCCGACCGTGGTGGTGACCTCGAACCCGTCGTTCAAGCTGATGCAGGAGGAGATCTTTGGCCCGGTGCTGACGGTCTTCGTCTACCCCGACGCCGAGCTCGACAAGGCGCTCGAGCTGTGCGACGCCGGCTCCGCCTACGGTCTGACCGGCGCGGTGTTCGCCGGCGACCGGGAAGCGATCGGCAAGGTCGCCGCGCGACTTCGCGACGCGGCGGGGAACTTCTACATCAACGACAAGCCGACCGGCGCGGTGGTCGGGCAGCAGCCGTTCGGCGGGGCGCGCGCCTCGGGGACGAACGACAAGGCGGGCTCGATGTGGAACCTGATCCGCTGGACCAGCCCGCGCGCGATCAAGGAGCTGTTCGTCCCGCCACGCCACTTCGGCTACTCGTTCCTCGGCGAGGCGTAGGCTCGACCGGCAGGGAACAGGGGACAGCAACCTGCCGGAGGCCGGGCGCGCCCGGCCCCGCGCCGATCGTTCTACGCCTCAGGCTCGGTCGGATCTGCGGCGAGGGTGCGGATCGTGCTCGACGACAGCTTGAGCGTGTGGAACGCCTCCGCCAGCGCGATGCCGCGCGGCGCGCCGGTCTCGCGGGCGATCCGGGCGAACACCTTGCGCGTGGCCTCGGGCGGGAACTGCGAGGCGTGCGCGCAGATCAGCGCCAGCTTCTCCTCGAACACGTCGCCGACGTCGACGAAGGTGTCGGGGTGGTCGGTCGGTCCGAGCCACGCCTCCTGCACGACGTGCGGCGCCAGCCCCTCCGCGACCAGCTCCGGGAAGATCTGCGCCTTGCGGACGGCGGGGTAGAGCGCCTCGACCGCCGCCTGGCCGGCGGCGCGGTGGTCCGGGTGGTTGATGTAGGTGGTGTGGCGGAACCAGACGGTCGGGTCGTTCGCGACCACGATGTCGGGCCGCACCCGCCGCATCACGCGCACGAGGTCGCGCCGCAGGGCGAGCGTGGGCTGGAGCACACCGTCCTCGTAGCCGAGCGTGACGACCTCGGCGCCGATCCGCGCCGCCGCGCGCGCCTGCTCCGCCCGGCGGCGCTCGACCACCGCCTCGCGCGTGTCGCGCGGGTCGGCCGTGCCCTTGTCGCCGTCGGTGATCAGGCACATCGTGATGGCGTGGCCCTCGCGCGCCCACTTGATGAGGGTGCCGCCGGCCATCGTCTCGGCGTCGTCGGGGTGTGCGAAGACCGTCAAGATCCGCTTCGGCATGGCGCTATACTACAGACCGCCGCGGCGCGGTTCGATTCCGGGGAACGAAAACGAGCCTGCGGCTTGACGTTTTCGGGGGTGAGGGATGGCGCGGCCGGCGGTCCTGGTGGTCGATTCTCAGGAGCACAGGCGGAAGGAGATCACCCACGGCCTCGCCGGGTTCGGCTACGAGGTGATCGCCGCCGCGGACGCCGAGGAGGGCCAGCGGTACGCCGCCGGCCTGGCCCTCAACGTGATCGTGGTCGAGTCCGGGCTCAGGGCGTCGGCGGCCGCACCGCCGGCCGGCGACGGCACGGCGCCGCTCGTGGTGGTGCTCGGCGGCGGCGAGCCGGACGCCGCCGAGGCGAGCGAGACGACCTACACGATCGACGCCCGCGAGCTGGAAGCCCCGGAGCTGCTCCGCAAGGTGCGGACGCTGCTGGTCGGCCGGGAGCTCGGCCTCGCCGCCGACGCCCAGCTCGAGTCGCTGCTCGGCGACCTGCAGGCGCTGCCGCTGTTCGAGCTGCTGCCGGCCCTGCAGCGGGCGGTGGTTTCCGGCCGGGTCGTCGCCGGCGAGGCGACGCTCGCGCTCGAGGACGGCGAGGTGGTGGCGGCGCGCATCGGCCGAGTCCGCGGCGCCAAGGCGTTCTGCCGTCTCGCCCGCACCGAGGCGGCGTCGTTCAAGCTGCTGCTCGGCCCACCCGGCGCCGAGCGGGAGATCCGCCAGGACCTGCTCAGCCTGATGGCGAGCGCGATGGAGGACCAGCACCGCTTCGACGAGGCCCGCGCCGGCCTCCCGGAGCTGTCGAGCAGGGTCAAGCTGGTGATGGGGCCGGCGTTCTTCGCGACCCAGTTCTCGCCGACGCAGCAGGTGGTGTTGGCGAAGGCGCAGGGCGACCACTCGATCTGGACCGTCCTGGACGCGGTGGACGCGCTCGACGGGACGGCGCTGGAGGCGATCGTCGAGCTGCAGCGCCTCGGCTTCGTCCAGTTCGCCGAGCCCGAGGCGCGGGTGCGCATCGTCACCGACTCGACCTGCGACCTGCCGTCCGAGCTGGCGATGCGCAACCAGGTCCACGTGGTGCCGCTCTCGGTGATCTTCGGGGAGTCGATCTACAAGGACGGCCTCGACCTCAAGCCCGGGGCGTTCTACAGGCTGCTGCAGAGCCGGAGGGAGACCTTCCCGCGCACGAGTCCGCCGACGCGCGGGGAGTTCCTCACCGACTATCGCCTGCTCGTCGGCCGCAGCGACGTCGTGTCGCTCCACCTCTCGGGGAAGATCTCCCAGACGGTCGAGAACGCGCGCGCTGCGGCGGAGGAGGGGAGCGGCGAGTTCAAGCGCCTGCGCAGGGACGGCGCGCCGGCACTCGAGGTGGTCGACAGCGGGCAGGTGAGCGCCGGCCTTGCCGTGATGGCGTTGCTCGCGGCGCGGATGGCGCGGCGGGGCCTCTCCGCCGCCGAGATTCGCTCGCGGGTCGAGGCGATGCGGCCGCGCTTCCACCTCCTCTTCGTTGTCGACACGCTCGATTACCTCGTGCGCGGCGGCCGGATCGGCAAGGCGCGCGGCACGATCGGCGCCCTGTTCGGGATCAAGCCGATCCTCGGCCTCGTGGACGGGGAGATCGCCGCCGTCGACAAGGTCCGCGGCGCCAAGGCGGCGCAGCCGCGGTTGGTCGAGCTGCTCGTGAAGAGGGTCGACGCGGGGAAGCCGGTGATCGCGGGGATCGCCCATGCCGCTGCGCCGGTGGCGGCTGACCGGCTCCGCAGCCTGCTGCGCGAGAATCTCCAGGTTGCCGAGCTGATCGAGACCGAGATCGGGCCGGTGGTGGGCGCGCACGTCGGACCCGGGTGCGTGGGCGCGGTGGTGTTCCAGCCGACCGAGGACGAGGCGCGCCTGATCGCGGCGCCTCCCGAAGAGGCGTAGGCCGGCCCTCGCCGGCGCGCCGCCCGACGCGCTGCCTCCCCGCGCCGCCGCCGACCGGGAATATTGCCGCGCCGTCCCCACTAGCACAGCCGAACCCGGGGCGATAAACTTGAGACGCAATCCAGGTCGCTTGACGGGACCGCTGCGAGTCGTCGCGGCCAAGCGACTGGGCGCGGAGGAACTCGCGCTGCACGCGCAGGGCGGCCGGTCGCCGGGCCGGCGCGGCGGCGCGCCGAGGCCGCCGCGGCGGCGCGGTGCAGGGAGGCATGGGCGGGAGCGGGCGTCGGGCTGACGACGGCCCGCGCCTGCCGGAAGGGGGTGGCATCGGCATGGCGGCGATCGCCAACGGCACACGGCTCGGTTCCTACGAGGTGGTCGCCCCGCTCGGCGCGGGCGGGATGGGCGAGGTCTGGCGGGCGCGCGACCTCCGGCTCGGCCGCGAGGTGGCGGTCAAGTTCCTGCCGCCGGGGTTCGCCAACGACCCCGAGCGCCACGCGCGCTTCGAGCGCGAGGCGAAGCTGCTCGCCGCGCTCAACCACCCGAACATCGCGGTGCTCTACGGCCTCGAGCACCTCGAGGGTCAGCACGCACTGGTGATGGAGCTGGTCGAGGGCGAGGGCCTGGACGCGCGCATCGGCCGGGGCGCCGTGCCGGTCGACGAGGCGGTGCCGATCGCGCGGCAGATCGCCGACGCGCTCGAGGCCGCCCACGACAAGGGCATCGTGCACCGCGACCTCAAGCCGGCCAACGTCAAGGTGCGCCCGGACGGCACGGTGAAGGTGCTCGACTTCGGCCTCGCCAAGGCCTGGGAGGAGGAGATCTCGAGCAGCGACATCGCGCTCTCGCCGACGATCACGGCGCACCACACCCGCGCCGGGGTGATCCTCGGCACCGCCGCGTACATGTCGCCGGAGCAGGCGCGCGGCACGCGGGTGGACAAGCGCGCGGACATCTGGGCCTACGGCTGCGTGCTCTACGAGATGCTCACCGGCACCAAGACTTTCGCCGGCGAGACCGTGACCGACGTGATCGCGGCGGTGGTGACGCGGGAGCCGGACTGGAGCGCGCTGCCGCCGTCGGTCCCTGGCGGTGTTCGCCACCTCCTCCGGCGCTGCCTGGAGAAGGACCCGAAGCGGCGGATCCGCGACATCGGCGACGTCCGCTTCGAGCTCGAGGGCGGCTCGCAGCCGTCTTCGCCGGCTGGGGGGCCGATCGCGGCGCCGGCGGCGGTGGCGGCGGCGCGTCCGACCGCGCGGGCGCGCGCGGCGGTGCTGCCGTGGGCGGTGGCGGGCGTCGGCTTCGCACTGGCGGCGGCGTTCGCCGTGGCCTACCTGCGGGCGGCCTCGGTCCACCCGCGGCCGGTCCGGTCCTACCTGCTGCCGCCGGACAAGACCCGCTTCACCTTCAACGGCGCGACCGGCGGCGCGGTGCTCGCGCCCGACGGCACCCGGGTGGTCTTCGCCGCCACCGACGAAGGGGGCCGGAAGCTCCTCTGGCTGCGCCCGCTCGACGCGCTCACCGCGCAGCCGCTCGAGGGCACCGACGGCGCGGCGTACCCGTTCTGGTCGCCGGACAGCCGGTTCGTCGGCTTCTTCGTCCCCGGCAAGCTCAGGAAGATCGACATCCAGGGCGGCCCGCCGCAGACCGTGTGCGACGCCAGCAGCGGGCGCGGCGGGACGTGGAGCGCGGACGGCGTGATCGTGTTCGCGCCCGACATCTACGGCGGGCTGCGCCGCGTCTCGAGCGCGGGCGGCGCCTCGGCCGCGGTCACGGAGCTGGACCGGGCGCGCGGCCAGACCAGTCAGCGTTGGCCCGTCTTCCTCCCCGACGGACGGCACTTCCTGTTCTGGGCGGGCAACCCGACCGCGAGCGCGCAGGACACCAAGGGCATCTATGTCGGCGCGCTGGACGAGAAGGGGCAGCGGTTCCTGATCCAGGCCGACAGCGACGCGCTCTACTCGCCGCCGGGCTACCTCCTCTACCTGCGCGAGCAGACGTTGATGGTCCATCCGTTCGACGCGGGGAGCGTCAAGCTCGCCGGCGAGGCGTTCCCGGTCGCCGAGGACGTGGCCAGCCCCGAGAGCTACCGCCTCGGCCGCTTCTCGGTGTCGTCGGAGCGGACGCTCGCGTACCTGACGGGACAGAACGACCGCGCGCAGGTGCTCTGGCTCAGCGTCGCCGGGCTGCAGGTCGGCACGGTGGGCGAGCCCGCGAGCATCGGCGGGATCCGCCTATCGCCGAACGGCCAAACGCTCGCCGAGATCGTCCAGGAGCCGCAGACCAAGAACGTGGACATCTGGCTCGTCGACCTCGGCCGGGGTGTGCGGACGCGCTTCACCTTCGACCCGGCGGCGGACTTCTCTCCCGTCTGGTCGGCCGACGGCGGCCGCATCGCCTGGGTCTCCAACGCGAAGGGGCATTTCGACATCTACGCCAAGAGCGCGAGTGGTGCCGGCGACGCGGAGGCGCTTGTCGTCTCGGACGCGGACAAGTACTGCACCGACTGGTCGCGCGACGGCCAGTTCATCGCGTTCACCCAGCTCGACCCGCAGGGGAACAACGGCGCCGACGTCTGGATCTTGCCGCTGGGCGGCGACCGCAAGCCGCGCCCGTTCCTCGCCACGCCGTTCAACGAGGGCAACGCGGTGTTCTCGCCGGACGGCAGGTGGATGGCGTACCAGTCCAACGAGTCGGGCCGGAACGAGATCTACATCACGCCGTTCCCCCAGGCCGGGGCGAAATGGCAGGTGTCGCAGGGCGGGGGGATCATCCCGTCGTGGCGTGCCGACGGGCAGGCGCTCTACTTCGGCACCCCGGACGGGCGGCTGATGGAGGCGCCGGTTGCCCCCGCCGGACCCGCTGTGGAAGTCGGCACGCCGCACGAGCTGTCCAAGACGCGGCTGGCCTCGCCGAACCCCGCGACCTGGAGCTATGCGGTGCCGCCCAAGGGCGACCGCCTCCTCGCGCTGCAGTCCGAGGCCGGGGCCGCCGTCCCGCTGACCCTCGTGACGCACTGGACGGAGGGCCTCAAGCGGTGAGCCGCGATGGGGGTTGAGCCCGGCCGCCGCCTCGGGCCGTACGAGATCGTCGCGCCGCTGGGCGCCGGCGGCATGGGCGAGGTGTGGCGGGCGCGCGACACGCGGCTCGACCGCGAGGTCGCCGTGAAGGTGATGCGGTCGGACCTGCCGAGCGACGTCGACACGGTGGGGCGCTTCGACCGTGAGGCGCGCGTCGTCGCCAAGCTCTCCCATCCCGGTATCTGCACCCTCTTCGACGTCGGCCACGACGGCGGCGTCCACTTCCTGGTCATGGAGCTACTCACGGGCGAGACGCTCGCCGATCGGCTCGCCCGCGGGCGTCTGGATGCCGGGACCGCTCTGCGCCTCGCCGGGGAGATCGCCGCCGCGCTCGCTGCCGCCCACCGGCGCGGCGTCGTCCACCGCGACCTCAAGCCCGGCAACGTCATGCTCACCGAGGCGGGCGTCAAGCTGCTCGACTTCGGCCTGGCGAAGACGTGGGAGGGCTGGGCGGGCGAGGCC
>DATIYW010000048.1:0-37044 GCA_035517415.1 Thermoanaerobaculaceae bacterium
GCGGCGGTTCGCGCCCCGGGGGCCCGGCCGGCGAGCCGCTTTGCTATCCTCCCCGACCGTGAACCCCGACGTCGCAGCGGCAGTCCCGAAGCTGGTCGAGCGCGGCGTGCTCGCGCCCGGGACGGCGGCGCCGCTGCAGCGCGTCGCGCGTGGCGAGCTGGTCTCGATCCGCGAGGAGCTCCGCCTCGCCCTCTACCTCGGCGTGACGCTGCTGACCGCCGGGGTCGGCCTGCTGGTCAAGGAGAACCTCGACCGCATCGGCCCGGTGCCGATCGCCGCGGCGATCGGCATCGCCGCGTGCGCCTGCCTGGCATGGGTGGCGCGCACCGCACCGCCGTTCGCCTGGACCGCGCAGCCCTCCCCCCACGTCGCGTTCGACTACCTGCTGCTGCTCGGCGCCCTGCTCGTCGCCGCCGACCTCGCCTACGTCGAGGTCAAGTTCGCCGCGCTGGGCGCTAACTGGCCGTGGCACCTGCTGATCGTCGCGCTGCTCGCCGCGGGGCTGGCGTTCCGCTACGACTCGCGCGTGCTGTTCACGCTCGCGCTCACCACGCTGGCGGCGTGGCGCGGCGTCAGCCTGAGTCTGCTCGGCCGGTCCGCGTGGCGGCTCGACGATCCCGCGGCGCTGCGCTGGAACGCGGTCGGCTGCGGCGTCCTCTTCGTCGCGCTCGGCTGGGCGCTGGTGCGGGCGGGCCGCAAGCCGCACTTCGAGCCGTCCGCGGCGCACCTCGGCTGGCTGCTCGTCCTCGGCGGGCTCGCGTCGGGGGCGCTCGTCCCGGACCGCCTCGGCACGCCGTGGCCGGCGTTCGCGCTCGCGCTCCTCCTCGCCGCCGGCGGGCTCGCCGCCGGTACGTTCCGCGCGCGCCGCTTCTCGCTCTTCGCGCTCGGTGCGGCCGGCGCCTACGTCGCAGTCTCCCGCTTCGCCGTCGCTGGGATCCACGACGACTTCGCGGTGCTGGCGTGGTTCTGCCTCAGCTCGATCGCCTGCATCGTCGGACTGGTCGCGGCGCAGCGGCGCATGCGGGGTCCGGCATGAGGCCCGAGATCGCCCTCGCCGACCGCCGCGAGGCGGTACGCGAGGCCGCGGCGGGCTGGCGCGCCGCCGGCGCGATCGACGCGGCCGCGCTCGCGCAGGTCGAGGCGGCGTATCCCGACGACCGCGTCCGCGCCGGAGTCGCGATGCGGGTGCTGCTCGGCTTCTTCACCGTTCTGGCGGGCTTCGCGGCGCTTGGCCTGCTCGCCCTCGCGGCCCACAACGGCGGGATCGGGATCGCGCTGGTGGTTGGCGCAGCCGCCGTCGCCGCCACCGAACTACTGGTGACGCTCGGCCGGCGACGCCGCGGCGGCGTCGAGGAGGGGACCGCCGTTCTCGCGCTGGTCATGCTGCCGCTCGGCAGCCTCGCGTTTGTGAGCCGTCCGTGGAACCACGAGACCACATCGCTCCGTATCGTGCTCGCGGTGCTGGCGGCGGCGGCGGCCGGAGCGGTCTGGCGGTGGGGGATGGCCGGGTTCGCCGCCGTCGGCGCCGCCGCGCTCGCGCTGCTGCTCGCCCAGACCGGGTTCGGCGTGGCGCTCTGGACCGTCTGCCCGCTCGCCGCGGCCCTGCCGCTGCTGCGCGGGGCCCGCTCGGCGCGCCTCGCGCCCGCCCACCGGGAGGCGTGCCTGTGGGCGCTCGCGGTGGCGCTCGCCGCGCTCTACCTCGCGGTCAACCTCGCCGCCGCCGACCACCGCTGGATCGCGGGTCTGGAGATCGGGTACGCGCGCTGGGCCGCCGGGGCCGCGCTCCCGGCGTGGCTGCGGTTCGTCCACGGCGCCGGCACCGCCCTGCTGCCGCCGCTCGTGCTCGCCGCCGGCGTGCGCCTGCGGGAGCGGCTGCTGCTCTGGGCCGGCCTGCTGATGGCGGCGGCCTCGCTGGTCACGCTGCGGTACTACGTCCACCTCGCCCCGCTCTGGCTCGAGCTGATCCTCGGCGGCGGCGCGGCGATCGCCGGTGCGCTGCGGCTGCGGCGCTGGCTCGACGCCGGGCCAGCGCACGAGCGCGCCGGCTTCACCGCCGAGCCGCTGTCCGGCGCCGGCGAGCGCGCTCGCGTCGCGGAGCTGGCGGCGGCGGTGGCCGCGTTCACGCCAGCGGCCCGGGCCGCGGAGTCCAAGCCGGCGTTCGAGGGCGGCGGGGGCGAGTTCGGGGGCGGCGGCGCCTCCGACTCGTTCTGACGCCGCCGGCGGGCGCGCGCCGATGACGAGCGAGCCCGGGCCGACCGCGCCGCCGTCCGGAGCGGACGCCGGCGAGCGCGCCTACCGCCGGCGGATCCACGCCTGGGCGCTCTACGACTGGGCCGACCACGCCTACGTGACGGTGACCGCGACGTCGTTCTTCCCGCCGCACTTCGTCGCCATCGCCGCACCCGCGTTCCTCGCCGCGGGGGCGATCGGGGCGGAGGCGACGGCGCGGGCACGCGACACCGCCTCCAACGTCTACGCCGTCACCGTGTCGGCGGCGCTGCTCGTCGTGGCGATCGTCGCGCCGCTGGTAGGCACGATCGCCGACCTCACCGGGCGACGCAAGCGCCTCCTCCTCACTGTGACCGGCGCGGGCGCGGTGGTGGCCGCCGCGATGGTCGCGGTCACCACCGGGCGCTGGGTCCTCGCGCTCGCGCTCTACTTCACCAGTCAGGTCGCCGTCAACGTCGCGCTCGGGCTCAACTCGAGCCTCCTCCCGCACGTCGCCCGCGGCGATGACCTGGGCCGCGCCTCGAGCCTCGGCTACGCCCTCGGCTACGTCGGCGGCGGGCTCCTGCTCGCCGTCGCGACCGCGGTCTTCCTCGCCGCCGACCGGATCGGCATCGGCCGCGACGTCGTGGTGCGGGCCGCGTTCCTCGCCGTCGGCGCGTGGTGGCTCGGCTTCTCGCTCCCGCTCGCCCTCGTCGTGCCGGAGCCGGCCGCGCTGCCGCTCGCCCACGGCGGCGGCCGGGGAGTACTGCGCGACGCGCTGATCCGCCTGCGCCACACCCTCGCCGACCTGCGCCGCTATCGCCAGACGTTCACGATGCTGGTCGCGTTCTGGCTCTACATGGAGGGGATCGGCGCGATCATCCTCCTCGCCACCGCCTACGGCGCCGCACTCGGCCTGCCGACCTCGGCGCTCGTCGCCACGCTCCTGCTCACCCAGTTCGTCGCGTTCCCCTACGCGCTCGCGTTCGGGCGCCTCCCCGACCCGGCGTTCCGCTGGCGCGGCGCGGTCGTCGCGATGGTGGGGTGGACCGCCGTCACGGTGCCGGCGCTCGGCGCGCTCGCCAACCACCGCGGCGGGCTCGGCACCGGCGCGACGATCGCGCTGCTCGCGGCCGACCAGGCGCTCGGTGCCGCCCTCGCCGCGCTGCTCGGTCGCCGCCTCCTCGGCCCGCTCGCGGCGCGCCTCGACGCCAAGCGCGCGGTGATGCTCGGCCTGGCGGTCTACGCGATCGTGCCGGTGTGGGGGTTCTTCCTCCGCACCCCGGCGGAGTTCTTCATGATCGGCCTGCTCGTCGGCACGGTCCAGGGCGGGACGCAGGCGCTCTCGCGCTCGATCTACGCGCAGCTGACGCCGCGCGCCAAGTCCGGCGAGTTCTTCGGCATCTACGCGCTCTCCGAGAAGTTCGCCGGGATCCTCGCGCCGCTCGCCTACGGCGTCGTCGGCGCGCTCACCCACGACCCGCGCGCCAGCATCCTCTCGATCGTCGCGTTCTTCGCCCTCGGCATCCTCGTCCTCTCGCGCGTCGACGTCGCCGCCGGCGCCCGCGTTGCCGCCGCAGACGAGGCCGTCATCGAGGCGACCCACGCCGCCGACTAGTCGGACGTGCCGAGCTCGCCGGCCCCGCCCCGATCGCGGAGCGAGATCGCCGGCAGGTAGTCGCCGAGGAGCTCGCGCCGCCACCACGCGCCGTCGGCACGCAGCTCGGCGAGCGTCGAGAAGCGGTAGTCGTACAGCCGGGCGCGGACGACCCGCGGCGGCGCGGCCGGGAACGGGTTGCGGCCGAGCAGCGCCAGCACCTCCGGCGAGCCCTCGAGGAGACGGACACACAGGCCGACGAACCACGGGTTGTCGCTCGGGGTGCCGAGCGCGGCGAACCACATCTGCCAGTCCAGGCGCGGCTGGAACGGCGCCACCTCGCGCGGCGCGCGGCGCACGTCGCCGGGCTTGTAGCGGAACTCGTAGGCGCGCCAGGTCCGGCCGTCGTCGCTGCCCTCCACGACGATCTCCGGCCGCGTCGTGGTCATGACCGCGAACAGGCCGTAGCTGTTCGTGCTGCGGAACGGCTCGGCGGCGCGGCAGAGCGCGGTCAGCGGGCGCGGCCACGGCAGCTCGGGGAGGAAGCGCGAGGTGAATTCGACCGACGTGACGAGGAACAGCAGCGCGGCGACCGGCGCCAGCAGCCACGGGCTCCAGCCGGGGGCGCCGGACCTGATCCGCGCCAGCCGCTCGCGCCAGGCGGCGGGCACCGCCCACGCCAGCGCCGCGTCATCGAGCAGCGTGAGGCAGAGCGTGCAGGCGAGCAGGTTGAAGAAGCAGTAGTTCCCGGTCGCGGCGATGAGCACCTGGAGCGACACCATCGCGGCGCAGCCGGCCAGGCGCCAGCGGCGCGGCGCGAAGATCAGCAGCGGCGCGCCGAGCTCGACGGTGAACATCGCGGCGCACGAGGCGCGCTGGAACCAGGCCGGGAGCTGCTGCGCCAGCCACGCGACGCGGTTCGGCAGCGGCTGGGTCTGGTAGTGGTACGTCAGCGCGGTCAGGTTGCGCCAGCTCGGGTCACCGCTCGCCAGCTTGACCGCGCCGGAGCCGAACATCAGGCGGAACGTCAGCCAGCGCAGCAGCCAGAGGACCAGTCGCGACGGCGGCGCCTCGCCGGAGCGGGCCGGCAGCGGCTGCAGCGGCGCGAACAGGATCGCCAGCAGACCGGTCTCCAGCAGCAGCGCGTCCCACTGGAAGGCGAGGAAGTCGCGGCCGACCACGACCAGCGACAGGTAGACGAGCCAGAGCAGGCCGAGCAGCGGCGCGGGCGCGATCCCGATCACGACCGCCGCCGCCATGACGACGCCGGCGACGCAGAGGCCGCGCAGGAAGCCGTCGCTCGCCGACAGCCAGCACAGCGTCGGGAGCGCGGCCACGCGCATCGCGCCGACGCCGCGGGCGTCGAAGTGCGCCCCGGCCGCCTGCATGAACTCGGCGGCGGGGAGGATGCCGCGGCGGCCGATCAGCCCGCTCACCTGGGTCGCGAGGGAGGCGAACGCGACGAGGTAGACCACCCCCAGCGACCGCAGGAACAGCCACCGGACGAGGTGATGCGTGGCGCCGGGCATGGGCTCGTCAGTCCAACCTTCGGCCGCGCCGAAACACTCCGGCGCGAGAGGAGCCGCGCGGCCGCGGCGGGCCGCCGTCGCCGTCAGCCCGGCGGGCGGGCCGACGCCAGGGGCGGGGGCGCGCCCGGCGGTGCGGTCGGATGGGGAGGGACGATCCGCGCGGTCACGACGTAGCGCCGTGGCGCGGGCCCAATGAAGTGGAACGGGTAGCAGGTCACGAGCGTGAGCGTGGGCTGCGCGGTCGGCGCCAGGACGCCGACATCGGCGGGACCGACGACCCGGGCGGACTGGACGCGGTAGGAGAACCGCCCCCCGGGCATCAACACCTCGATCCGGTCCCCGGCGCGGAGGCGTCCGAGGTCGCGGAAGTAGCCGTCACGGTGCGCCGCGAGGCCGGAGTTCCCCGCCTCGCCGGGGAGCGCGGTGCCCGGGATGTGGCCCACCGCGGCGCTGAGCAGCCCGTCGGCCACCCCCTCGACGATCACCGACGAAACGCCCAGGCGGTCAATCTCGAAGCGGCCGACCGGCGATCCGATCCGGATGCGCGGCGAGGCCGCGATCCCACCCCCAGGGCGGGCGACCTGCGGGCGTGATGGCGTGCCTGCTTGCGCGCCGGCGCCAGCGAGCTCGCGCTCGAGGCGGTAGGAGGCGCGGGCGTTGACGATCCGGGCGTGCGCCGACTCCGCCAGCCAGTCGGCGAGGAACAGCGCGCCGACGAGGTTGAGCACGCATTCGGCGACGAACGCGGGGCGCATGGCGGTCGTGGGCACGGCCCGGCCGCGGCGCGACGTCCAGCGTCAGCGCCGCGACCGGTGCCGCGCCACGCGGTTCAGGACTTGGACGCCAGGCGGAGCGCGGCGGCCCCGCCGAGCGACAGCAGCCCGATCAGGCCGACGAGCGGAAGGTCGCTCGCCGTCTTCGGCAGCGTCTTCATCGCGGGCGCGGCGGGCTGCGCCGTCCCGCTCGCACTGTCGGTGCCGGTCTCGGCCGGGGTCGAGGCGACCGGTTGCTGCGACGCCTCCATTCCGGAATCGGTGCTCGGGCTGGACGGCGCGGTCGGCGCCTCGGCGGTCGTCGGGTTGGTTTCCGACGGCTCGTTCGACGCCGACTGGACGGTCGCAGCCTGGACCGCGCCCTCTCCGCCCTTGGCGTACAGCGTCACGTCCGAGCCCTCGACCACGTCGGGGCTCACGTCGGTGTCCTTGTTGATGGCGAAGCGCTTGAGACCCGAGGCGGTGGCGACGACGACCTCGACCGGCGTCAGCATGACCACCTTGCCGGTGACGACGGTCTCGTCCGGGTTGGGCGCCCGGAGCGGCGCGGGCGACGCGAGCGTGGCGCCTCCGCCGGTGCCGACCGCCATGGCGCCCGACGGCGATGCCGTCTCCCGTTCCAGGCTCGCCAGGCAGGGTGCTGCCGAAATGGCGATGATCGCCAGCGTGACTCCCATCACATCGCGGTACATTGCGTCGCTCCTTTCGTCTCGCGCCACGAACCAGGGCCGCCGCCCCCTGCGCGTCGGGGGGAGAACGGCCAAGGCAAGTCGTCGCATCCACCGAGCCATATGGCGCGCCTACCTCGATCCCGCAATCGGCCCGTTGCGGCCGGTGCGCCGGGCGGTCCGATGCCGGGCCGGAGCCGGGCGCATCGATTGTCCAGGGGGGATCGGGTCAGTGCGCCGCTGAGAGACGCCTCAACGGGGATTCCAACAACCCGGCGTTCGGAGCGAATTCCCGCCGGTCGCCGCGGCGGCCGGCCGGCTCAGCCGTCGCCTTCGCGGAGGTAGCGGAGGTACGACTCCGGGTCGGCGAGCAAGCGGTCCCGCACCGCGTTGAATGCGATCTCGTTGCCGTCGTACTTGCGCTCGATGTCGAGCGCCGGCGCGAGCGCGCCGACCGCGGCCTTGAGCGGCTCCCGTACCGGCCGCGGCAGCAGCCGCCTGCCGACCGCGGCGAGGCGGCGACGCAGTGCGAGCGCCGCGGTGGGCTCGCGCCGCACCGGGAAGTCCTTGCGCTGCCAGGACGCCGCGCCGAGGTGGAAGAGGAGGTCGCCGTGGATGGCGCCGAAGTGCCCGTGGCCCTCGCCGCGGTTGGAGCGCTCGAGGCGCACCCAGTCGAGCCCGTGCCGGAACGCGAGCAGCCCGAAGCCGACCCCCGAGTCGGGGTGGTGCGGGTGCCGCCGCCGATACCGCCGGTACGCCGCGGAGCGCCGCTCGGCGTCCGAGAGGAGGAGTCGGGGCCGCCACCGGCGGAGGAACTCCGCACTGCTGAAAAGGCAGGCGGTGAAAGGCTTGTCGTCCACGGCGAGGTCGCGCACGGCGGCCCCGAACGGGCGCTCCGGGGTGAGCGAGGCGGCGAGCGCCTCGTCCCACCCGTCGCGGACCGGGAACGAGTCGACGTGAAGCATCGCGACGTGGGAGGCGTGGTCGTCGAGGGCGATCTCGCTGAGGCGCTCGAGGTAGTGGGCGTGCTCGGCGCTCTCGCGCATCGCGGTCGGCGCGAGCGCGCAGACGCGCACCTCCCGCCGCGCCGCGAGCCGCTCGCGCAGGTCGGGGCGCAGCCGCTCGGCGGCGGCGTAGATCGTGTACGGCATCCGCGTGTGCAGCGCGATCCGCTCGAGGTGGAGGTCGAGCAGGCCCTCGTTGCCCTCGCTCACCAGGTAGACGACGACGAGGCCGAGCTTCACCGGCGCGATCCGCGCGCCGCCGCGAGGGCGCGCTCGAACAGGCCGAACTCGAAGCTGTCGGGCTCCACGTCCACGTCGGCGAGCCGGATCGGGGCGTCCGCGCCGACGTCGCGGTTGAGGCGCACGCCCTCGGCGAGGCAGATCGGCAGGTCGGGGTGGGAGCCGCCGGGATCGCAGTTGTCGATCACGCCGTAGCAGGCGTAGCCGCCGATGCCGTCGAGGCACTCCCCCGCGCGCAGGTCGCGCTTGGCGCGGGCGAAGACGTTGGCGCGGAAGCCGCACGCCGGCTCGAGCAGGGAGCGGTGGTTCAGGCAGGCGTCGGCGACGCACTCCATCGCCTCGACGTGGCAGAGGTGGTAGGGGCGGTAGAAGAGGTAGAACGGCCCGCGCCCCATCTTGTAGTACGCCATCATCTCGCGCTGGTAGGGGTGGTCGCAGTGGCCGACGACGAACACGCCGCCGTCGGGCTGGGCGCCGAGCACGTAGTCGACGAACGCGCCGTGCGCGCGCCACGTCCCGGCGACATCGAGGCTGGCGAACACGCCCTCCACGCGCGCCACGCGCGGGCCGTGCATCCCCGGCACCGGCGTCGCCAGGCCGACGGCGTTGGCGAGCAGCGCCATCTCGATGCAGAGCTTCGTGCCGTCCGTGTACGCCGTGCACATCTTGTAGCCGAGGTAGCGCTTGTCGGCCTCGGGCACGATCGTGGTCGGGTTGGCGCGGCGGTCGAGGAAGCCCTTGATGTTGCCGGCCATCACCAGCTCGAACCCCCACAGCGTGATCTCGTCGATCAGCCGCTTGAGCACGCCGTGCTGGTCGCCGTCGCAGCTGGTGTAGACGACGCCGTGCCGCTGCGCCAGCTCGCGCAGCCAGGGGCCGAAGATGAGGTCGATCTCGGAGTTCATCAGCACCAGGTGCTTACCGCTCTCAAGCGCGGCGATCGCGAAGCGCGCCGCGGGACCGATCGCGTTGGAGGCCTCGATCAGGACGTCGGCGGCGTCGCTCGCCGCCAGCAGCAGCCCGTCGCGGCAGACCGCCACCTCGCCGCGCTCGGCGGCGGCGGCGACTTCGGCGGCGCTCTCGGCCAGGCGGGCGGGGCGCCCCAGCAGCGCGGGGCAGGCGGCGGCGCGCTCGAGATCGACGTCGGCGATGCCGATGCACTCGATGCCGGGGGTGACGCAGCACTGGTAGTACAGGCCGCGTCCCATCGAGCCGGCGCCGACGATCGCGACCCGGATCGGCCGGTCGAGCGCCTGCAGCTGCGCCGCGATGCCGCTCATCGCCTTCCCTCGCCCGGCTCGCACACGAGGGCCGCGCCCGATCTTCCGTGATTGCTCCGCTTCACGCCGGGAAGGTAGCGGACCGTCACTGCAAAGCGCGAGCGCTGCCGGCGTTCACCTGTCGCCGACCTGCACCGCGTGCTGCAGGAACGGCACCAGCGCCTCGTGCGAGAGCGGCTCCGAGAGGAGGTAGCCCTGCCCCAGCCCGCAGCCGACCCGCAGCAGCGTATCGACCTGCGCCTGCTGCTCGATGCCCTCGGCGATCACGTCGAGGCTCAGGCCCTGGCCCATCCGCAGGATCGCCTGCACGAGCCGGATCGCGCCGGCGTCCTTGGCCAGCCCCTCGATGAAGATGCGGTCGATCTTGACCACGTCCACGGGGAAGCGGCGCAGGTGCGACAGCGAGGAGAACCCGGTGCCGAAGTCGTCGAGCGCGAGCCGCACCCCGAGCGACTTCAGACCCTCGAGCTGGAGCAGCACGCCCTCGGTGTCGCGCAGCACCACGCCCTCGGTGATCTCGAGCACGAGGCGGGGCGGGTCGATCGACCGCTCGGCGACCAGCGCCGCCACCTCGTCGACCAGCCCAGGCGACTGCAGCCGCACCGGCGAGATGTTGACGTGCATGGTGAGGCGCGGCGACACCGCCACCTCCGCCGTCAGCGCCTGCACGGTCCGGCACGCCTCGGCGAGCACCCAGCGGTCGATCGCGTCGAGGATGCCGATGCGCTCCGCCAGCGGCACGAAGCTCGACGCCGCGAGAAGCCCGTGCCGCGGGTGCTGCCAGCGCACGAGCGCCTCGACGCCGACCACCGCCCGGCTCGCCAGCGTCACGATCGGCTGGAAGTGGAGGACGAAGCCGCCGACGCCGAGGGCGCGGCGCATCTCGGCCTCGAGGTCGAGGCGTTCGACCGCGTCGCGGTGCATCCCCTCCTCGAACACGCCGACCTGGCCCTTGCCGGCGCCCTTCGCGGTGTGCATCGCGAGGTCGGCGTTGCGCACCAGCTCCTCGGCGTTGGTGAGGCCGGGGTCGTCGAGCGCGATGCCGATGCTCGAGCGCAGCACGACGCTGCGGCCGCCGACCACGAACGGCTCGTTCATCGTCTTGAGGATCCGCTCGGTGGTGAGCGTCGCCTCCCCCGACGACGTCACGTCCTCGACCAGCACCGCGAACTCGTCGCCGCCGAAGCGCGCGACCGTGTCCGCCGACCGCACGCAGGCGCGCAGGCGCTCGGCGAAGGCGACCAGCACCTCGTCGCCTGCCGCGTGCCCGAGGCTGTCGTTGATCCGCTTGAAGTCGTCGAGGTCGAGAAACAGCACCGCGATGTGGCGGTCGCTCGAGCGGCGGCGCCGCAGCGCGTGGCCCACGCGGTCGAGGAACAGCGCGCGGTTGGGGAGGTTCGTCAGGCTGTCGTGGAGCGCCTGGTAGAGGTTCTGCGTCGCGAGCAGGCGCTGCTCCTCGAGCAGCTGGGCGTTGGCGAGCGAGCCGGCCGCCTGCTCGGCGAACAGGCTGAGCGCACGCAGGTCGTACTCGGTGAAGCTGCGCCCCGCTGCGGCGTTGAGGTTGAGCACGCCCAGGAGCAGGTCGCGGTTGATCAGCGGTGCGGACATCGAGCTGGTCGGCGACGGGACGTCGATCCGCGCCCCGTCGCCGCTCTCGCGCCGGATCACGCCGCTGACCAGCACCGGCTCGCGCGTCATCGCGACCTTGCCGGCCACTCCCTCGCCGAACCGCACCACGGCGCCGCGGGCCGGGCTGGCGCCGAAGGTGCCGACCGTGCGCAGCTCGTTCTTGCCGCGCACGAGCATGATCGACCCGTCGGAGCCGTTGAGCAGCTCGAGCGCGCAGCGGAGGATCGTCTCGAGCACCTCCTCCAGGTCGAGGACCAGGTTCATCGCCTTGGCGGCGGCGAGCAGGGTGCTGACCTCGCGCAGGCGGTTGGTGAGCGCGGCCGACAGCACCCGCTCCTCCACCAGCAGCGCCGACAGCCGGCGCAGCTGCAGCTCCTTCTCGATCGCGTAGGCGCAGAAGAGCAGGATGAAGCCGAACAGCCCGACCTGCAGGAGCCGCGGCGTGAGCCAGGCGGCGAGCTCGATCTTCCTCGCCACGGTGAGGAGGATCACCCCGCCGGTGGTCACCACCAACAGGCTGAGCGTGAGCGCCCACAGCTGCAGGCGCCGGGTCTCGACCGCCTCGAGCGTCGGTGTCTCGAAGCTGGTCAGACCCGCGATCCGCGCTGCCTCTTCCTTGGAGCTCTTGGCCTTGGTCGCCACGCTCGGCTTGGCCCCTCCCGGTTTGCGGCCGGTCCCGCCGCGCCCGTCGCGCCTCTGCGGCGCCTCACACCCGTGGCTCACCCGCCACTCGGCCCACTCTGCTGTCTGCTTCGTAGCCTAGCACCGTTGGCCGCTCGGCCCAAGCACATGCGGCTCTGCAGCCGACGTCCGGCCGCCACCGACCGGGCGCGCGCGGCGGGCGGCCGCGGGAGCGCAGCTCAGGCGATCAGCTCGCGAAGTCGCTTGACCGCGGCGGCGGCGCCGCCGATCGCCGTATTGAGCATGACGACCTTGCTCGCGCCGAACAGCCGCTCGTGCTGCGCGCGGAGCTGGTCGAGGCGCGAGCCGTCGAGCCCGGCGAGGTGCGGGTTGGCGAACGGGAACGCCTTCGCGGTCGACCCGGGGAGCTGCCCGCCGGCGAGCAGGCGCGCCGCCTCGCGGGCGTCGAGTCGCTGCGCCAGCGGCAGCACCGGGTCCTTGGCGAGCAGGACGCACAGGCGCGGCGCGGTGCGCCGGACGTGGCGGCGCGCGCCGCCGAGCCAGTACGGGTCGAGCATCACGCGTCCGTTCTTCGACGCCTCGATGCAGGCGGCGGCGCCGCGGTCGAGCGGGCACTCGTCGCCGGGGTGGTCGACGGTGCAGCCGTCGCGCGAGACGACCATGTTCTCGAGCTTGGAGCGCTCGAGCAGCTTGCCGATCTCCGGCAGCTTGCCGGCCCACTTCGCCTTGAGGTAGAGCTTGCGCTCGACCAGGTCGGCGACCGGCTCGGCCGCTCCAAGCCGCGCCAGCACCGCATCGCTGCTCACCAGCCGGACGCCGTCCTCGCCGAGCGCGGCGGCGAGCAGCCCGGTGCGCCCGGAGCCGGGGCCGCCCCACACCAGCACGCCGGCGCCGTCGACGTCGAGCGCCGCGCAGTGGGCGAGCAGGGCGCCCGAGCTGCGCGTCGCCGCCTCGGCGGCGAGCTGCAGCGCGAGCGAGCGGACCTGGCCGTAGAACGCGGTGTTGAACGCGAAGCCGGTGGCGGTCTCGAGGCTGATCAGGCCGGCCGCGTCGCGTCCCGGGATGTCCTTGACGGCGTATACCACGGCGTGCGGCTCGAGGTCGCCCTCGAGCGGCGCCGGGTAGAAGTTCTCCTGGTAGAAATCCGCGAGGTGGGGCGAGTTGGTGCGCAGCTGCACCACCACGCCGGCGATCGCCGCGTTCCACTCGAAGTAGGCGTCGGAGGCGAGGTGCGAGGAGGCCTCCTCGAGCAGCGCGTTGCGGGTCTCGAGGCCGGCCACGGCGCGCGTCTCGGCGTATGCGGCGACCTTGGTGACGACGTTGTTGAGGGCGCGCGGCCGCAGGCGGCGCGGCTCCTCGAGGCGCGCGAGCGCGCCGGCGATGCGCCGGCACCCCTCCTCGATGCGGTCCATCGAGGTGGCGAACGAGATGCGCACGTGCTGGTCGGTGCCGAACGCCTCGCCCGGCACGACCGCGACGTGCGCCTCCTTGAGCAGGTAGTAGGCGAGGCCGTAGGTGTTGCGGATCGGCGCGCCGGAGAACTCCCGATCGAGGTAGCGGGCGACGTTGGGCATGACGTAGAAGGCGCCGCGCGGCTGGTCGCAGGAGACGTGCGGGATCGAGCGCAGACGGTAGACGATCGCGTTGCGGCGGCGCTCGAACTCCTGGCGCATCCGCTCCACCTCCATGCCGCACTCGCGCAGCGCGGTGACCGCCGCCTTCTGCACGAACGAGGTCGCGTTGGAGGTGTTGTGCGACTGGATCTTGGAGCACGCCGCGATCACCTCGCGCGGCCCCGCCGCGTAGCCCAGGCGCCAGCCGGTCATCGAGAACGCCTTGGAGAAGCCGTTGATCACCACCGAGAGCTTCTTGATCTTCTCGCCGAGCGACGCGATCGAGGTGAAGCGCTGCCCGTCGTAGAGCAGCTTCTCGTAGATCTCGTCGGCGACCACCCAGATCTGCTCGCGCACGCAGACCTCCGCGATCGCCTCGAGCTCCTCGCGGGTGTAGGCGGCGCCGGTCGGGTTGCACGGGTAGTTGAGGATCAGCGCCTTGGTGTTGGGGGTGATCGCGGCGGCGAGGTCGCGCGGGGCCAGCTTGAAGCCGTTCTCCTCGTGCGTCGGCACCGCCACCGGGTTGGCCTTCGCGAGCTTGCACTGGTCCGGGTACGACACCCAGTACGGCGCCGGGATGAGGATGTCGTCGCCCTCGTCGTAGAGCGCCATCGCGACGTTGAACAGCGAGTTCTTCGCCCCCGCCGAGACGATCACCTCGTCCGGGGAGTACTTGAGCCCGTTGTCGCGCTCGAGCTTCTCGCAGATCGCCTTCTTCAGCTCCGGGATGCCATCGTTGGCGGTGTACTTGGTGAAGTTCGCGTCGATCGCGGCCTTGGCCGCGCGCTTGACCGCGTCGGGGGTCGGGAAGTCCGGCTCGCCGACCGAGAAGTCGACCACGTCGATCCCCTGCGCGCGCATCTGCGTGGCGCGCGCCGAGATGCGCAGCGTGGGCGAGAGCGCGATGCGGTTGGCACGCTCAGAGAGCATGGCCACCCCCCACCCGCCCCGGGGTCAGGGATCCGGGGCCAGGGGTCCGGGTACCGACCGGTGCGGCCGGTCTGCCGCCCAGGAGGAGCGCCATGACTACGCCTCGTCCTTGCCCTTGTTGCGGTTGAGGAGGTCGGCGAGCTTGAGGCCGGTGAGCGACTCGACCACGGCCGGCAGCTGCGCCACCACCGTCGCGACCTGGCCGGTGAGCTTCGAGGCGCCGCTCGCGTCGCCGACCATGACGATCTTCTCCACCTTCGACAGCGGCTCGGACACCGCGCGCGCAAGCTCCGGGAGCTGCTTGATCACCATCTCGGCGAGCGCCGCGTCGGTGTACTCCTTCCACGCCGCCGCCTTCTGCCGCATCGCCTCCGCCTCGGCCTTGCCCTTGGCGCCGATCGCCTCCGCTTCCGTCACGCCGTAGAGGCGGATCCCGGCCGCCTTGCCCTTCGCCTCGAGCTCCTTCTTGTACGCGTCGGCCTCGGCCTCGAGACGGGCCTGGTAGTGCATCGCCTCCGCCGGCCGCTTGACCGTCGCCTCGAGCTCCTTCTCGCGCCGCGCGATCTCCTGCTCCTCGACCTTGGCGGCGAGCTCCTTCTCGGCGAGGCGGACGGCGTACTCCTGGCGCTTGAGCTCCTCGGAGAGCTTCGCCCGCTCGAGGTCGTACGACACGTCGGCGGCGGCGCGGCGGGAGTTCACCGCGGCCTGGAACTCGGCGCGCTGGATCTCGAAGTCGCGCGTCGCCTTGGCGAGCTCGGCCTCGGCGGCGAGGCGCGCGATGTCGCCCTGCTTGCGGTACTCGGAGGCCTGGATCGCGGCGTCGCGCTCGGTCTCGGCCTGCGCCAGCGCGGCGTCGCGCTTGACCTCGGCGATGCGGCGCGCGCCGAGCGACGACAGGTAGCCCTGGGAGTCGGAGATGTCCTTGAGCGCGAACGAGAGCAGCTCGAGGCCCAAGCGGGTGAAGTCCTCGCCGGCGGCGTTGCGGACCTGCTCGGCGAACTTGTCGCGCTCCGAGTAGATCTCCTCCACCGACATGGTGCCGAGCGCGGCGCGCATCCGTCCCTCGAGCACCTCCTGCGCCACCGAGGTGATGCCGGCGGAGCCCTTGGAGAGGAAGTTCTCCACCGCGCGGTGGAGGAGCACCTCGTCGCTCGCCGCCTTGACCTGGCCGAACGCCTCGGCGGAGATCAGCACGCCCTGGGCCGTCAGCACCTCGGGGCAGCGCACCGAGATCGAGAACACCTCGAGCGGCAGCGTGTCGACGGTCTCCACCAGCGGCATCACGAACGTGCCGCCGCCGACCTGCAGGCGGTAGCCGACGGTGCGCGGCTTGCCGTCCGGCTCGATCACCGTGGAGGTGCGGCCCGAGATGACGAGCACCTGGTTGGGGCCGACCTTGCGGTAGTTGAACGCCCACAGCCCGAGGAACAGGAGCAGGACGGCGACGACGACGGCGCCGATGATCCAGGGGAGAAACACCATGGCTTCCTCCTCCGCCCGGCCGGGCGGATGGCGTCAATTTAGAACAAGTTCCTTGTCCGTACAAGCCTGTTGAGACAGTGATTGGCGGTTCAGGGTTGGAGGTTGGTACAGCGTGGCCCGGGGTCCGGGGTCCGGGGTCCGTGGCCCGTGGCCCGTGGCCCGGGGTCCGGGATCCGGGATCCGGGGTCCGTGACCCGTGACCCGTGACCCGTGAGGGAGCGCCGCGGCTGGCCGGGCATTCCAACGACGGCTCGGCAGGGGATCTGCGAATGCGGACGGTATACTCCGCGGCCGGAGGCGGCGTGGACCGACTGGAACTCTGGCTGGTGCGCCACGGCGAGACCGCGGCGAGCCGCGACGGCACCCTCGCCGGCTGGGCCGACGTGCCGCTCACCGCGGTCGGCGTCGAGCAGGCGCGCGCGGTGCGCCCGCTCCTCGACGGGCGCCGCTTCGACGCGGCGTGGTCGTCCGATCTCTCCCGCGCCGTGACCACGGCGCGCCTCGCCTGGGGCGAGCCGGCGGTCGAGCCGCGCCTCCGCGAGATCAACTTCGGCGCGCTGGAGGGGCGGGACTGGCGCACGCTCGACCCGGTCTACAAGCGGGCGCTGGCGACCTTCGAGGGCTTCCACCCGCCTGGCGGCGAGACGCTCGAGCAGGTCCGCGGCCGCGTCGAGTCGTTCCTCGCCGCGCTGCCGCTCGGCCGCCACCTCGTGTTCACTCACGGCGGCGTGATCCGCCTGCTCACCCGCGCCGCCGGCGAGGACGGCTTCGTCCCCACCGGCACGGTGGTGGTGATGGACTGGACCGGCCGCACGATCCTCGAGCGCCGCGACTCGCCGGTCCTCGCCGCGCAGCCGTTCGCCAAGGACTGAGCGCTCAGACCACCCGCTGGCGGCGGCCGAACAGCCGCGCGAAGAACCGGCGCAGGAACCCCGGCCGCTCCACCGTCACGCCCTCGGGCTGCGAGACCGGGAGGGCAAGCCAGCCGGCGTGGAGCTGGCAGGTCGCGCTCGGCGCGTTGCCGGCGAGGAAGAGCTCGGTGCGCACGTTCGGGCAGCGCGTGGTGGCGAGCTCGCCCGAGGCCGGGTCGATCACCGCGCGGACCAGGCCCTCGGGCTCGGCGAACGGAGGGTAGCCCCCCGGCGGGCGCACCGCGATCGTGATCCGCGCCCAGATCGGCAGCGCCGCCTGCGCGCCGGTGAGGCCGGTCGGGCCGTCGTCGTCGCGCCCGACCCAGACCACCGTCGTGCGGTCGGGCGAGTAGCCGGCGAACCAGGCGTCGCGGCCCTCGTTGCTGGTGCCGGTCTTGCCGGCGAGCGCGTCGCCGACGCCGAGCGCGCGCGCCGAGCGGCCGGTGCCGCGGTCGAGCACCCCGCGCAGCACGTCGGTGAGGAGGAACGCGACCGCCTCCGGCATCGCCCGCCGCCGCTCCGGCAGCGGCGCGAGCGCGACCGGCGCCCCGTTCGCGTCGAGCGCCGCCTCGAGGCCGTGCACCGCCGGGCGCACGCCGCCCGCGGCGAGCGTGGCGTAGACCGTCGCCAGCTCGCACGGGCTCAGGCCGAACGCGCCGAGCGAGAGCGCCGGCACCGGGTCGAGCGGCGCGGTGATCCCCATCGCCCGCCCCATGCCGACCACCGCGTCGAGCCCGGTGTCGATGCCGAGGCGGGCGGCGGGCACGTTGCGGCTCTCCTCGAGTGCGGCGCGCGCCGGCACCGGTCCGAGGAACTCGCCGTCGTCGTCGCGCGGCTCCCACAGGTTGCCGCCGCTGCGCACCGACAGCGGCTCGTCGGCGAGGATCGTCGACGGCGCGGCGCGGCCGAGCGCGAACGCGGTCGCGTACACCACTGGCTTGAACGCGCTCCCGGCCTGGCGCCGCGCGCTGCCGGCGCGGTCGAACTCGCTGCGCGACCAGTCGCGACCCCCGACGTAGGCGAGCAGCGCGCCGTCGCGCGGGTCGAGCGAGACGACCGCCGCCTGCAGCGCCGCCGGCCCGCGCCGCCGCGTCCCCCGCTCGAGGCGCGACAACTCGGCGCCGACCGCGCCCTCCGCGGCGAGCTGGTCGCGCCAGCCGAGCGTGGCCAGCAGCGCGAGGCCGTCGCGCTCGAGCGTCGCGCCGGGGAGCCGCTCGCGCGCCTCGGCGCGCACCGCCTCGACGAAGTACGGCGCGCGCAGCGGCGCGATCGGCTCCGGGAAGGTCGCCACCGGCTCCGCCGCCGCCCGCGCGGCGGCGTCCGCGCTCGCCCAGCCGAGTCCCGCCATCCGGTGCAGCACCCAGTCGCGCCGGGCCCGGGCGTGGTCGGGATGGAGGATCGGCGAGGCGTGCGCCGGCGCCGACAGCATGCCGGCGAGCGTGGCCGCCTCGGCGAGCGAGAGCTGGTCCGGGTCCTTGCCGAAGTACGCCCGCGCCGCGGCGCCGACGCCGATCAGGCTGACGCCGTCGTGGGCGCCGAGGTAGGCGCTGTCGAGGTAGGCGCGGAGGATCTCGAGCTTGGACAGGCGCAGCTCGAGCAACACCGCGAGCGCGGCCTCGCGCGCCTTGCGCCAGACGGTGCGCTCGCCGGAGAGCGCGAGGTTCTTGACCAGCTGCTGCGTCAGCGTGCTGCCGCCCTGGGCGGCCTCGCCGGCGCGGAGGTCGACCCAGGCGGCGCGGGCGATGCCGCCGAGCGAGATGCCGGGGTGGCGGAAGAAGTCGGCGTCCTCGGCCGCCAGCACCGCGTGGACGAGCGTCTCCGGCAGCGGGCCCGGCGGCAGGCGGCGGCAGTCGCGGTGGTCGTCGTCGAGGTAGGCCGCGAGCAGCATCGGCTCGAGCGTCGCCTCGTCGACCGCGACGCCGTTGCGGCGCAGGCCGACGACCTGGCCACCCACGACGCGCAGCTCGAGCAGTCCGCCGGGGTCGATCCCGCGCGCGGTCGGGAAGCGCCGCAACCGCACCGCGAGCGTGCCCCCGCTGACGCGGAGGCGCCCGACCTCGAGCGGCCCCCGCCCGTCATCCGCGGCGTAGCCGAGCGCGTCCAGCTGCGCGCGCACCTGCCGCGGGTCGGCCCGCTCGCCGAGGCGCAGCGCGAGCGGCCGCGCGTAGAGGCGCGAGGGCTCGCCCGGGACGCGGCTCGTGACCCGCTCGAGCAGGCGCCACGCCGGCACCAGCAGCGGCAGCGAGGCCGCCAGCCCGAGCGCCACGAACGCGGCCAGAGCCAGCGTCGCCCGCCGCGCCGTGCGCCGCAGCCCCGCGGCGCCGGGATGTGAAGCCGGAGGTTCCATCGTCTCGTCCGCCTCCACCGGATTCAAACTGCCGCACCCGGGGCCCGCATTGCGAGCCGATGCGGTCCGCATTGCGCCGCCGTCGAGTGTAGGCCTGGAGGCGTCGGCTCGCTCGTGCCGCGCGCGCTTGCCCGTGCCGTCACAAGCGTCTATCCTCGGCGCGGGCGAAGTGTCTGCCCGACGAGGTGCCCATGGCCGCACCGTACGATCCCGACGTCTACCGCCGCTTCGCCGAAAACCTGCGCGGCGCGCTCGACGGCCCCAACATCGAGCACGTCTCGCTCCGCACGCTGCGCCGCAAGGCGCTCGACACCGCCGCGATCACTGCCAAGGGCTCGCCGCTGTGGTTCTCCGCGATCTCCTCGCGCATGGCCGCCAAGACCGTCTACCTCGGCAACGGCCCCGAGATCGTGCTGCCCAAGCCGAGCCCGGAGCAGCTCGGCCTCGTCGAGAAGGCGCCCGAGGAGCTGCACAAGGTGCTGCAGCTCCTGCGCACGATGCCGTTCGTCCACATCCGCCGCCAGATGGGCGACAACCGCGAGTTCAACCCGATCTGCAACCTCTACACCTGCGTCGCCGACCGCAAGAACTACCGCCTCGCCTACGAGTGGGCGATGACCATGGGCGACGTCAGCAAGTCGCGGCCCGGCCCCGAGTTCACCATGATCGACCTACCCCAGGAGCACCCGCTGCGGATGCAGATCCTCACCATCCCGGAGCACGACATCAACATCGCGCTCGGCACCGACTACACCGGCGAGTGCAAGAAGGGGTTCCTGCGCCAGGGGATGTTCCGCGCCGACGGCCGCGGCATGCTCGGCCTCCACGCCGGCACCAAGATGGTGCGCGCGCGCGACGCCCGCTCGGGCAAGCTCAAGACCTACGCCGTGTTCATGTTCGGGCTGACCGCCACGGGCAAGTCGACGTGGAGCTGCCACCAGCTCGGGCTCGACTTCAACCAGGGCGAGGGCACGTGGGTGAGCCAGGACGACATCGTCTTCCTGCGCCGCGACGGCTCCTCCTACGGTACCGAGCTCGGCTTCTACGTCAAGACCGACGTCGACGTGAAGCTCCAGGAGGCGATGTACAACGCGCTCGTCCACAAGTCCGCCCTGCTCGAGAACGTCATGGTCAACGCCAAGGGCGAGATCGACTTCCTCGACGAGCGCCTGGGCGAGAACGGCCGCGGCGTGCTCGACCGCCGCGAGCTCAAGGTCAAGCGCGGCCACAAGATGGTCTCGATCTGCGCGGACTCGATCAACACCCCGTCGCTGGAGGAGGTGGACGGCGTCGTCTTCGCGTTCATCACCCGCCGCGCCACCATCATGCCGTTCGCCCAGCGCCTCACCCCCGAGCAGGGCGTGATGGCCTACCTGTGGGGCGAGTCCACCCACTCCTTCGCGACCGTCCCGGCCAAGGCCGGGGAGTCCGTGCGGATCGTCGGCATGGACGACTTCATCATCGGCGCCCAGGGCCGCAAGGTGAACGTGTTCCACGACATCGTCATGGACCTCGTGGCCCGCTACCCGGGCAAGGTGCACTTCTTCCAGTACAACACCGGCGGCATGGGCGAGATCATCGAGGTCAACAAGGAGACCGGCAAGAAGAAGCTCGTGCGCAAGGTCACGCGCGTGCCGATCGACCTGATGGCGGCGCTCCAGCGCGGCGACCTGCGCGGCACCAACGAGTACACCAAGGGCCGGCTCGGCACCGAGTACGTGGTCAAGGCCGAGGGCACCGAGCTCGCCCAGTACGACGCGAAGAACTACTACTCCGACGAGCAGATCGAGGCGTACGTCGCCGACCTCGTCGAGGGGCGGCGCAAGTTCACCGAACTCATCGCGGAGCAGGGGCTGCGCAAGGACATCCGCGAGATCGCCCATCGCGAGCTCGACGCGATCGACGCGAAGGGCCGCAAGAGGAAGGCCGAGGAGTGGGCGCCGGTCGAGGAGGCCGCGGTCACCGCCGCCGAGGACCGCGACCCGCGCTCGAAGTGGATCTCGCCGTGGGAGCCGCGCCGCCCGTCCGCCGGCCTGTTCCCCGCCGCCTCCGCCAAGCGGCGCTAGCCGGCGAGCCTCGACTCCGCTCCTGACGCGACTCCGGCGCCCGCACGACCAGCGCTACTTCGAAACCTCGCCCGGCGCCGGGAAGAAGCACCGCTGCGCGACCTCCGCGAGCTCGGTGAGCGCGACCGGGGGTGCGAACAGGAAGCCCTGGGCGAGGTCGCAGCCGCACGCGCGCACGAGCGCGAGGTCGGACGGGCGCTCGACGCCCTCCGCGACCGTCCCCAGCTGCAGCTCCTGCGCCAGACGCGCCACCGCCCGGACGATCTTGCCGTTGTCGCCCTCCGGCGCCGCGGCGGTGATGAAGGAGCGGTCGATCTTGAGTACGTCGACCGGCAGGTGTTGCAGGTAGGCGAGGCTCGAGTAGCCGGTGCCGAAGTCGTCGACGAACACGCCGTGACCGTCCGATTTCAAGCGCCGCAGGACCGACGCGACCCGCTCCGGGTCCTCCATCAGCACGCTCTCGGTCACCTCCACCACGACCCGTCGCGGGTCGATGCCGGCGGCGCGGACGGCGGCGCTGAACTCCTCCACCATGCCCGGGGCGGCGAGCTGCGTCGCCGAGAGGTTGAGGCTGACGAACGGCGGCACTGCTTCCTCGCCGGGCGTTCCTTCCGGAGCCGGCACGCCGCGGACCGCGTCGCACGAGCGCTCGAGCACGAGCCGGCCGAGCCTGTCGATCAGGCCGATCTCCTCCATCAGGCCGAGGAAGGCGTCGGGCTCCACCACGCTGCCGTCGGCCTGGCGCCAGCGCACCAGCGCCTCGAACCCCGCCGCCCGCGCCGTGCGCAGGTCGACGATCGGCTGCAGGCAGACCTCGAACTCGCCGCGGTCGAGCGCCGACTCGAACTGCTGCTCGCGGTCGAGCATGCCGATTGCCCGAGCGCGCAGGCGGCGCATCGCGGTGTCGTCGAGCGAGGCGCCGCCCGGCGGCGCGGCGGCGGCCGGCGTCGAGCGCTCGACGCGGCGGCTGGTCGCCCGCAGGCGCTGCAGGACGATGCGCAGGATGAGCGCGATGAGCGGGTCGGCGGCGTTGATCTTGCGCGTCACCTGCTCGCGCCGGATCACCATCAGCGTCGCGCTCTCGACGGCGCGCGCGGTGGCCGAGCGGCCAGCGTCGTCGACCAGCGCCATCTCGCCGAACAGGTCGCCGGCGCCCAGCCGCGCGAGCACCACCTGGCCGCCGAGCCGCATCGCGCTGATCTCGACCGCGCCGCTCTCGATCACGTAGGCGCAGTCGCCCCGATCCCCCTGGCGGAAGATCACCATCCCGGGCGCGACCCGCTGGCGGACGAGCGACTCGAACACCGTTTGGTGAGATTGTAATGCAATCCGTCCTGCCGCGGCGCGATCCGCGGCAGGATTGGCCTTCGCGGCGCGCGCGGCTACTGGAAGTTGACCACCAGCGAGACGGCGGTCTGGGTGTCGGTCTTGCCGAACCCCGGCACCGGCCGGTTCGCGTAGCGGAATCCCCAGCTCAGCTTGAGCGCGACGCTCGTCGACATCGCCGCCTGCACCCCCGCCATCGACTCGACCCGCCAGTCGCTGCCCTGCTTGAAGCTCGGGTAGAAGGCGAGGTCCTCGGTGACCTTCGCGGTCTTGGTCACGTTCCAGAGGTAGTGCGCCGCGGCGAGCCCGCCGGCGTAGCTCGTCGAGCCGTCGCCGACCAGGTCGTCACGCGTCCAGGTCAGGCCGACGTCGAAGCCGAGCACGTGCTCCGGGCCCTTGAGGAACTTGTAGTTGACGCCGCCCGCCGCGAGCAGGCGCGGGTCGAGCCCGGCGAACTGGTCCTGCAGGTAGCTCAGGCTCGCGAACACCGCAAAGTCGGCGTCGAGCGCGCGGGTGCCCCGCACCGAGCCGAACAGCTTCTTGGCCGTGAGCTTGCCGTCCTGCTCCGCGCGCAGGTAGTTGGCCGCGACCTCCAGCCCCCAGGGGTCGAACGAGTGCTTGTAGAGGAAGTCGAGGCCCCCGCTCTGGCTCGAGGAGTTGCCGCTCGTCGCCAGGTAGGAAAGTCCGAGGGAGAGCTTGTTCGGGTTGTCCTCCGCCGCCGCGAGCGCGGCGCCCGCGAGCAGGAGCGAGAGTCCGATCGTCAGTGCCTTGCGACCCATGTCCACCTCCAGTCGGCCCAGCGCCCCGGCGCGGGGCGCGAACGCGGTCAGCTCGCGGCGAGCTGCGACGTGCAGTGCCCGCAGCGCGTCGCCTTGAGCGGCACCGGCGAGAGGCAGTACGGGCAGTCCTTGGTCGTCGCCGCGGCCGCCGGCGCGGGCTTCTTGAGCCGGTTCATCTGCTTGATGAGCATGAAGATGACGAACGCGACGATGACGAAGTCGATGATCGTGTTGAGGAACGCGCCGTAGGCGATCACCGACGCGCCCGCCTTCTTCGCCTCGGCCAGGCTCGGGTACGTCCCTCCCGAGAGGTTGAGGAAGAGGCTGGAGAAGTCGACCTTGCCGACGAGGAGGCCGATCGGCGGCATCAGCACATCGTTGACCAGTGACGTGATGATGCGTCCGAACGCGGCGCCGATGATGATGCCGACGGCCATGTCCAGGACGTTGCCGCGCATCGCGAATTCCTTGAATTCCTTAAACATCCCGTCCTCCTTCCGACGTCGTCTTGATCCCCGGATCGATCTCAGAATAGTCGATCCGCGGACGGTGTCAAACCGTCGGTCGGGACGGGGTCAGGAGGTCGGCGCGTCGCCCAGCGTGCCCGCCACCCACTGCAGGGTGACGAGCGCGACGCGGTAGTCGCGCTCGGCGCGGGTGAGGTTGGCCCTGGCGCTCTGCAGGTTGAGCTGGGCGTCGTCGACCTCGAGGCGGGTCTTGACGCCGAACTCGTAGCCCTTCTCCGCCATCGTCATCAGCTTCTCGGCCTGGGCGACCGTGCTGGCGAGCGCGCGCATGATCTCCGCCGACTCGGCGACGCTGTCGACCGCGGTGCGCACCTCGAGGGCGATGCTGTCGCGCAGCTGCGCCTCGGCGAGCTCGCTGGTGCGCAGGTCGCTGCGCGCCTGCGCGACCTTGGCGCGGGTCTTGAGACCGTCGAAGAACGGGAACGACAGCACCAGCCCGGCGTTCCAGGTCTTGCCGCGCGAGCTCTCGCCGAGCACGTCGAGGTTGCGGAGACCGTACGACGCCTGCAGGTCGAGGCGCGGGCGGTCGTTGGCGCCGTTGATCCGCACCAGCTCGAGCTGCGCCCGCCGGGTGTGGTCGGACTGGGCGAGTTCGGGGCGGTGGGCGAGCGCGTCGGCGAGCACCGCCGCGTAGTCGGGCGCCACGCCGATCTCGGTCGCCAGCGTGCCGGTGGCGTCGACCTCGCCCTCCTCGGCGAGCAGGAAGCGGAGCCGCTCGCGCGCGGTGCGCACCGCGTTGTCGCCGCGGATTGCGTCCGGGCGGGCGTTGGCGAGCGCCACCTGCGCCGCCAGCACGTCGTAGTCGGTGGCGGTGCCGAGCGCGTAGCGGCGCTGCGTCTCATCGAAGTGGCGCTGCCGCTGGTCGACGGTCTGCGCCGCGATCGCGGCGAACTCCTTCGCTAGCAGGACGTCGTAGAACGCCGCCGTAACGTCGCGGCGCACCGCCTGCTGGAAGCGGCGGAGCTGGTCGTCGCCGGTGGCGAGCGCCCACTTGGCGCCGCGGATCGCCGCGCCGACCTGGCCCCAGGTGAACACCGCCTGGCTGAGGTTGACCGAGGCGGAGCGAACGTCCTGCTGGAACGCGACGAGCGCCTGGAACTCGGGCGGGAACCCCTTGTAGAAGTCCTGCGGGCTGTCGTCGTAGGTCCGCATCACGCTGCCGTTGAGCGCCAGGTGGGGGAACGCGGCCGCCCGCTCCTCGACGTAGCGTGCATCGAGCCAGCGCCGGTACTCCTCGGCCTTCTTGACGTCGAGGTTCTTGGCCGCGGCGATCGCCAGCGCCTGGTCGAGGGTGAGGACCCGGGGACCGGGATCCGGGGTCCGGGATTCGGACGTCGCAGCCGGATCGTCCGGCGGCGCCGCGGGCGTCGCCTGGGCGAAGGCGGGGCGAACCGCGAGCGAGCCCGCGAGGGCCGCGAGGAGGAGCGCCGTGGCGGCCGCCCTCGCGGCGGCCGGCAGCTCCGCCTTGGCGCCCGCCAATCTGCGGTGGAGCCAGGCGGCGAGGTCGTCGAGGATGGAGTAGACGACCGGCACGACGACGAGCGTGAGCAGCGTCGAGGTGATCAGCCCGCCCACCACCGCGCGCGCCATCGGGGCGCGGAACTCGGCGCCCTTGCCGAGGGCGAAGAACAGCGGCAGCATGCCGAAGATCATCGCCGAAGTCGTCATCATGATCGGGCGCAGCCGGGTGCGGCCGGCGGTGACGAGCGCGGTGCGCCGGTCCATGCCCTGGCCGCGCAGCACCTTGGTGTAGTCGATCAGCAGGATCGCGTTCTTGGTCACCAGCCCCATCAGCATGATCAGCCCGATCAGCGACATGATGCTGATGGTGTCGCCGGTGACGAGGAGCATGCCGGCCATGCCGACGATCGACAGCGGCAGCGAGAGCATGATCGCGAGCGGGTCGATGAACGACTCGAACTGCGCCGCGAGGATGAGGTAGACGAAGATCACGGCGAGCAGCAGCGCCTCGGCGAGGTAGCCGAACGACTCCACCATGATCTCGGTGTCGCCGCCCATCACCAGCCGGTAGCCGGGGGCGAGCTTGACGTGCGAGGCCGCCGCCATCGCGCGCTCGCCGGCGGTGCCGAGCGGCAGGTTGTCGAGGTTGGCGTCGATCACCACCTGGCGCGCGAGGTCGCGGCGGTTGATCTCCGCCGGCGAGGTGGCGCGGGTGAACGTGACGAGGTCGGCGAGCGGCACCAGCGCCGCGGCGCCGGCGCCGGGCACGCTCAGGCGCAGGTCGCCGACCTGGCCCACGTCCCGGCGCAGCTCCCCGGGCAGCCGCAGGCGCACGTCGATCGACTCGCCGGAATCGTCCTCGTAGGTCGAGACGGCCTGGCCGCCGACCAGCACGCCGAGCGTGCCGGCGATCGCGCCGCTGCCGAGGCCGGTCGCGGCGGCGCGCTCGCGGTCGACGGCGAGGCGGTACTCGGGCAGGTCCTGCTCGAGGGAGGCCTCGAGGTCGACGATCCCCGGCACGCCCGCCAGCTCGCGCTTGATCTCGCCGGCGTAGCGCTTGAGGGTGGTGATGTCGTCGCCGCGCAGCGCGACCTGGAGCGGCTTCTGGTAGGCGTCGGCCTCCTCCTGCACCGAGAGCACGAGGCCGGGGATCCGCTCGAGGCGCCGCCGCACCAGCGAGACGAGTTTGCGCAGGCCGAGCTTGCGCTCGCTCTTGTCGGAGAGCTTGACGAAGATCATCGCGTCCCGGACGGTGTCGTTGTCGCCCGCCGCGATCGAGGCGTAGGTGTAGCGCACCTCCTTGAACTCGCCGAGCGCGCGCAGCGCCTCGCCGAGCCGCCCCTTCGTCTCCGCGAACGAGGCCCCGGGCGCGCTCTTGAACTTGACCATGAACTCGCCCTGGTCCATCGGCGTCATGAACTCGGTCTGCAGGGCCGCGAAGATGCCGAGCCCGCCGGCGAACGCGAGCATCGCGACCGCGAGCACGGTCTTGCGGTGGTCGAGCGCCCAGCCGATCAGGCGCTTGTAGGCGTCGGCGGTGCGCTCGAAGGCGGCGTTGAAGCGGTCGAGGCCGCGCTGCACGAAGTTGCGCGCGCCGGCGCGCTCGATGTCGGGGTCGTGCCAGCGCGAGGAGAGCATCGGGTCGAGCGTGAACGAGACGAAGAGCGAGACCAGCACCGCGAACGCGACCGTGAGGCCGAACTGGAAGAAGAAGCGCCCGACGATCCCCTTCATGAACGCGACCGGGACGAACACGGCGATGATCGACATCGAGGTGGCGAGCACGGCGAGGCCGATCTCGCTCGTCCCCTCGCGCGCGGCGGTGAAGTGGTCCTCGCCCTTCTCGAGGTGGCGGACGATGTTCTCCCGCACCACGATCGCGTCGTCGATCAGCAGCCCGATCGCCAGTGAGAGCGCCATCAGGGTCAGCATGTTGAGCGTCATGTTGAGGAAGTACATGACGATGAACGAGGAGATCACGGAGATCGGCAGCGTCAGTCCGGTGATCACGGTCGAGCGCCACGAATTCAGGAAGCAGAACACGATCAGGATGGTGAGCAGCCCGCCGAGCAGCAGCGTGCTCTGCACGTCGGAGACCGCGTCGCGGATGAACACCGAGTTGTCGCGGACGACCTGGATCTCGGTCCCCGCCGGCATCTCCTGGCGCAGCCCCTCGACCGCCTTCTTCACCGCGTCCACCACCTCGACCGTGTTCGCCTTGGTCTGCTTGGTGATGTCGAGCGCGACCGCGGGCTCGCCGTTGATCAGCGCGAGCGAGCGCTGCTCCTCGACGGTGTCGACCACGCGCGCCACGTCGCCGAGCGCGACCGGCTGCCCGGCGCGCTGCGCGATCACCATCCCGGCGTAGCCGTCGACCTGCTTCGGCTTGCCCGAGACGCGCAGCGGCATCTCGCTCGCGCCGCCGGTGAGCCGCCCGAGCGGGGTGTTGACGTTCTCCGCCTGCAGCCCGGCCACCACCTCGTCGACGCCCATGCCGAGCGCCTGCAACCGCGCGGGGTCGAGCTCGACGGCGATCTCGCGCTTGGAGGAGCCGATCAGCTTCGCCTTCGCGACGCCCTGGAGGTTCTCCAGCCGCCGCTTGATCTTGCGGTCGGCGAGCGTGGTCAGGTCGCGGGCGTTGAGCACACTCGAGCGCACCGCGAGCGACACGATCGGCAGGCTGTTGGCGTCGAACTTCTGGATCACCGGCTCCTTCATGCCGTCCGGCAGCTCGCGGCGGATGCCGTTGATCTTGGCGCGCGCCTCCTGCGAGACGTCGTTGATCTTGACCTCGAGGTTGAACTCGACGATCACGCTCGAGAGCCCCTCGCGCGACACCGAGTCGACGTGCTTGACGCCGGCGATCGGGTTGACCGCCTCCTCGATGCGCCGCGACACCTCGCGCTCGACCGTCTCCGGCGAGGCGCCGGGGAACTCGGTCATGATCGCCAGCACCGGGTACTCGACGTCCGGCATCATGTCGATCGCCAGCCGCCGGAACGAGAACAGCCCGAGCGTGACCAGGGTCAGGATCATCACCGTGGCGACCACCGGCCGCTTGATCGAGAGGTTGGAGAGGAACATGGCGTCACGCTCCCGAGCGCGACGCGACCTGCACCCGGTCGCCGTCGCGGAGGTTGAAGCCGCCGCGCGTCACCACCTGCTCGCCGGCGGCCACGCCGTCCACCACCTCGACCGCCTCGCCCACCGTCTCGCCCGTCTTCACCGTGCGGCGCGCCGCCACCCCGTCGACGACGACGAACAGCTCGCCGCTGTTGCGCTCGACGTCCCACGAGAGGAGCGCGATGCGCGGGACCTGGAGCACGCCGGAGCGCTCGCCGGTGCGGATCCGCCCCTTGACGAAGGTGCCGCCGCGCAGCTCGCCGTCCGGGTTCGCCACCTCGGCCATCACCTTGACGGTGCGGCTGACCGGGTCCTCGGCCGGGTTGATGTGCGTGATGCGGCCCGAGAACGCCTTGCCGGGGAAGGCGTCGACGGTGAACTCGAGCACCTGGCCGACGCGCACGGCGGCCGAGCGCGCCGACGCGATCACCGCGGTGAGGTCGAGGATGCGGTTGTCGACGATGCGGAACATCGGCCCGCCGCCCATGTTCTCGACCCGGTCGCCGACGCTCACGCCGCGCAGCGCGACCGTCCCGGTCATCGGCGAGCGGATCACGACCTTGGCGTGGCGCGCCTCGGCGGCCGCGAGCTCCGCCTGCGCCGCCTGCGCCGCCGACACCGCCGCGTCGTGCGCCGAGCGCGCGTCGTCGAGCCCCTGCTGGGTGAGCAGGCCGTTCTCGCGCAGCTTGATCGCCCGCTCCAGCTCGCGCTGCGCGCGCGTCTCGGCCACCTGCGCCTGCTGCGCGGTCGCGTTGGCGGCGCGGAGCACCGCGTCGGCCTCGCGGCTGTCGAGCTTGGCGAGCGGCGTGCCGCGCTCCACCTTCACCCACTGCGTGACGTAGACCTCGTCGACGATGCCGGTGAACTCGGACTTCACCTCGGCCGAGAAGCGCGGCTCGAGCGTGCCGACCACCTCGACCGCCTGCACCAGCGTGGCCGGCGCCACCGCCGCCACGTCGACCGCCACCGCGGGCCGACCGTCCTGCGCGCCGGTCCGTCCCTCGCCCGTCTGCGAACAGCCGCCGGCGACGACCGCCAGGGCCAACACCGCGAGCACAACCGCATCCCGTCTCGTCATGGCACCAACTCCTTCGCATCGCCCGCCAGCACACCGCGAAGCACGACACCGACCAGCCGCGCGAGCGTCGCGCGGTCGAACCCCGCCTCGGGGTGGCACAGGCTCATGCCGCGCACCACCTCGAAGCTGCCGACGATCGCCCACGCCGTGTCCTCGGCGCTCCCCGGGCGGAACTCGCCGGACGCCATCCCCTCGCCGACCAGCCCGGTCAGCGCGCCGATGAAGCTGCGGTGGATCACCTCGAAGTCGAAGAACGGGGCGCCTTGCGGCGGCCCGTAGTAGACCCCGTCGACGACGCGCATCACGTCGAGGTGGTCGAGCACGAGGGCGAAGACCGCGTCGAGGAAGCGCAGGATGCGCTCGCTCGCGGTTCCGGGCGCCGCCAGCGCCCTCGCCACCGTCGCCTCGTACTCGCGGAAGGCATCCTCCATCATCCGCAGGAAGATCCCCTCCTTGCTACGGAAGTAGTAGTAGAGCGCCGGCTTGGTCACGCCGGCGGCCTCCACGATCTCCCGCACCGTGGTGGCGGCGTAGCCCTTGCGTGCGAACAGTGCGGTCGCGGCGGCGAGTAGCTTCTCCCGCACGCCCACCTCGACCACGGCCTCCGGCCCTGCTGTCGCCTCCATGCCCACCTCCGTTGTCGGGTCTGGTTGTCCCGTCCGGGTTGGCGGTGGAGGGTCGGTCGACCCGATCCATCGCACTGTACCTACCGGTAAGTATAGACCAAACCAGCCGCCTGTCAAGCCCCTACCGAGCGGTAGGTAGAACGGCGGGTATACGAACGACGATGCCGCGGGTTTCAGCGACGTCTCAACGCGGCGCAGGCGGCTGAGGAGCCAGGCGCGCATCGAGCCCGGCGAGCAGGTCCCGGACCAGCCGCCGCTGCTGGGCAAGGACGAGTGGCGCGTCCTGGCGCGAGGTCGTGCCGTCGATGTTCGGCTCCGGCGGACACGAGCAGCTCCGCGCCGGCGGGTCGGGTTCCGGCGCGAGGCGATCGGCGCGCACCAGCGGTGAGTCGGCCGTGAGCAACTCGGCGTGCACCGCAACCCGGACGTCGCTCGGTTCCTCGCCGATCTCGACGTGGATCACGAACGGGTGGCGCTCGATCCCGTCCGCGACCACGACCGCACGGACGGTGGCGGTCCCGCCGCGGTCGGCGGGGTCGCCTGGCACGACCGTTGCGCCGAGCGCCGCGAGCGTCTGGTAGACCGCCGCGGCCACGACGCCTCTCTCGCGCGCTGCGAACCGGCGCTCGGCCGGGCCCGGCACGGGCGGGGAGACGGTGGCGCAGCCGGCCAGCACGAGGAGCGCCGCGCCAATGGGGGGTCGGGCGATTCTCAACTCGGCCATGAGCATAGCTCGCCGTGCGGAGAGCGCAAGCCCGCCGGGCGGCGCCGCCGCCGCGGCGCGCCGTTCCGCGGCGTGGCCGCTGCAGGGCCGCGGCTATACTTCGCCCTCATGGCGGAGGCTTGGATCACCGGGATCGGGCTCGTGAGCGCGCTGGGCGCCGACCGCGAGACGACGTGGCGGGAGCTGCTCGCCGGTTCGACCGGCATCCGGCCGATCACGCTGTTCGACACCGACGGGTTCCGCACCCGCCTCGCGGCCCAGGTCGACGAGGCGGCGCTCGCCCTGCCGGACGGCTGGGCCGCGACGGTCCCACACTCGAGCCGCGCCACCCGTTTCGCCCTCGCCGCCGCCGCCGAGGCGCTCGCCGACGCCGGGACCGCGCTCGACGGCGGCCGGGAGCAGGCGTGGCCGCTCGTCCTCGGCGGAGGCGCGGCCGGGCTTTTCGAGGCGGAGGCGTTCGTCGCGCGGCGGCTGCGGCATGGCCCGCGCGCGCGCGGCGTTGGCGAGCTCGTCGAGGTGCCGCAGGACTCGCCCACCGACCGGGTAGGCCAGGTGCTCGGGCTGTGCGGGCCGCGCCTGACCGTCACCACCGCCTGCTCCTCGTCGACGATCGCGGTCGGGATCGCCGCCGAGATGGTGCGCGACGGCGAGGCGGAGGTCGCGATCGCCGGCGGCACCGACGCGCTCTGCCGCCTCACGTTCGCCGGCTTCAACTCGCTGCGCGCGGTGGACGCCGAGGCGGCCAAGCCGTTCGACCGGCGCCGCAAGGGCCTCTCGCTCGGCGAGGGAGCGGCGATCCTGGTGATCGAGGACGCCCGCCGCGCGCAGCGGCGCGGCGCCCGCCCCTACGCGTCGGTCCTCGGCTGCGGCGTCACCGGCGACGCGTTCCACATGACCCAGCCGGAGCCGTCCGGCGCGGCCTGGGAGCGGACCGTGCGCGCCGCGCTCGCCGACGCCGGAATCGGCGCCGCCGAGGTCGAGTACGTCAACGCCCACGGCACCGCCACCGAGCAGAACGACGCGGCGGAGTGCGCCGCCTACGCCCGCGTCTTCGGCGAGCGGCTGGCGCGGCTGCCGGTCTCGTCGGTGAAGGGCGCGATCGGCCACTGCCTGTGCGGGGCCGGCGGCATGGAGGCGGCGGTGGCCGCCCTGACCGTCGCCCGCGGGATGCTGCCGCCGACCGCCGGGTTCGCCGAGGCCGACCCGGCGTGCCCGGTCGATCCCGTCCCCGGTGCGGCACGCGCGGGGGCGCCCGCCGTCGTGCTCTCCTCCTCGTTCGCGTTCGGCGGGAACTCGGCGGTGCTCGTCCTCGGACGCTGCGCATGACGGAGGCGATCTTCGTCCGCAGCGTCGGCGCGGTGAGCCACGCCGGCACCGGCGTCGCCGCCCTGCGCGCCGCGCTCGCCGCTCCGGACTGGCGCCCCGCGCCCGGCCTGGCGCGCCCCGACGCCCCGCCGCTGCCGGTCGCGGTCTGCCCCGGCTTCTCCACCAAGGACGTGCTGCCGCCGCTGGTATCGCGCCGCCTCGACCGCGCCGCGCGCCTGCTCGCGGTCGCGGCGCACGAGGCGCTCGCGCCGCTCGGGAAGCCGCTCCCCTGGGCGCTCGACCGCGTCGGCGTCTGCGCCGGGACCTGGAATGCGGGCACGTCGCCGCTGGTCGAGGTGCTGCGCGCCGTTTTCCTCGCCACGCCGGAGGAGGCGCCGCCGGCGCAGTTCCCGTCGACGGTCGCCAACGCCCCGGCGAGCCAGCTCGCGATCCTGCAGCAGCTCGGCGGCCCCAACCTGACGTTCGCCGAGAAGCAAGTCGGGGCGCTGCGCGCGCTCGCCGAGGCCGGACGCAACCTGCTCCACCGCCGCGCCGACGCGGTCCTCGCCTGCGGCGTCGACGAGGGCGACTGGCTCAACGCCGAGGGCTACGCACGCCTCGGGGCGCTCGCCGCGCCGGGCCGGCCCGGAATGCTGCTCGCCGAGGGCGCGGCGGTGCTCGCCCTGAGCCGCGAGGCGGGCGCAGCCCCGCTCGCGCGGCTCGCCGGTTGGGGGTCGGCCTCGACCCCGGCACCGCCGTACCTCTACCCGCGCCAGCCGGCCGCGCTGCTCGCCGCCTGTCGGCAGGCCCTGGAGCGCGCCCGCGTCACGCCCGCCGCGGTGGACCTGCTCGTCTGCCAGGCGAACGGCAGCCCCGAGCTGGCCGCGCTCGAGGCGACCGCCTACCCCTGCCTGTTCGGCGCCCACCGCCCGGCGGTCACGGCTCCGGCGGAGCGGCTGGGCGAGGGCGCGGTGGCCGGCGCGCTCCGCGCGGTGGTGGCGGTGCTCGCGGTCTCGGGCGCCGTGTTGCCGTCCTGGGCGCCGCCGAGTCACCTCGCCGCTGCCGGCTTCCCGGCGGCCGCCGCGCCGCCCCGCGTCGCGCTCGTGGCCGGCATCGCGGGCGGCGGCTCCGCCGTGGCGGTGGTCCTCAGCCGGGCGTGATCCCAGGATCTCCGAAGAGGGCGCGCAGGGTCCGCTCGATGCGCTCGCGATGAGTGCCCCGCCAGTAGACCTTCCCGCACCCGGCGCAGACGAGGAAGCGCGCGGCGTGCGCGGCGACGTAGGGCGGCACGCGGTCGCGGACGGCCTCGGCGGGCGCCGCGGCGAGCTCGCCGTTGCAGCGCGAGCAGCGCGTCAGGAAGCGCGCCGGGTCCGCCGCGAGCGGCAGGCGCGACCGCAGCTCGGCGACGAGCGCCGCGGTGCCGCCGGCGCGCAGCAGCACCACCCGCGGCCCGGCGGCGGCGGCGAGCCGGCGGTCCCTGGTGAGCAGCCAGCGCCCCTCCGCGCGCGCCTGCCCGGCGAGCTCCGCGTCGCCCAGAAGGGGATCGACCGCGACGTCGAATCCTGCGAAACGGAGCCAGCGGGCGAGCCCGCCAAGCATCGCGTCGCAGGCGAAGGAAAACGCGTCCACCGGGCCGATTCTAGTGTGCTAGCATGCCCCCGGATGCGCTTGGCACCACAGACAAGCCCGGAGGTGCACATGAGCTCGAGCCAGGACCTGCGCGAGCAGTATGCGCAGCAGGATCCCGAGTACCGCCGACTCTTGGAGGAGCATCGCGCCCGCGCCCGCCGGCTGGACGAGCTGGCGCAGAAGGGCTGGCTGACGACCGAAGAGGAGCAGGAGGAGAAGCGGCTCAAGAAGGAGAAGCTGCAGCTCAAGGACCAGATGGAAGCCCGCCTGCGCCGACGCTCCGCCTGAGTCCTGATGTTCCCGCTTGCCCCGGAGGGCTATTCGTTCGTACTCGTCCCGGCGCTCGCCGGGGTCGTCGTCTGGACGTTCGGCTATCACGAGGTCGCGGCGGTGTGCTGGCTCGCCGCGCTCGCCTGCGTGGCGTTCTTCCGCGACCCCGGCCGGAGCAGCGACGCGGCCCCTGAAGCGGTGCTCGCCCCGGCCGACGGCAAGGTGCTCTCGGTCGGCGATGCGCCGCCCGAGCTCGCCGCCCAGGGGCTGCCGCGCCAGATCTCGATCTTCATGTCCCCGGCCAACGTCCACGTCAACCGCGCCCCCATCTCCGGGGTCGTGCGCGAGGCGCGCTGGAGCGCGGGCAAGAAGTTCCCGGCGTTCCGCGACAAGGCCTCGGAGCTGAACGAGCACAGCTTCGTCCGCGTCGAGGGCGAGCTCGGCAGCGTCGCCTACAAGCAGATCGCGGGCGCGCTCGCCCGCCGCGTCGTCTGCGACCTCGAGGCGGGCCAGCCGGTGCGGCGCGGGCAGCGGGTCGGCATCATCAAGTTCGGCTCGCGCGTCGACCTGTTCCTGCCGGCCGGCGCCGCCGTCGAGGTGCGCCCCGGCCAGCGCACCCGCGCGGGGGTCACCCCGGTCGCGCGTCTGGCGCCCGGGCGGACGTGATGCGGGTGCGCCGTTCCGAACGGACCCGCGCCCCGCGCCGGCCGCCGCGGGAGTCGGTCCGCAAGGGCGTCTACCTGTTCCCGACGCTGTTCACGGTCGCGAACCTGTTCTTCGGCTTCTGGGCGATCATCGACGCGATCAATGGGCGCCTCGACCGCGCTCCCTGGTGGATCCTCGTCGCCGGCGCGCTTGACGGCCTCGACGGCCGCATCGCCCGCCTCACCCACTCGACTTCGGAGTTCGGCAAGGAGTACGACTCGCTCGCCGACGTGGTGAGCTTCGGCGTGGCGCCGGCGGTGCTCGCCTACCAGTGGGGGCTGCACGACATGGGACGGTGGGGGCTGGCGGCGACGTTCCTGTTCGTCGTCGCCGGCTCGGTCCGGCTGGCGCGCTTCAACGTCAAGGCCCACCTCGCCGACCGCCGCTTCTTCACCGGGCTCGCGATCCCGGGCGGGGCGGGGGCGCTCACGCTGATGGTGCTGCTCGACCCCGTGCCGGTGGTCGACCAGCGATTGAAGATCTTCGTCTGCCTGTTCGTCTTCCTCATCTCGGTGCTGATGGTCTCCAACATCCCCTACCGGTCGTTCAAGGAGATCAACCTGCGCCGGCGCTGGCCGGTGTGGGCGATCTTCATCATCGCGCTGCTGCTCGTCTCCGCCACCGCGCGCCAGGGGATGGCGCTGATGCTGGGGGCCTACGTCGTCTCCGGCCCGCTCGAGGCCTTCATCCGGCGGGTGCGGCACAAGCCCCTGCCGGTGCCGCCGCCGCCCCACCCCGAGGAGCTCACCGATGCCCCCGCCGCACCCCCACATCCTGAGCATCCTTGATCCCACCTCGCTGTTCGGGCGGGAGCTGGTGGAGCGGGTCGCCCGGGTCCTGCCCGAGCTGCGCTGCCGCTACCTCCACACCGCCGGCGAGTCGGAGCACCTCGTCGTCGACGTCGCCGGCGAGCCCGCGCTGGTGTCGCCGCTGGTCGAGACCGATGAGCTCGACGGCTCGTTCGCCGTCGCCGTCGCCGCGCCGCCGCCCGCGGAGCTGACCGCCCGCCTGCTCGCCTGGCTGCGCGCCCACCCCGAAGTGCGTCTGCTCGACTGCACGCAGCCGGGGATCGCCGGCAACGAGGCGAGGTGCGTGCTCTCGACGCCGCACGGGACGCGCGGGCCGCGGGCGTGGTACCACCTCGCCGACCCCGCGCTGGCGGGCCCGCTGCGCCTGGTCGCGGCGCTCGCGCCGCTTGATCCGGAGGAACTCCACCTCACGCTCATCGGGCCCGTCTCGACGTTCGGGGCGGAGGCCGTGGACGAGCTCGCCGCCCAGGCCGCCGCCCGCCTCTCCGGGAACGAGGCGCGCGCGACCGAGCACCTGCCGGGCATACTCGCGTTCGACCTCCGGCCCGCGCCGGGCGAGCGCCCGGCCGCGCTCGAGGCCCAGCTCGGAGAGCTCGTGCCCGCCGTCGCGCCGCGCGTGCAGTGCGCCGACGCCGGCGTCTTCCACGGCCACCTCGCGGCGGTCCGGGTGCGGTGCGCGCGCGAGTCGACCGTCGAGCAGGTGCGCTCGCTCGTGCGCGCCGGCGGCGGGCTGCGCCTGGCGCGGCGGAACGAGCAGGTCAACGTCAGCGCGGCGGTCGACCGCGACGAGGTCGTCTGCTGCGACGTCCGGGCGGGCGGGCGCTGGGTGTCGGCCTGGACCGCGGCCGACGGGCTGCGCATCGGGGGAGCGTCCGCGGCGGTCGACGTGCTCGCCGCGCTGCTCGCCTCCTGACCGGCCGGCTACCTCCCTTTGGCGAGCGGCACCGGCTGGAGCCCACCGCTCGCCTCGCTGCCGTCGCCCAGCCGCACGCCCCACCGCGTGGCGAGCGACCGCGGCGGGGCGAGGAACCGCACCGCGCCGCCGCTGACCCGGGCCCGCGGCGGCACGTAGGTGAGGAAGAGGCGCACCGCGGTGGCGTCGCGCGCGACCGTGCGCCGCATCGCCCCGCCCTCCTGCCGCAGGTACTCGGCGCCACTGAACTCGCCGAGCTGCACGTCGAGCACCTCGGTGCCGGTGAACTGCAGCTCGACCCAGTTGGCGGTGGACGCGATCGCGCTCCCCTGCGCCGTGCGGTTCGCGACCGCGACCCGCGCCAGCGCGGGCGAGCCCCACGTCACCTCCGGCTCCGGCACCGGTGACGGGCTTGCGCCCCGCAGGTAGTCGACGAACGCCTCGCGGCTCATCCCGAGCGCCGGCTCGGGAGCGGGGAGTCCGACCGTGTCCCACCCCAGGAGGTTGTCGTGCACCGGACGCAGCAACAGCCCGAGGTCGCGGTGGTAGCGCGCGGTGTCGACCACGTCGACGGTGATGACCTGACCGGTCTCGAGCGGCAGGCCGCCCCAGTCGAGGGCGCGCCGCAGGACGAAGACGTCGCCGTGCTCGCCGGGGTGGTAGCTCGAGGCCTCGCCGCCGGTCAGTGCGGCGAGCGATGCGCCGGCGGCACCCGGGGGCGGCACCGCTCGCGGGCGGATCACCAGCGCGGCGCGGTAGGAGTCGCGGCTGGCGTCGAGCCGGTCGAGCAGCGCGGCGTCGTCCTGCAGCGTCGACGCGGCCAGCGCGAGCGCCGCCGGGTTGCCGAACA
>DATIYW010000049.1:0-19123 GCA_035517415.1 Thermoanaerobaculaceae bacterium
CCCGACGTGGAGCCCGCGTCTCGCCATCTCCGCCACCCCCGCCGCGCCCTCTGTGAACGAGTGCGCCACGCCGCGCACCCCCGGGGCGGCGTCGAGCGCGGCGAGGAAGTCCTCCCACGCCTCGCGGTGGTGGAGCACGACCGGCAGGCCGCGCTCGGCGGCGAGCGCGAGCTGCCAGGCGAGGACGCGGCGCTGCTCGTCGCGGGGCGAGAGGTCGTAGTGGTAGTCGAGGCCGATCTCGCCGATCGCGACGATCCCGGGCGAATCGAGGGAGCGCTCGAGGCGCCGCTTCCACTCCGCGCCGAGCGTGCTCGCCTCGTGGGGGTGGAACCCGACCGCGCCGAGGATCGCGCCTTCGCTTTCGCCGGCCAGTTCGACGACGGCGTCGAGGTCGTCGCGGCCGGTCGACGGGGCGAGGATGGCGGTGACCCCCGCCTCCTGCGCCCGCGCGATCACGTCGCGCCGCTCGTCCGGCTCGAACATCGTCAGGTGCGCATGCGAGTCGATCACCCTGCCTCCGGAGCGTCGCAGTCTAGCCGAAACCGGCGGCGGGGGGACGCGGCGCTGGTGTAAGCTGCGCCGCGATGAGCGAGAGCCAGCCGCTGTCCGTCGCGGTGATCGGCGCGGGCCATCTCGGCCGCCACCACGTCCGCCTGGCTTGCACGCTGCCGGGCTGGCGCTGCGTCGGCGCATTCGACACCGACCGCGCCAAGCTCGAGGCGATCTGCGCCGAGTTCGGCGCGGCGCCGCTGGGCAGCGCCGGCGAGGCGATCGAGCGCGCCGAGGCCGTGGTGGTCGCCACGCCGACGGTGTCGCACCGCGAGGTCGCCGGCCTGGCGATCGCCGCCGGCCGGCACGTGCTGGTCGAGAAGCCGATCGCCGCCACCGTGGCGGAGGCGGAGGAGCTCGTCGCGCTGGCGCGGCGCCACCGTGTGACGCTCGGCGTCGGCCACGTGGAGTTCTTCAACCCGGCGGTCCAGGCGGTGCTCGCGCGCCAGCCGCGCCCGCGCTACCTCGAGGCGCAGCGCCTCTCCCCGTTCACGCGCCGCTCGCTCGACATCGACGTCGTGCTCGACCTGATGGTGCACGACCTCCAGCTCGCCCAGGCGGTCAACGGCGGGTCCGCGATCGACGAGGTGCGGGCGGTCGGCGTGCCGGTGCTCTCTCCGCGCGTCGACCTCGCCAACGTGCGCCTGGCGTTCGCCAACGGCTGCGTCGCCAACCTCACCGCGAGCCGCGTCTCGGGCGAGCGCGTGCGCAAGCTGCGCCTGTTCGGCCGCGACGCCTACCACTCGATCGACTACGCGGAGCAGAGCGTCTCCGCGTACCGCCTCGTGCGGGGCGGGCCCGAGCCCGTGATCGAGCCCCTCGCGGTGCCGGTCGAGAAGGGCGAACCCCTTGCCGCCGAGCATCTTGCCTTCCAGAGGGCGTGCCGCGGCGAGAGCGGCCCGTTGGTCGACGGCGAGGGCGGCGCCGCCGCGCTGGCGGCCGCCGTCGCGGTGGTCCGGGCGATCGCCCCGACCCTCCCTTGACACCCGCTCCGGGCGTTCCCATATTGGTAGTGCCAAACCGGCCGCGGGCGTTGAACGGACACAGCAGCCGCGAGACCCACTGCAAAAAGTCCGGGCGGACACTCCGCCAAGCCGAAACCCGGCGCCGCCGGGTTTCGCTGTGTCAGGGGAGGCGACGCGTCGGCGCGCAGGACTGCGGTTGACGGCCTCGCCGGCGTCGGGCTAGTCTCAACCGGGAAACCCCTGGCGGCTTCGTTGCGATCGCGCGGCGATGCCGATGACGCCGAGCGACGAGCAGAAGCCAACCGGGGTTTCCGGGCTCACGACGCCGGTCCCGGGAGGCTAGGGATGGACGAGTTGGTCGCCAAGCACCTCCGCCGACTCCGCTTGGCCTTCCTCGCCTTCGTCGCCCTGCTCGCGGGCCTCGCCGCGCTCGCGTTCCTCCTCCCGCCCACGATCGCCCCGGCGCTGCCGCAGGCCCAGACGCTGCTGTGGGGGTTCGCGTTCCTCGCCGCGGCCAACCTCGCAACGGTGATGCCGACCTACCGCGCGATGATGGCCGGGCCGCGGCGGGTACACGCGGTCGGGCGGCAGCCGGAGCGGCTGCTCGCGTCCCACCTGTCGGTCCACCTGCTCGCGCTCGCGCGTGTCGACGCCGTGGCCGTGCTCGGCCTCGCGCTGCTCTTCCTCACCGGCCGGCGCGACTGGTTCTGGGCGTTCGTCGCCGCCGCGGCGGCGGGGGCGTGCCTGCTCTGGCCGAGGAGATGGAAGGTCGTCGCGCTGCTCGCGGCGCCCGCCCCGAGCCGTACCGGTCAGGAAGGCGGGCCCGACCTGCGTCCCAGGTGATGCCCGAACCGGCGGCGGAACCGCAGCAGCGCGCCTTGCAACGCCGGGAACCGCCGCTCCACGCGGTCGACGAGGCGGGCGAAGAACGGCAGGTCGGGCGAGAGCAGCAGCGCGCCGACGGCGATGAACAGCCAGCCCGGGATGATCGGCGCGACCAGTCCCACCAACCCGACGACGAGCGAGGCCCAGCCCACGAGGTGGCGCAGGAGACGCTGCATCGGCGCCCGGTCGCTCCCGCCCCGCGGCCGCTACCCGTTGCTCGCCACGGCCGCCGGCGCGTCGGCGATCGCGCCGCCGCCGGCGCGCTTGGCGCGCAGCAGCGCGGCGTCGGCGACGGCGAAGAGCTGCGCCGGTGCGTGCACGCCCTCGCCGAGACAGCCGATCCCGACCGAGAAGCGCAGCGGCGCAGGGACGGCCTTGGTAAGCTCCCGCGCCACCCGCCGGGCGGCCTCGCCGGTGGTGTTGGGCAGCACGACCACGAACTCGTCTCCGCCGTAGCGCGCCACGACGTCGGTGGCCCGGACCGCGTCGCGCAGGCAGGCGGCGGCGGCCGCCAGCGCGCGGTCGCCGGCGAGGTGGCCCTGCTCGTCGTTGAACGCCTTGAACCCGTCGAGGTCGAGGAGGAGGATCGAGAGCGGCTGCGCCGAGCGCCGCGCGCGGCTCAGCTCGCGGCCGAGGAACTCCTCCAGGAAGCGCCGGTTGTAGACGCCGGTGAGCGCGTCGGTCCGGGCCTCGGCGCGGTCGGTCGCCACCAGGCCGACGTCGTAGGTGACCATCCACGCCAGCACGCCGAGGATCAACAGCCTGGCGACCTGCACCTCCCAGCGGAAGCTGCCGTAGATCTCGTCCGGGCGCCCGACCTGGTTGACCTCACGCCACTCGACGGCGGTGAGCACGACGAGCAGGTAGGAGGCCGGCAGCGACCAGGCGACGATCCGCGAGCCCTGCGGGTCGCCGCGCAGTCCCGCCGAGACGACGACGAAGAAATAGTAGAAGAAGAACATCTGCGAGTTGGTCGCGACGATCGCCCGGTCCACCACGACGCAGCCGAGCAGGAACGCCGTGACCGCCGCGACGTCGAGGGCCACGACCCAGCTCGAGACCTCGGCGCTCCACGGCCGCCACGCGAGGTAGAACTGGAGCGCGAGACCGCAGCCGAGCAGCAGCGCGAGCGTCCACTCCGCGACCCGTTCCTCGGGGAGCACGGGCGCACCCAGGACGCGGCCGCCGAGCAGCGCCAGCGCCGCCGCCGCGACCAGCGCGAGGCGCCACAGGTTGATGAAGCGCTCGAGGTCGCGGCCGCGCCGCGGCAAGCGGTCGCCGACCGGCAGGAGCCGGGGACCGGAATCGGAGTCCGTGGACGTGATCATGGCGTCCCCATCGCTTCCGGAGAGGCGAACCTCGCATCGAAGATACACTCCTCATTCGCCGATTGCAAAGGAACTGTGCAGGCCGGTCAGGGCGTGTCGAGAATCGTGTCGCAATTCTGCGACTCGAAATCAGGGATGGATCTCGCCCTCGCGGCAGTGGCGCGCGATCACGCCGAGGAGCTCGCGGTGCACCCCCGGCGAGGCCGCCACGACGTTGCCGTGGAGGAACACGTCCTCGCCACCGTCGAGGTCGCTGACCGCGCCGCCGGCCTCGCGCACGAGCAGCGCGCCGGCCGCGATGTCCCACGGCGAGAGGCAGAACTCGAAGAAGCCGTCGAACAGCCCGGCCGCCGTGTGGGCGAGGTCGAGCGCCGCGGCGCCCGGCCGGCGCACCGCCGCGACGCGCAGGAACACGTCGCGGAAGACGCGCAGGTAGACGTCGATGAAACGGTGGACGCGAAACGGGAAGCCGGTGGTCAGGAACGCGCCGGCGAGACCCGCGCGCCCGCTGACGCGGATCCGCCGCCCGTTGCAGAACGCGCCGCGGCCGCGCGCGGCGGTGTAGAGCTCGTCGCGCGTCACGTCGAGCACCGCGCCGACCTCGACGCGGCCGTCGGCGACCAGCGCAACCGACACGGCGAAGTGCGGGAAGCCGTGGATGAAGTTGGCGGTGCCGTCGAGCGGATCGACCACCCAGCGCGTGCCGGACGCGCCGCTCGCGCCCCCCTCCTCCGCGAGCAGCCCGAACTCCGGCGTCGCGCGCCGCAGGTAGGCAGCGATCGCCGCCTCGCTGGCGCGGTCCGCGGCGGAGACGTAGTCGTTCTGGATCTTCTCCGTGATCCCGGCCGGGTCGAGCGCGCGGAAATGGCGGCGCAGCACCTCGCCGCCGAGCTGCGCGGCGGTGGCGGCGACGGCGAGGAGCGGCTCGCTCACCGCTGTCGCGCCCCGCGCGCCGCCCGTTTGCGAGCGCGGATGTGCGGCGCGCGTTCGTGCATCGGAAATGTCACGCCGCGAGCCCGGGTTGGAAGGTGCGGATGACGCCGGAGGAACTCGGGCTGGAAGAGGAACGGAGGCTGCGGCGGCTCCGTCTCCTCGTCGACGTGACCGCCCAGGTGCTCGCCGAGGACCAGAAGCTCAACTTCTGCGAGGCGCTGCGCCTGATCGACGCCGCCCGCACCGCGGCGCTGCGCCTGTTCCCGGACAAGCACGAGACGTTCGAGCTGGTGATCCGCCCGCGCCTCGAGCGGATCGTCCACGAGCGCTTCCGCATCCCCTCGATGGCGCCGGTCAACTGACGCCCCGGTACTCGGGATAGGTCTTCATCTCGTCCTTGGTCGGCTGCCCCTCCATCTCGAGCGCGACCTCCTCGCCGTCCTGCACCTCGACGCCCGGCACCCGCACGGTCAGCTGCGTCACCGTGCCGGCCTTCATCCCCGCGGTGTCGAGCGTGAGCGGCGTCCGGACGCGGTCCTTGTTGTCGGCGCCCCGCACGTGCAGCACCATCGTCACCTGCGGCAACGCCTCCTTGCCGGTGTCGGTGACGTTGAGCTGCATCACGAGCACCGGCTTGCCGTCGGCGCCCTTCTGCATCTCGCGCCAGTTGGCGGAGACGCGGTACTGCAGGCGCAGCCGCGCGATCCGCTCGCGCGGCGACTCCCGCCGCGGCTCGAAGCAGCCGCCGGCGAGCAGCGCCAGCGCGGCGCCCAGCGCGGCGGGTACCTTGTATCGCGATTTCACAAGCCGACCCCGACGCCGACGAACCCTCCCATCTTCGCGCCCTTGCGCAGCTCGCCGACGAAGCGGAACGGCACGAGGCGGACTTGGACGCCCGCCGCGAGCGTGGTCGCGTTCTGCCGGCTGGAGTAGTGGATCGCCGGCGCCTGGCCGAAGGTGACGTCCGCGTCGACGCGGCGGACGCCGACCGCGGCGTACGGCGTGACGATCGGGAAGCCCTTCGAGAGCACGAGCTGCACCTCCTTGGCGTCGAGCGCCATCGGCGCGTTCTGCAGCCGCGAGTAGGAGACGCGCAGCGCCGCGGCCGGGCTCAGCGCCCCGCCCTCGAGCAGCGCGAGGCGCGCGTCGCCGCCGAGGAAGTGCGCGCCGGCGATCTCGCCGACCTGCCCGCCGACGTCGAGCCGCCACGGCAGCCCCTTGCGCACGATCAGGCGCGCGCCCGGCCAGATCCCGCCGTAGGTCGAGCCGCTGACGGCGTAGCGCCACCACGACGCGTTGCGGTCGACGCGCGGCCCGCCGGCGGCGGCCAGCACCTCGAAGCCGGTGACGCCGCTCGACGCCGCCGAGGTCATGAGCGGGAACGCCACCGCGTCCGCCACCACGCCGGCGAGGTCGTCGAAGTCGCCGGCGCTGAGGTGGGGGTCGAACGCGAACCCTCCCGCCCCGGCCCGGCTCGCCACGACGAGCGTCAGCAGCACTACGATCGATGCGCGGCGCATTGCACCTCCCGCGCGCGAGTGTACGCTCAAACCTCGGCCGCGGCCCGCGCCGCGCCTCACCACAGCGCGGCGAACAGCTCGTTGGAGAGGAGCCAGCCGCGCGGCGTGAGGCGGACGCGCCCGCGACCCTCCCGCGCGAGGCCGAGCGCGCGGAAGTCGTCGAGGCGCGCGGCGAACTCCGGCGCGGCGGCGCTCGCGGCGCGCACCGCATCGGCCGGCACGCCGGCGGCGAGGCGCAGGCCGAGCATCACCGTCTCCTTCGCGACCTCCTCCGGCGTCTGGCGCCGGCTCCACGCCCGCGGCGGCCGCCCGGCCTCGACCGCCGCGAGGTAGGCGTCGAGCGCGTCGAGGTTGGCCCAGCGCCGACGGCCGCTCTGGCCGTGCGCGGCGAGACCGGCGGCGAGCACCGGCCGGCGCCGCCAGTAGCGCAGGTTGTGGCGGGCGGCGCGGCCGGGCAGCGCGAAGTTCGAGATCTCGTAGTGGCGGTAGCCGGCGCGGGTCAGCGCGCGGCCCACCGCCAGGTACTGCGCCGCCGCGGCGTCGCCGTCCGGGAAGAGGTCGGGGCGCCGGCCGGCCAGCCGCGCGAGCGCGTGCGGCTTGTCCATCTCGAGCAGGTAGACCGAGACGTGGCCGGGGCGCAGCCGCAGCGTCTCGGCGACGGTGGCGTCGAGGTCCGCGCGGGTCATCCCCGGCAGGGCGAGCATGACGTCGAGCGAGACCGCGAACCCCGCCCGCTGCAGCAGCTCGACCGCGGCGGTCGCCTGCGCGCTCGAGTGGCGGCGGTTGAGCATCGCGAGCACGCGGTCGCAGAACGCCTGCACCCCGACCGACACGCGCGTCACCCCGAGCCGAGCCCAGTCGGCCGCCCGCTCCGCGGTGACGTCGTCGGGGTTCGCCTCGAGCGTCACCTCGGCGCCGGGAAGGAGCGGGAAATCCCGCCGTAGCGCCGCGAGGATCGCGCCGAGCAGCCGCGCCGGCACCAGCGAGGGCGTGCCTCCGCCGAGGTAGAGCGTGGCGAGCGGACGACCGCCATGCGGCCCCAGTGCATCGATCTCGCGCACCAGCGCCCGCATCGTGCGCGGCAGCAGCGCGAGCTCGGTCGAGGTCGCGAACGTGCAGTAGGCGCAGTGGCTGGCGCAAAACGGCAGGTGGAGGTAGAGCCCCGCCGCACTCCTGCCGGCGCTGCGGTTCTCCCCCGCGCGAGCGTGCGGCGACGTCACGGCGACGGGTGCGGCGCGGCTGCGGCCGGGCGCGTCACGGGGCGAGCCATTTGGCCAGCACGGTCTCGAACGGCTCGCCCGCCCCGCTCCACGCCGAGCGGGCGAACGCCTCGACCCAGGGGTTGAACCCGGGCAGGACGCGCAGGTTGTCCTCCGCGAGGAGCGGGCCCGGGTCGCGCCGCGACGCGAGCAGCGCCTGCGCCGCCCGGCGGAGCTGCCAGCCGGCGGAGCCGACGCCCTCGAGGACGTCGAGCCGGCGCGCCCAGAGCAGCAGCTGCGCCGCCGCGCGGAACACCTCCTGGCCGACCAGGCCGGTCGACGGCCCCGGCAGCACCTCGGCCAGGCCAAGGCTCCGGCACCGCCGCGAGGCCTCGCGCTCGAGCCCGGCCGCGAGCCGGCCGAGGTCGGTGTGGAAGAGGAGGTTCTCGAGCACGCCGTCGCCCGCCTCGCCGGCGCGCCGGTCGTAGATGCGGTGGCGGTCCTCGGGCGGCAGCGCGAGCGGCACGGCGACCGCGAATCCGGCGCCCTGCTTCGCCGCCGCGCAGATCGCCTGCTGCAGCTGCTCCGCCGCGCCCGGCGCCGGCCCGAGGCCGAGCAGCACGCCGGGCTCGATCCCGCGCTCGCGCCAGCCGCCGAGTGCGGGCAGCGCCTCGCCGCCCCACAGCTCCGGCAGCCACGGCGCGACGGCGACGATCTGCCCGGGGAACCCCGGCGCCGGCACGCGCCCCGGCGAGAGCGGCGCGTCGAGCACGACCAGCACGCCGCAGCCGGCGTGCACGAGCGCCGCCAGCATCTCGCCCTCGTGCGCCGCGGTCGCGGCGTGCACCAGCACGCGGATCGGCCGTCGCGGCACCGTCCGGTCGCCGGCCGCGCGCGGGTGCGGCGAGGAGGAGCGCACCAGGCGCATCTCGACCGGGTCGAGCACCGCGCCGTCGCCGCCCTCCGGCACCGGGACCGGGCCGAGGCGGTGCGAGAGCGGCAGCAGGTCCGGGAACGCGGGGTCAATCCGCCGCATCGGGGAGTTCTCCGAGCAGCGCCGCCAGGCCGGCGCGGGGACTGACCGCCGCTCGCCGCACGTACTTCGCCAGCACGTCGGTCTCGAGGTTGACGGCGCCGCCGGGGCGCAGCGCGCCGAGCGTCGTCCGCTCCAGCGTGGCGGGGACGAGCGCCGTCTCGAACCAGTCCTCGCCGAGCGCCGAGACGGTCAGCGACACCCCGTCCACCGCGATCGACCCCTTCTCCGCCACCTCCGCCCGCAGTGCGCGCGGCAGGCCCACGCGCAGCACGCGGAACGCCGAGGCGGGGCGCGCCGCGACGACCGTGGCGGTGGCGTCGACGTGGCCGAGCACGAGGTGGCCGCCGAGCCGGTCGGCGAGGCGCACCGCCCGCTCGAGGTTGACGCGCGTCCCGGCGCGGGCGCCGCCGAGCGTCGTCCGCTCCAGCGTCTCGGGCGACAGGTCGGCGGCGAACCCGCCGGCGGCGAGCGCCGCGACCGTCAGGCAGACGCCCTGCACGGCGACGCTTTCGCCGAGCGCGAGCGCCTCGTCCGGCAGCTCGCCGGCGACCTCGATCCGCGCGCCGCCGGAGGAGCGGCGCAGGCTGCGGACCTCGCCGACGACAGCGACGATGCCGCTAAACACCGACCACCTCCGCCGTGACCACCAGGTCCTCGGCCAGCCGCCGCACCTCGACGAAGCGCAGCCGCAACGCGTCCTGCGGCGAGGCGAACCCGGGCCCGGCAACCGCGGGCGTCGCCTCGTGCCCGCCGAGCACGAGCGGCGCGACGAACGCGTGCACCCGCTGCGCCAGCCCCTCGACCAGGAACGACCAGTGGACCTCGCCGCCGCCCTCGACCAGGAGCGAGGTCACGCCGCGACCGCCGAGCCAGCGCAGCGCCTGGCGCAGGTCGCACCGGCCGTGGCCGTCGTCGCCCACCGCCACCACGGTCGCGCCGACGTGCTCGAGCTCGCGCCGGCGGTCGGCCGGGGCGTCCTCGCGGCAGAACAGCACCACGTCCTGCGGCTCGCTCGCGAACAGCACGGCGGTCGGCGGCGTGCGCAGCGTCGAGTCGAGCACGACCCGCATCAGGTGCGGGCTCGGGTTCAGCCCGAGGTGACGGTTGAGGCGCGGGTCGTCGGCGAGGACGGTGCGCACGCCGACGAGCAGCCCGTCGGCCTCCTCGCGCAAGGCGTAGCCCTCCCGGCGCGACGCCTCGGAGGTGATCCAGCGCGAGCGCCCGCCGCGGGCGGCGAGCTTGCCGTCGAGCGTCATCGCCATCTTCAGCGTGACGAACGGCCGGCCGGTCGCGACGAAGTGGAAGAAGCGCCGGTTGAGCGCGCGGCACGCCTCGTCCTCGACGCCCTCGACGACCTCGACGCCGGCGGCGCGCAGCGCCTCGACACCGCGGCCGTCCACCAACGGGTTTGGATCGCGAGCGCCGACCACCACCCGCGCAATGCCGGCCGCGAGCACGGCGTCGACGCACGGCGGGGTGCGTTTCCCCGGCATCGCGACGCACGGCTCGAGCGTGACGACGAGCGTCGCGCCCGCCGCCGCGCTCCCCGCCTCCTCGAGCGCCGCGACCTCGGCGTGCGGCCCGCCGCAGCGCAGGTGCGCGCCGCTCCCGACCACCGCGCCGCCCGCCGCGACCACCACCGCCCCGACCATCGGGTTGGGGCTCGCGCCGTAGCGCCCGCGCTCCGCCAGCTCGAGGGCACGCCGCATCGGGCCGCTCCAGTCGGCGCTCATGCCAGGCCCTCCAGCAGCGCGGTGGCGAACGAGGCGGGGTCGAACGGGAGCAGGTCGTCGCTCCCCTCGCCGACGCCGACCCAGCGCACCGGCACGCCGAGCTCGCGCACCACCGCCAGCACCACGCCGCCCTTGGCGGTGCCGTCGAGCTTTGTCAGTGCGACGCCGGTCACGCCGGCATGGGCGCGGAACTCGCGCGCCTGCGCCAGCCCGTTCGTCCCGGTGTTGGCGTCGAGCACCAGCAGCACCTCGTGCGGCGCACCGTCCACCGCGCGGGCGCAGACCTTGCGGATCTTCTCCAGCTCCGCCATCAGGTTGTGCTTGGTGTGGAGGCGCCCGGCGGTGTCGACGATCACGTCGCCGACGCGCCTCGCGACGGCGGCGGTGAGCGCGTCGAAGACCACCGACCCGGGGTCGGCGCCGGTGCGCCTCGCCATCACCGGCACGCCCAGCCGCGCGCCCCAGGTCTGGAGCTGCTCGGTGGCGGCGGCGCGGAACGTGTCGGCGGCGACGAGCAGCGCGGGACGCCCCTCGCCCTGCGCCCGCGCGGCGAGCTTCGCCGCGGTCGTCGTCTTGCCCGTGCCGTTGACCCCGACCACCAGCACGACGTGCGGCGAGCCGCGGCGGAGGGGACCGTCGACCGCGGCGAGCAGCGCCTGGACGTGGTCGCGCAGCCACGCCACCTCGTCCCCGGGCGAGACCCGCCCCTTGCGGCGCGCCGCGTCGAACTCCGCGGTCACCGCATCGGCGACGTCGACGCCGACGTCGGCGGCGAGGAGCGCCTCGGTGAGCGCCTCGGGCTCGACCGCCCACGCCGCGCCGGCGAGCCGCTGCTCCAGCACGGCGCGGGTCGCCCCGAGGCCGCGACGCAATCGTTGCAACAGATCCAACGCTCACCCCCGCCGTCGTCCGGCGCGAACTCGTCAGTAGATCTCGCGGTTGAGGGCCTCGCCCGTCCGCGTCATCGCCTCTCCGGCCAGCGCCAGCGAGGTGCCCGGCTCCATCACCACGACCAGATAGTAGCCGCCCTTGAGGGCGCGGCTGGCCACCTGCATCGCGCTGCCGACGATGCCGAGCCGCTCCAGGCCGCCGCCGCCGACCAGCCCGGCGAGCCGGTTCGCCTTGCGCAGCAGGATTCCGTGGTAGGCGCCCTCGAGCTTGAGCTCGTAGGGGGTGGCGCGCTGGCTGACCAGCTCGACAGCCTCGCCCTCGGGGTCGAGGAAGATCGCCCCCTGGGCGCCCGGGATGTCGACCAGCAGGTTCGTGAGCAGGTACTGGAAGGGCATGCTAGCGGCTTACCTTCGGGCGCACCTGGGCCGCCTCCGGGGAGTTCGGCGCGACCTCGATGATGCGGACGTAGATCTTGCGCGCCTCGTCGGTGCGGCCCTGGCCCTCGAGCAGCCGCCCGAGCGCGAGCGCGATGTCGGGCCGCTCCGGCGCCCGCGTCGCCGCCTCGCGCAGCGCGCTCTCCGCGAGCGCCGGCTTGCCGAGCTTGTCCTCCACCTGGCCGAGCAGGAAGTAGGCGTCCACCGGTCCCGAGGAACTCGCGGCGTGGCGCAGGTTCTCCTCCGCCGCGGCGAGGTTGCCGCGGCCGAAGTAGAGCACGCCGAGGTTGAGGTAGACGCCGGCACGGTTGGCGTACGTCATGTCGGCGAGGACGGCCAGGTAATCGCTCTCCGCCATCGCGTACTGGCCGAGCTGGGCGTACGCCACGCCGCGGTTGTTGCGCGCGTCGGAGTAGGTCGGCGCCAGCGCCAGCGCGCGGCTGAACGAGTCGACCGCCTTGGCCGCGTCGCCGCGCCACAGATCGGCCTGGCCGATGAGGTTGTGGATGGTCGGGTTCTTCGGCTGCATCTTGAGCACTGCCTGGTACTTCGCCATCCCGTCAGCGAACCGGCCCTCGGCCACCAGCCTCTGGCCCTGCTGCATCAGCACGGTCGCGCCGAGCGGGTCGCGGGCGCTGACGTCCTGGCCGCGCGGCTGTGGCGGCGCCGACGAGGACGAGCACCCGCCGAGCAGCAGCGCAAGAGCTGACACGATCGAAGCGACGAAAGTGCGGCCGGCTTTCCTCACGCGACCTCCACCCGCCCCAAGGGTATCAGGTCGCCCGCCTCGACCGCGGCGAAGAACGCGTCGACCACGCCGGGGTCGAAGCGCGAGCCGGACATCGAGCGGATCTGCTTGAGCACGAGCTCGAGGCTGATCGCCCGCTGGTACGGCCGGTGCGTGGTCATGGCGTCGAACACGTCGGCGGCGGCGATGATGCGGGCGATCAGCGGGATCTGCTCGCCGACCAGCCCGTCAGGGTAGCCGCCGCCGCCCCAGTTCTCGTGGTGGGAGCGGATGCCCGGCAGCATGTCCTTGAGGCGCTTGATCGGGCTCACGATCGCCGCGCCCTTGAGCGGGTGGGCGCGCATCTGGGCGAACTCCGGCTCGGTCAGCGCGTCGGGCTTGCCGAGGATCGCGTCCTCGATGCCGATCTTGCCGACGTCGTGGAGCAGCGCCGCGATCTCGACCTTCTTGAGCTCGTTCCCGCCCATGCCGTAGTGCTGCGCGATCGCCATCGCGTAGCGGCTGACGCGCTCCGAGTGGCCGCGCGTGTACGGGCTCTTGGCGTCGATCGCCGCCGCGAGCGCGCGGATCGAGTCGACGAGCAGCTCCTGGTTCTCGTGCAGCGCGTCGTGGAGCGAGCCGATCGTGCGACCGATCTCGGCCGCCATGACATTGAAGTTGTCGGCGAGCTGGCCGAGTTCGTTGTGCGAGCGCACCGGCACCCGGCGCGAGAAGTCGCCCTCGGCGACCGACGTCGTCACCTCGGCGAGGTGGCGCAGCGGCGAGGTGATGCGGCGCGCCAGCACGACGCCGGCGAGCGTCGCGACCAGCCCGGTGGCGAGCGCCAGCAGCGCCGTGCGCTGCGCCATGCTGTGCACCGCGGCGAACGCCACCTCGACGTCGCGCGCCGTCACCACCGCCCAGGGCGGCGTCTCGACCGGGCAGAGCGAGCCGAGCTCCTCGTCGTCGGCCGGGCGCAGCGGGTCGCGGTAGGTCTTGGTGAGCCGCACCGGGGCGTCGAGGAACTGCGCCACCAGCGGGTGGGCGCGCGCCGACTTGCCGACGCGCGCGGCGTCGTTGGAGAACACCACCTCGCCGCGGTCGTCGACCACGTCGACCGTGACGCCGCGCCCGCTCTCCTCGGCGACCCGCGACGCGACGCCGGCGAGCGAGACGATCCCCTGCATCGCGCCGCCGACCTTGCCGTCGCTGCCGACGAGCGGGAGCGAGACGAGCACGAGCGGCGCCTCGCCCTCCAGCCGCAGGAGGTCCCGGCGCACCGGCTTGCCCTGGAGGTTGGCGGCGAACGCGGCGCCGAGCAGCGGTTCGATCGCCGCCTCGGCGGACGCGGAGAGGGCGCGCGTCTGCACGAACGGTCCCCGCCCGGAGGCGTCCAGGAGCCGGAGCAGGATCAGGTTGGGGTTGCGGCGGACCACGTCGGTGAGGAGCGCGGAGGCGGCATCGCCCTCCAGCGGCCGCCCCGCCGACGGGCGCAGCACCTGTGCCACCGCCTCGATCCGGCCGACGGAGTCGAGGAAGAACATCTGCACCTCGCGGGCGAGGCCGACCGCCTGGCGCGTCAGGTACTGCTTCTCGAGCGTCGCGACCTGCTCGCGGTTGGAGGTCACGAACGCCCAGCCCGCGAGACCGACCGGGAGCACCGCGAGCGCGACGAGGACGGCGGTCAGAGGGTACAGGAGCGAGCGCGAAAATGGCCAACGGGTGCGCATAGATCGCGCTCAATATAGCACGTTGAAACGCTGTCGGCGCAGGAGCTTGGGCCCTCGCGGGCGGTGCCGTCAGGCGCGCAGCGCCGGCGCCGTTGCGAGGATGATCGAGGCCGCCTCCTCGACCATGCCGTCGTCGAGGTCGAGGTGGGTGACGAAGCGCACCAGGTGTGGCGCCTCGTCGAGGCAGAGCACGCCTCGGGCGGCGAGGCGGCGGACCACCTCGCCCGCGCGCAGGCCGGACGGCCGCGTGTCCGCGAACACCATGTTCGTCTCCACCGCGCCCGGGTCGACGGCGAGGCCGGCCGCGCCGGCGAGGCGCGCCGCCAGCAGCCGCGCGCGGCGGTGGTCCTCGGCCAGCCGCGGGATGTTGTGGCGCAGGGCGAAGAGGCCGCCCGCGGCGATGATCCCCGCCTGGCGCATGCCGCCGCCGAGCGACTTGCGCGCGCGCAGGGCGCGGCGCACGAACTCCGACGAGCCGAGCAGCACCGAGCCGACCGGTGCGCCCAGGCCCTTCGACAGGCAGACGCTGACCGAATCGAACGGTGCGGCGAGCTCGGCGGGCGGCCGCCCCGAGGCGACCGCGGCGTTGCACACCCGCGCGCCGTCGAGGTGCATCGCGAGCGCGTGGCGGTCGCAGAACCCCCTCACCGCCAACACCCTGGCCTGGTCGAGCACGCGCCCGCCACAGTGGTTGTGGGTGTTCTCCAGCGCCACCAGCCGCGTCGGCGCGAGGTGCGGGTCCTCGTCGGTGTGGACGAACTCCTCCATCGCCCCGGGGTCGAGCATGCCATCCGGGGAAGCGAAGCAGCGCAACTGCAGCGACGAGTGGACCGCCGCACCGCCCTGCTCGTAGAGGAGGATGTGGGCGCGGTCGTGGAGGAACACCTCGTCGCCGCGCCGCGTGTGCGCGGCGAGCGCCGCCTGGTTCGACATCGTGCCCGAGGGGAAGAAGAGCCCGGCCTCCTTGCCGAACAGCCGCGCCGCGTACTGCTGCAGCTCGTTGACGGTGGGGTCGTCGCCGAACACGTCGTCGCCGACCTCGGCCCCGGCCATGGCGCGGCGCATCTCGGCGGAGGGACGCGTCACGGTGTCGCTGCGCAGGTCGATCGTCCGCATCGGCTCGCCTCCGGTGCCTCGCATCGCCTCAGCCGCGCTTCGCGGCTCCGGCGGCGTCGAGGCGCTGCTTGAGCTTCTTGAAGTCCGCCCACGAGTCGCGCTTGCCGAGCGGGCTGCGCAGCAGGTACGCCGGGTGGTAGGTCGGCAGCACGTCGCGCCCCTGCCATGTCGTCCAGCGCCCGCGGTAGCTGGAGATCGGCGCGGACGTGCCGAGCAGGTAGCGCGCCGCGATCCGGCCCAGCAGCACGATCACCTCCGGGTCGATCAGCTCGATCTGGCGCTTGAGGAACGGCATGCACGCCGCGGCCTCGTCCGGCTGCGGGTCGCGGTTGCCGGGCGGCCGGCACTTGACGATGTTGGCGATGTAGACGTCCTGGCGGCGCAGGCCGATCGACGGCAGCATGGCGTTGAGGAGCTGGCCGGCGTTGCCGACGAACGGCTCGCCGCGGCGGTCCTCCTCGGCGCCCGGCCCCTCGCCGACGAACACGACGCGGGCGCGCGGGTTGCCGACGCCGAAGACGACCTGGGTGCGGCCCTGGCAGAGGCGGCAGCGCCGGCAGCCGGCGAGCGCGCTGCCCATCGCCGCGAGGTCCGCCGCGGCCAGCGGGTCACCGGCGGGCGCCTCGCGCGCCTCCCGAGCGCGGGGGGGCGCGGCCTCGGTCCGCGGCGCCCGGCGTGGCTCCCGTGCCGCCCCCGAGAGGCCGCGGGCGGCGGACCCGGCCGGCGCCGGCCGTGCGCCGCCGATCCGCGCGTCGACGTCTCGCCAGCCGAAGTCGTCGAGGTATGCGAGCAAGTCGCGGCGGCTCACCATCGCGCGCACTCGCCGCGGCGATGCTGCCGCCGGAAATTCGCCGCGGGGATCACGATCGGGCGCATCAGCCGCGCCGGGAGAGGATCTCGGGCGCGAGCGCGAGGACGAGCTCGCGGGCCAGCGCCGCCTTCTCCTGCGCCGCGAGCTCGCGGCGGAGGCCGAGCCGCGAGAGCACGACGGCGCGGTTGCGCTCCGTCTCCATGCCCAGGCCGGGCTCGTCGATCGGGTTGGCCACCACCGCGTCCGCGCCCTTCTCCGCGAGCTTGCGGGCGGCGCGGCCTTCGAGCTCGGCGGCGGTCTCGGCGGCGAAGATCACGAGGTACGGCCGCCCGCCGGCGCGGGGCATCCCGGCGGCGAGGTCGGGGACCGGCTCGAGCGCGAGCTGGAGGCCGCCCCGGCGGCGGTCGAGCTTGCCCGCCGCCACCGCCGCGGGGCGGAAGTCGGCGACGGCGGCGGCGTGCCACACCGCGTCGACGGTCGGCGCGAGGCGTGCGAGCCCCTGCTCGAGGTCGGCCGCGCTCTCGAACCGCTCGACCGCGAGGCCCGCCTCCACCTGCACGCCGGGACCGGCGAGCACCACGACCTTCGCACCGAGACCGGCGGCGGCGGCGGCGAGCGCGGCCCCCATCCGGCCGGACGAGCGGTTCGTGATCACCCGCACCGCGTCGATCGGCTCGCGGGTGGGCCCGGCGGTGACGAGGAGGCGGACGCCGGCGAGAGGGCCGCGCGGCGGCAGCGCGGCGAGCGCCGCGCCGACGATCTCCCCGACGGCGGCGAGCTTGCCCTCGCCGACCTCGCCGTCCGCGAGCACGCCGGTCGCGGGCGGCACGACGAGTGCGCCGCGCGCCGTCAGCACGTCGAGCGCGCTCCGCGTCGCCGGGTGCCGCCACATGAACGTGTTCATCGCCGGCGCGATCACGACGGCGGCGCGGTGCGCGAGCGCGTACGTCGTGAGCGCGTCGTCGCCTATCCCGGCGGCCATCTTGCCGATCACGTTCGCGGTCGCCGGCGCGACGAGCAGGAGGTCGCTCCGCCGCGCCAGCGCGACGTGGTCGACGCCCGGGTTGGTGGGGTCGGCCCAGAGCGACACCTCGGCGCCCTCGTTGGACAGCACCGCGAAGGTGCGCGGGGCGACGAAGCGGGTCGCGTTGCGGGTGAGGATCGAGTGGACGCGGCAGCCGGACTTGACCAGGCCGCGGAGGACCTCGACGGCGCGGAACGCGGCGATGCCGCCCGACACGCCGAGGACCACGCGACCTCGCACCTACTCCTCCGGCGCGGGCACTTCCTCGGTGAGGAGCTCGTCGGCGCCGGCCTCGTTGACGACCTCGAGGTTCTCGTCGAACTCCGGGCCCTCGAGCTCGTCCTCGAGCGCCTCCTCCTCCTCTTCCTCGTCGGCCTCCGTCTCGGCCTCGACCACGACCGGGATCACCGGCGGGACGGTCGGGAAGAGAGTGGGCATGAGGTCTTCCTTCTCCTTCAGCGCCGCCTCCTGGTGGAGGAGCGCCTCGTACTCCTCGGCGGTGACCGGGTGCCAGGGCACCTTGCCCACCGACAGCTCGTCGAGCGCGACGGTGGTCGGCTTGACGTGCCGCGTGGGCACGCGCGGCCTCGCGCCCGCGATCAACTGCTCGGCGCGACGCGCGGCGATCAGAATGTAGCGAAACGTGCTCTCGACACCTGCGGGCATATCCGGCATCACTCCTCCTTCACCGCGCGCTCGAACTCCTCGACGATCGCCTGCGCCTCGTCGCGCATCCGCAGCGGCCGCATCCTGGACGTCGCCACGACGCTGCCGAGCTGGCGCGTCGCCTCCTCCAGGCGGTCGTTGATGATAACATAGTCGAACTCCGCGTACTCGCGCATCTCCTTGACAGCGTTTCTGATACGTAACGCGATCGCGGCCTCGTCGTCTTGCCGCCGGGCGACCAGGCGGCGGCGCAGCTCGGCGTACGAGGGCGGGAACACGAACACCTTCACGGCGTCCGGGATCGACGCGCGCACCTGCCGCGCGCCCTGCACGTCGATGTCGAGGAACACGTCGCAGCCCCGCTCGAGGCGGCCGGCGACCTCGCCCCGCGAGGTGCCGTAGAGGTTATTGTGGACCTCGGCGTACTCGAGGAACTCGCGCGCCGCGATCATGCGCTCGAACGCCGGCCGGTCGACGAAGTGGTAGTCGACGCCGTCCCGCTCGCCGGGGCGCGGCGAGCGCGTCGTGTGCGAGACCGAGAAGTGGACCTCGCGCCCCGCCGCCTGCAGCTCCGCCATCACCCGGTGGATCAGCGTCGTCTTGCCGCCGCCCGAGGGCGAGGCGACGATGAACACCTCGCCGCGTCTCGTGGCCACTCGCGCCTCCCGCGCAGATGATAGCCGCAAGCGCCGGCGATTGCCGCTCGCTGGCCCGGCCGTCGCGCCGCGATCCGCCTGCGCGGCGGGACACCGGCGAGGCATCCGGGCTAGACTCTCGGCGTGGGCGAGCTCGCGCGCCGCTGGCGCCACCGCCTCGGCTACCCGGCGCTGCGCATGGTCCTGGCGGCGGCGCGGCTGCTGCCGCTGTCCTGGCTGCGCACGCTCGGCAGCGGACTCGGCAGCCTCGCCCTCGCCGGATCGCGCAAGCAGCGCCGGCGCGCCCTCGCGCACCTCGCGCTCGCCTTCCCCGAGCGCGACGCCGCCTGGCGCGAGGCGGTCGTCTCCGCCTGCGCCCGCCACCTCGGCACGCTGGTCGGCGAGGTCGCCTGGCTGTGGTCGGCGACGCCCGCCGCGATCCTCGCCCGCACCGAGTTCGTCGGCCTCGAGAACTTCAGCGGCGCCGTCTCCCCGGAGCGCGGCGCGATGGTGATCACCGGCCACTGCGGCAACTGGGAGTGGCTCAACCTCGCGCTCGGCGCGATCGGCCACCCCCTCACCGTCGCCGCGCGCGAGGTCTTCGACCCCCGCCTCGACGACCTCGCGCGGCGGCTGCGCGGACGCTTCGGCGGCGACACGGCGCTGCGCGGCAGGGGCGCCGGAGCCAAGCTCGTCGCCGCGGTTCGCAGCGGCCTCTCGCTTGGCCTGCTGATCGACCAGGACATCGACGCCCCCGGCGTGTTCGTCGAGTTCTTCGGCCACCCGGCGTGGACCCCTTCCGGCGCCGCCCTGCTCGCGGTCCGCACCGGTGCGCCGATGGTGCCGATCTTCGCCACCCGCCTCGCCGACGGCCGCATGCGCATCACCGTCTCGGCCCCGGTCCTTCCCGGCGCGGCTAAGCAGAGGGACGCCGACGTGGC
>DATIYW010000050.1:0-20175 GCA_035517415.1 Thermoanaerobaculaceae bacterium
CGGCGTCGCGGCGCGCCCGCGCTGGCCGATGATCGTGCTGCGGACGCCGAAGGGCTGGACCGGGCCGAAGGTCGTCGACGGCCAGCAGGTCGAGGGGACCTACCGCGCCCACCAGGTGCCGCTCGCCGACCCGCGCGCCAACCCCGAGCACCTCAAGGCGCTCGAGGCGTGGCTGCGCAGCTACCGACCGGAGGAGCTGTTCGACGCCGGCGGCCGGCTCCGGCCGGAGCTCGCCGCGCTCGCGCCGGAGGGGGACCGGCGCATGGGCGCCAACCCGCACGCCAACGGCGGCGTCCTGCTGCACGAGCTGCGCATGCCCGATTTCCGCGACTACGCCGTGAAGGTCCCGGCGCCGGGCGCGGTCGACGCGGAGGACACGCGGGTGCTCGGCCGTTTCCTGCGCGATGTGATCAAGCTCAATCAAAGTCAGCGCAACTTCCGGATGTTCGGGCCGGACGAGACGGCGTCCAACCGCCTCGACGCGGTCTACGAGGCGACCGCCAAGCAGTGGATGGGCGAGACCGTCGCCTCCGACGACCACCTCGCGCCCGAGGGGCGGGTGATGGAGACGCTCTCCGAGCACCAGTGCCAGGGGTGGCTCGAGGGCTACCTGCTCACCGGCCGCCACGGCCTGCTCAACTCCTACGAGGCGTTCATCCACATCGTCGACTCGATGTTCAACCAGCACGCGAAGTGGCTCAAGGTGACGCGCGGGATCCCGTGGCGCCGGCCGGTCGCCTCGCTCAACATCCTGCTCGCGTCGCACGTCTGGCGGCAGGACCACAACGGTTTCACCCACCAGGACCCCGGTTTCATCGACCACGTGATGAACAAGAAGGCGGAGATCATCCGCGTCTACCTGCCGCCCGACGCCAACTGCCTGCTCTCGGTCGCCGACCACTGCCTGCGCAGCCGCCACTACGTCAACGTGATCGTCGCCGGCAAGCACCCGGCGCCGCAGTGGCTCGATGCGGATGCGGCGGTCAAGCACTGCAGCGCCGGCATCGGCATCTGGGAGTGGGCCTCGAACGACCGCGGCGCGGAGCCCGACCTCGTGATGGCGTGCGCCGGCGACGTGCCGACGCTCGAGACGCTGGCGGCGGTGCAGCTCCTGCGCCAGCACCTCCCGGAGCTCAGGATCCGCGTCGTCAACGTCGTCGACCTGATGAAGCTGCAGCCCGCCTCCGAGCACCCCCACGGCCTCTCGGACCACGACTTCGACACGCTGTTCACCACCGACAAGCCGATCATCTTCGCCTACCACGGCTACCCCTGGCTGATCCACCGCCTGACCTACCGGCGGCGCAACCACGACAACCTGCACGTGCGCGGCTACAAGGAGGAGGGGACGATCACCACGCCGTTCGACATGGCGGTGCTCAACGACCTCGACCGCTTTCACCTCGCCGGCGACGCGGTCGACCGCCTGCCGCAGCTCGGCAGCCGCGCGGCCTACCTCAAGCAGGCGATGCGCGACCGGCTGGTCGAGCACAAGGCCTACATCTGCGAGCACGGGGAGGACATGCCGGCGATCCGCGAGTGGCGCTGGGGGGTGCCGGCGTGAGCGCGGCGCTGCCGCTCGTCTACCTCGCCCGCCACGGCGAGACCGCCTGGACGATCAGCGGTCAGCACACCGGACTGACCGACCTCCCGCTCACCCCCCGCGGCGAGCGCAACGCCGCATCGCTCGGCGAGCGGATCCGCGGCGTCGCGTTCGACCGGGTGCTGACGAGCCCGCTGGTGCGGGCGCGCCGGACCTGCGAGCTGGCCGGCTACGCGGCCGACGCCGAGACCGACGCCGACCTCGTCGAGTGGGACTACGGCGCCTACGAGGGCAAGACGTCGAAGGAGATCCGCGTCGACCGGCCGGGTTGGGACATCTTCCGCGACGGCTGCCCCGGCGGCGAGTCGCCCGATGCGATCGGCATCCGCGCCGACCGCGTCATCGGCCGGCTGCGCGGTTGGGGAGGGCGCACGCTGCTGTTCGGCCACGGGCATTTCTTCCGCGTCCTCGCCGCGCGCTGGATCATGCTCGGCGCGTCGGACGCACACCACTTCGTGCTCTCGACCGCGGCGCTCTCGATCCTCGGCTACGAGCACTCGCCGGCGGACCCGGCGATCGTGCTGTGGAACGACGACCGGCACGCGGTCGCGTGAAGGCGACCGCCCGCCGGCGGCGGGGGTCCGGTGCTGCCGCCGGGCGGGCGCGATGGAGGCGGAGATGAGGTCGATGCGGCTCGCGGTCGCGGCCTTGCTGTGGGCGACGCTCGTGGGCGCCGGCGAAGGCACGGCCGGCCGGCCGATCCTGATCACGGTCGACGACCTGCCGATCGGCGGCGGCCGGCTGCACGTCGACGCGGCCGAGCGCGAGCGCATCACCTCCGGCCTGCTCGCGGTCCTCGGACGGCATCGCGTCCCGGCGGTCGGGTTCGTGATCTGGGGCCACGTCGAGGGCGCCGCCGACCTCGCGCTGCTCGAGCGGTGGCTGGCGGCCGGGCACGAGCTCGGCAATCACACCGCCAGTCACCTCGACTACGACCGCACCGCGCAGGACGCGTACATCGCCGACGCGGAAGCCGGGCGCGCCGGGCTGGCGGGCTTCCTCGCCGGCAAGGGCAAGGCCGTGCGGTTCTTCCGCTTCCCCTACCTGCGCGAGGGCGAGACCGAGGCCAAGCTCGACGCGATGCGCGCGTACCTCGAGCGCAGCGGCCAGCGCAACGTGCCGGTGACGGTCGACGACCAGGACTGGTCGTACGAGGAGGCGTGGGTGCGGGCGCGGGCGGCGGGCGACGCCGCGGCGATGGCGCGCGTCGGCGAGGACTACCAGGCGGCGCTGCGCGTCGAGGTCCAGGCGCAGACCGAGACCGGCGACGAGTTGTTCGGCCGCCCGGTTCCGCAGGTGCTGCTGCTCCACGCCAACGAGGTCGGCGCGGCCCAGTGGGACGCGCTGTTCGCCTGGCTGGAGGCGCGCGGCTACCGTTTCGCGACCGCCGACGAGGTGATGGCGGACCCGGCGATCACCGCGCCGCACCGCTACGTCAACGGGCCGGGTGGCTCGCTCTGGTGCCGCCTCGCCCACGAGCGCGACAGCAACAAGGCGCGCGCCCAGGTGGCGGCGCTGCTCGAGCAGCAGGCGGCGGCGTGGAACCGCGGCGATCTCGCCGCGTTCTGCTCCGCCTATGCGGACGACGCGGTGTTCCTCGGGCAGTCCGGACTCACCCGGGGGCGCGAGGCGGTGCTCGAGCGCTACCGCGAGCACTACCCGAGCGCGGCGGCGATGGGAACGCTGACCCTGGAGACGCTGGAGATGCGCGAAGCGTGGGGCAACGAGTCGAGCCTGCTCGGCGACGCGGTGCCGTCGCGCGTGCACGGGGTCAGCGTCGCGGCGCGCTGGACGCTGCGTCAGGCCGACGGCGGCGAGCGGTCCGGCCTGACGCTGCTGGTCCTGCTCCGCCGCGGCGGACGCTGGGTGATCGTCCAGGATGCCTCGATGTGAGGCGGGGCCCGCGCCGGCTTGACGTGGCGGGGCGCGCTGGGGATGAGCTATACTGCGTCTCACACCGTCCAGATCGTACGGGGTGGTGGGTCGCTCGGTACGAACACGAGCGCCGGACTTCGTCCGCGAAAGGGGTTCGAGCATGAAGCTGTACGTTGGCAATCTCTCGTACGACTCGACCGAGGCTGAGCTGCAGGAGATGTTCTCCGCCTTCGGCCAGGTGGGTTCGGTCCGCGTGCTCACCGACAGCGTAAGCGGCAGGTCGAAGGGCTTCGGCTTCGTCGAGTTCGCCGACGACGCGCACGCCAAGGCGGCGATGGCCGGCCTCAACGGCAAGGAAGTCCGTGGACGCGCGATCATCGTCAACGAGGCGCGCCCCAAGCCGGACCGCGGCGGACCCGGCGGCGGCCGCGGCGGATTCGGCGGCGGCCGGGGTGCCGGCGGCGGTCGTGGCGGCTACGGCGGGGGCCGGGACCGCTACTGAGTCCCGGGCGGGGCACGGCCAGCGCGCGTCTCGCGGCCCGCGCCTCGCGATTTCCGATCTGGCGATTCGGGCGGCTCGCGCCGCCGGTGTCGTCGCGGCCGGTCGGCGCCGGACCGCGATGAGCGTGAACGCGCGGTCGCGCGTCCTCGGCGGCGGGCCGGCGCGCTTGGATGGTCTCATTGCCGTGGCGGGGTGCTACCCTGCACACGCCGGGTGAGCTCACACCCGCGATGGATCGAGCCTGGGAGGCTACCGTGGCAGTCAAACACCGAGCGACATTCTCGAAGCGCGAGCGGGAACGGCAGCGCCAGCAGCACCGCGAGGAGAAGGCAGCAAAGCGTCAGCAGCGCCAGGCGGAGAAGAAGGAACGGCCACCGGCGCCCCAGGGCGTGGACCCGGACATCGCCGGGATCGTGCCCGGGCCTCAGCCGCGCCAGGAGGACTGAGCCGGCGCGGCCCCGCCGCGCTCCGCTGCACCGACGACCCCCCACCCGCGTTCGCCCGACGAATCCAACAACCCGATCCTGCCCTCGAGACGGCAACGCCTCCGCGCCGCGAGACGGCCGCGCGGCCGGCGCCTCGACGGGACCCCGGCCTGCCGACCGGCGCGGCCGCCGAACTCGCCGGCGGGGCCGGTCCGGCCGATCGCCGGGGGCCGCGGCAACTCCCGGTCTCGCGGACCGTATGATCCGCGGAGGGACACGATGGCCTTCGACGTGTTGCCCTGGCTCGAGTACCGCTGGGACTTCGGGGCGCCAGCGGGGATGTTCCGGCCGCTGCTCGAGCGGCTGCGCGGCACGCCGCTCCGGCTCGACGCGCTCGTTCGCGGCATCCGGGCCGACGCCCTGGTCCGCCACGAGCCGGGGAAGTGGTCGGCGCTCGAGCACGCGGGCCACCTCTGCACGGTCGAGGCGTTGTGGCAGACGCGGATCGCCGAGTTCCTCCGCGGCGAGCCGACGCTGAGCGCGGCCGACATGACGAACCGGGCGACGAACGCCCGGGACTACAACCGGCGCTCGCCGGAGGCGGTCCTCGACGGGTTCCGGAGCGCTCGGGCCGCGACCATGGCGAGCCTCGACCCGCTCACCCTCGATGACGCGGCGCGGGTCGCGCATCACCCGCGGCTCGGCCATGCGATGCGCCTGCTCGACCTCTGCACGTTCGCGGCCGAGCACGACGACCACCACCTCGCGCTGATCCGCCGGCTCGCCGTCTGATCCCGCCCGCCAGCGGCAGGCCGTACGCCCGCCGCTCGGGCCGGTGTTCGTCCGGACCTCGCTCCAGAGCAGGCGAACGGCCCGGGACGGGCGGCCGGGAGCCGACGCCGACGCCTCAAGGCGCGCCGATCCGGACCTTGACTCAGCCGTGCTAATGTGGCTCAACCTCATGGAGCACCCGGGTCGACTCCTCCGCATCGTCGCGGTCGCGAGCGCCATCTATCTCGCCGGCACGGGCTGGGCCGCGTGCCAGCAGCCCGCGCCCGGCGCGACCCCGACCCCCGCGCCGGCACCCGGCGCGTCCGCGCCCGGCGCGCCGCCGACGCCGACGCCGACCCCGACTCCGACTCCGTACCCGCCCGGCCCGCGCTACCTCGGCACCTACGAGCCGTGCCACGAGGCGGTCCTCGGGATCGAGTCGAAGCTCGACGCCGCTCGCCGCCTCCTCTACCAGACGCTGTGCGGCGCCTCGCTCTGGCTCGACGGGCTGTTCGGCCGCCACGCCAGCGTCGCCGGCGCCGAGGCGGTGAACGGGCGCGCCGAACTGTCGGTGCTGCACTCGAACGTCCAGGGCACGAGGGTCAAGACCGGCCTCGACGTCAACGTCACGCTCCCGCACCTCGAGCGGCGCCTCAACGCCTTCGTCGGCCGCAGCGACCCGACCGACTACATCCACGATCGCCAGGAAGGCTTCGGCCTGCGCTCGGAGTTCGTCAGCCTCGAGAGCGAGGAGAAGTGGCTCGGCGGCCTCGGTTACTCGCTGCCCGGAGCGGTGGGCCAGCGCTTCAACCTCCGCGCGGGGGTCGCCGGCGGGATCAACGCCAAGGTGTTCGGGCAGGCGGTCTACCGCCAGAACGTGAGCATCGGCGAGGCCGACCTCGTCCACGTCCGCGAGGTCGGGTTCTGGGAGGGGCGCGGAGCCGGGTTCGGCTTCACCTCGAGCGCCGACTACGACCACGTCGTCAGCGAGACGATGCTGCTGCGCTGGGGCACGATCGGCACCGTCTCGCAGGGGGTGCACGGGCTGGACTGGCGCAGCGCGCTGGTGCTCTACCAGAACCTCCGCCACAGCCACGCGATGGCGTACGAGGCGTTCATGCGCGGCGTCACCAGCACGGTCGGCCTGACCGAGTACGGCGGGCGCGTGATCTACCGGCAGAGCGTGTACCGTCAGTGGTTCTTCCTCGACGCCCTGACCGGCTACTCGTGGATCCGTCTCAATCCCGGCGACCCGCACAAGGGCTCGGTGCTGGTCGGTCTCGGCGGCGAGCTGTGGTACGGGCCGTACCAGTGACCGGCGCGAGGCGGCAAGCCGGCCCTGGGTCGGTGGCCGCTTCGCCGATCGCGTTGCCGGCGCCGCCGCGGTCGGGTCTGGCGGCTGCCGGCCGCGTCCACAGAAACTGAGACGCAACTCAGGAGTGAATCCTGCGCCGGTACCTGCGCCCGGCGCGCCGCGGGAGCGACACTCGCCGGGACGCCTCGGCGGTGTCGAGACCGCCCTGCTATGATGCGCCCGGGCGGTGCCCGCTCCCCGCGGGCGCCGGGGGGAGATCGACCATGCTCGGTCGCGAGCTGCACCTGCACTCGATGGTGGTTCACGCCGTGATCGCGCTCGCGGTCGTCGCGGCCGGCGCGTGCGCGCTCGACGCCGCCGGCATCACGATCGGCGGCGTGGCGCCGCCGACGTGGGCGTTCCTGTGGCGCGCGTCGCTGGCGCTGGCGCTGCTGTGCGCGGCGCCCGCCGTCCTCTCCGGGATCACCGAGCGCAACCACATGTACGTGAACTGGCCGGCCGGGCACCGCGCGAAGCTCGCGCTCTCGCTGCTGCTGGTCGGGATGCTCGCGGCGGAGGTCGCCAGGGCGTCGTTTGCCGGGGGCGCCGTCGCGACGCTCTCGCCGCTTGGACTCGCGGTCGTCGCCGGCAACCCGCTCGTCTGCCTCGCGCTCGCGTTCTTCGGGCTGCGCATCACGCTCGGCCACCACGCCGCGGCGCGCACCTCGTACGTGCCCGACATGTTCCTCGAGCCGCCGGTCGACATCCTCGACGCCGCCGCGCTCCACGTCGCCGAGCGGGCGAAGGTGATCGAGGTGCTGGAGGAGGCGAGCTGACGATGGACTTCAACCCGACGCCGAGGCAGCAGGAGCTGGTGGAGCGGGCGCGCGAGTTCACCCGCGAGTGGATCTCGCCCAACGCCGCCAGATACGACCGCAGCGGCGAGTTCCCGCGCGACATCTGCCGCGAGGCGTTCAAGCGCGGCTTCATGAACCCCCACGTGCCGAAGGAGTACGGCGGCGCGGCCGAGGCGGTCGTCGACCACTGCATGGTGATGGAGGAGCTCGCCACCGGCTGCTCCGGCATCGCCACCGCGATCGACGGCAACGGGCTGTCGCAGTACCCGGTGATCCTCGCCGGCACCGACGCGCAGAAGCGGCGCTTCCTCGCGCCGATGACCGAGGAGCTCACCTTCTCCGCCTACGCCGTGACCGAGCCCGAGGCCGGCTCGGACGTCTCGCGCGTGCGCACCACCGCGGCGAAGGTCGGCAACGACTACGTCCTCAACGGCGTGAAGTGGTGGATCACGAACGGGTCGGTGGCGAGCTGGTACTTCGTCCTGGCGCGAACCGGCGAGACGCTCACCGGCTTCATCGTGCCGGCCGACTCGCCCGGCATCGTGCGCGGGCCGAAGGAGGTCAACCTCGGCCAGCACGCCTCGAACACGGTCCGCGTCACGCTCGAGGACGTCAAGGTGCCGGAGGCGTTCCGCCTCGGCGACGAGGGCAAGGGGTTCGACATCGCGATGGCGACGTTCAACCACACCCGCCCGGGCGTGGCCGCCGGCGCGAACGGGATCACCAAGGCGGCGCTCAACATCGCGCTCTCGTACGCGAAGCGGCGCCGCACCTTCGACAAGAAGCTCATCTCCAACCAGGGGATCTCGTTCAAGCTCGCCGAGATGATGACGCGCCTGGACGCTGCGCGCTTCCTCACCTACAAGGCGGCGTGGCTGTTCGACCAGGGGATCGACAACGCCCGCGAGGCCGCGCAGGCGAAGTGGTTCGCCGCCGACGTCGCGATGAGTGCCGCGATCGAGTGCGCGCAGGTGCTCGGCGGCTACGGCTACACCCAGGAGATGCCGGCCGAGAAGCTGATCCGCGACGCCAAGATCTACCAGATCTACGAGGGCGCGACCGAGATCCAGAAGATGATCATCGTCTCCAAGCTGCTGCGCATGAAGGAGGTGCACTAGCCATGTTCGAGGACCTCCGCCGCCTGGTCGGCCGCATCGCGGACGCGTTCAAGCGCCGTTTCTACGGACCCACGTTCCGCTGCCCGGTGTGCCACCTCGTGCTCGCCGCGATCGATGCCGACGGCAACGGCCTGCTCGTCTGCCCGGTGTGCGGTGCGGTGCTCGAGATCGAGTCGGTCTACGGCCACGTCGTGCCGGTCGTGCTCGACATGGAGATCCACCGGCCGCAGCCCAAGCTCCGCCTCCATCCGCTCGCCACCCACCTGCCGATCGGCCTGCTCCCGTTCGCGCTGCTCGGCGCGGTGCTGCTCGCCGGCGCGTCGCTGGCGCGGCAGCTCGGTCTCGGCGGGATGCTCGGCGCGGTGTCGCGACGGGCGCCGCTGCTCGCCGACGCCACCCTCGTCCTGCTCGTCGTCGCGGTCGGCTTCTCGCTGGCGACGCTCGCCTCCGGGCTGTGGGACTGGAACTTCCGCTACCGGCGTCGCAGCTACCGGCAGATCCGCGTCAAGATCGCGTTCGCGATCGGCTTCCTCGTCCTCGGCGCGGGCGCCATCGCGCTCCACCTCTCGGGCGCCGTCTTCTCGGCAACTGACGGGCTGATGCGCCTCGGCTCGCCCGCCGGCGTGGTCGCGGCGTGCGCCTACCTGGGCGCGCTGTTCGCGGACATGGTGGTCGCCGCCACGCTCGGACACATCGGCGGCACGCTCGTCTTCGGCCGCTAAGCTGCCGGCGCCGGCGAGGGCGGGTACACGCGCCGCACGAACGGGCGCTCGACGGCGAGGTAGAACGCGAAGATCAGGAGGTGGCCGGCGGCGGCGGCGAGCAGGCCAGGCAGGGACCCGGCGACCAGCGCCCAGCCGTACCCCTGGAGCTGGCCGACGCCGTACATCGGGTTCCTCAGCAGGCGATACGGCCCGCTGACGGCCCGCGGACCGATCCGGCGCCCGAGGAACATGTCGCGGTAGTAATACACGTCGACGCCGACGACCAGCGTCGCCCACAGCTTGACGACGGCGCCGGCGACGAACAGCCCGATGCCGACCGAGACCGCGATCCACGGCGCGATCGGCACGCGGCCGAGCGGCAACGCGGTCATGCAGCCGACGCCGAGGCCCTGGTTGAGGAACATCAGCCCCAGGATCGTCTCGTAGCGCCGGAAGGCTGCGGCCTCGCCGAGACGCGCAACCAGGCGGGTCGGGCCGCGGGACGCGAGGATCGCCGTGTTTCCGCCGTAGTAGGCGACGAGGGTCGCGAAGAAATACGGCACCGTGAGGCGCCAGTCGCCTCGTCCGATGAGGAAGTGCGCGAGCCCGATCGACGCCACGCCGCCGGCCACCCAGACCGCGTTCAGCCGCTCCACCCGGAAGCCGATGACGGCGAGAAAGGTCGATCCGATCTCGACGAGTCGGCGGAGCGGTGCGGCCGTCGCCGCCGGCACCCGGGCCGGCTCCCGCGGCGTCTCGGGGAGCGGCGTCGCCTCGGCGACGGCGTCTGGCGCGTCCGATGCGGGCGCGCGTTTCAATCCGGGGGTGGGTCGTGCGGTCATCCGCGTCGAGCCCCGCGGGCCGCGATGCCGCGCGGCAAGCCTACGGCCCGCCAGACGCGAGCAGCGGCTCGGGACGTGTCGGTTTCCGATCGCACGTGAGCCGCATCATACCCGCGAGCGCGAGAGAGTGCGAGGCCACGAGAGAAGGGGTCCGCCTCGTGCCGGGCAAGCCGGTTCGCCCGCCGCGGCGCGGCGGCCGGGATGCGGAACGTCATTCGCGTCGGCGGCCGCAGGAGGGCGCGGCTCGCCGGCTCACTCGCGCTTGAGCGTGAACTCGCCGGACGGGTCGCGCTGTTTGAGCGATCGCACCGCGCCGTTCTCGATCACGAACTCGAACGTCACGTCGGCGAACTCCTTGATCTTGAAGGTCAGCCCCTTGTACGGCAGCAGCTCCACGTCGGGCTGGCCGGGCACGACGAGGCGGAGGCCCCCGTTCTCGCCGACGGCTACCATGACCTTGGAGCCGGTCGGGGTGAGGTAGGCGCCGGCGAGCCGCGCGAGCAGCGCCGGGTCGGCCGACTCGGCTCTACGCGTGAACGTCGTCTCCGCCTCGTCGAGCGACATCACCGCGCGGTCGACGTCGCCCTGCGGGTTGGTGACGAAGTTGAGCGACCAGCGCCCGTACTCCTCGTCGTCAGGCGTGTCGAAGCGGTCGTAGTGGAAGTGCTCGAGCGGGAGCTTGATGTTGTGGAAGTCGAAGGTCAGCGCGTCGCCCTTCACGCCCACGGTGACGACGCCGTAGGCCGGGCTCTCGTACTGGCCGGCGTAGGCCTGCAGCGGGTGCGACGGCCTCGTCCCCGGGACGCGCTCCGCGCCGGCCTTCGACCTCGCCTCGGTGCCGGCCTTCTTGCCCATGAGCCGGATCTCGAGCAGCCGCTCGCTCCACGGCGTCTGCGTCATCCCGAGGAGGCGCTCGTAGACGTTGTAGCTGACCGTGTTGTACAGGCTGGCGCAGTGGTCGCCGATGACGAAGACGATCACGCCGACGTGGTCCTGCGGCATGTACGAGACCTGCGAGTGGAAGCCGTTGATGTCGCCGCCGTGGTAGGCGATCTGATGGCCGCGGTACGACGCGGTCCAGCGGCCCATGCCGTAGACGGGATTGAGCAGCTCCCAGAACCCGCGCGCCTCGCCGCCGGTGTTGGGCAGCGCGATCGCCGGGGCGAGCGTGGCCTTGAGCACGTCGGCGGGCAGGACCGGCTTGCCCTGGTACACGCCCGCGTTCATCTGGGCGATCAGCCAGTGCGACATGTCCTCGATGTTGGAGACGATCGCCCCCGCCGGCGCGACGCCCGCGGTGTCCTCGTAGTAGGGGATGCGGTAGAGCTCGAACGAGTCGCGCCGCTCGGTGAAGGGGACGCCGTGGTCGGGCGACTTCTCGGCGTCCGCGATCGTGTACACCGTCGAGCGCATCGCCAGCGGGTCGAGGATGCGGGCGCGGACGAAATCCTCCCAGGTGCGGCCCGACTGGAGCTCGACGATGTAGCCGGCCGCCGCGTACATCATGTTGTTGTAGAGGAACACCGTGCGCGGGGGCTGCTTCGGCTCGAGGTAACGGAGGCGCTCGAACAGCTGCTTGCGCGTGAAGTCCGACTTGTACCAGATCGTGTCGTGGCGGGTGATGCCGGTGCGGTGCGAGAGCATGTCGCGCAGCGACACCGTGTTGTTCAGGGCGTCGTCGTAGAAGCGGATCGACGGGACGCGGTCGCGCACCGGCGCGTCCCACTCGAGCTTGCCCTCGTCGACCAGCATGCCCGCCGCGACCGCAGTGAAGAGCTTGGTGTTCGACGCGATCGGGCACAACGTCGTCGGCGTGAACGGCAGCTTGCGCTCGACGTCGCGGTAGCCGTATCCCCTCGCAAACACGAGCTTGTCGCCGACCACGACGCCGACCCCGACGGCGGGGGCGTTCCAGTCCTTGAGCACCTTCGCCATGTACTCGTCGAAGCCCTGCAGGCGCGCCGCGGCGTCGATCCCCTCGGCGCGTAGCGCGGCGCCGGCAAGCAACGCCGCCGCGGCCACAATGCATGCCATCCGCCTCGATCCCATCGCGCTCCTCCTCCACCACCGCCTCGCGGCAGCCGCGCTGCCGCGGTCAGCGGGGGCCGGATCGATCCAGCCCCCGCGCTCGCACCTCGATCACCACTTCGGCAGGGGGTGCTTGTAGACCGGGTACGCCGGCCGCGGGAACGTGCGCGGCGGGTTCTTGGCGAGCAGGTCGAGCACCTCCTTGACCGCGCGCTCGAGCTGCGGGTCGTGGCCCTCGCGCACGAGCTTGGGATCCTGCTCGACCTCGATGTCGGGCGCGACGCCGTGGTTCTCGACCTCCCACGCCCCGTCGAGGCCGTAGATCGCCCAGCGCGGCGCGGTGATGCGGCCGCCGTCGATCAGCACCGGGTAGCCGCCGATGCCGACCAGGCCGCCCCAGGTCTTCATGCCGATCAGCGGGCCGATCCCGGCCTTGCGGAAGTACCACGGCATCGCGTCCCCGCCGGAGCCGGCGAACTGGTTGATGATCATCACCTTGGGTCCGTAGATCGACTCCACCGGCTCGGTGTAGTCGTCGCCTTCGCGGCTCGCCACGCGCGACATCGGCGGGCGCCGCAGGGCGTCGATGATGTAGTCGGCGAGGTCGCCGCCGTGGTTGAAGCGCTCGTCGAGCACCGCCGCCTGCTTGCCGACCTGGGCGAAGAAGTAGCGGTTGAAGCTGGTGAATCCGCCGTTGGCGGTGTCGGGCAGATGGACGTACGCCACGCGCCCGCCGGAGAGCTCGTCGACCTTGCGCCGGTTGGCCTCCACCCAGGCGCGGTGCCGCAGGTTGGCCTCGCTGGCGACCGGGACCACAGTCACGTCGCGCGCGCCCTTGCCGTCCGGCGTCGGGCCGACGCGGATCACGGTCTGCTTGCCGGCGGTCTCGGTGAAGAGGGCATACACCTCGTCGCGGCCGGACAGCTCGCGGCCGTTCACCGCGAGGAGGTACTCGCCGGCCTTGACGTCGACGCCCGGCTGCGTGAGCGGCGCCTGGAGGTCGGGGTTCCAGTTCTCGCCGTCGAAGATGCGGGCGATGCGGTAGCGGCCGTTCTCGACCGCGTAGTCGGCGCCGAGCAGCCCGACACTGACCCTGTCCTGCTTGGGCTCCGCGCCGCCGCGCACGAAGGTGTGGCCGACCGTCAGGTTGCCGGTCATCTCCTCGAACAGGCGGTTGAGGTCGTCGCGGCTGGTGATGCCGTCGAGGTAGGGCGCGTAGGCCTTCTCCGCCGCGGCGAGGTCGAGGCCGTGGAAGTGCGGGTCGTAGAAGAAGTCGCGCTCGATCCGCCACACCTCGTGGTACATCTGCCGCCACTCGGCGCGCGGGTCGACGTAGACCTTGAGGTCCTTCAGCGCGAGCGCGCCGTCGGAGGGCTTGGGCGCCTTGTCGGCGGCGGTGATGTGCCACGACTCGCCGAGACGGTAGAGCATCTTCTCGCCGTTGGCGGAGAGGTCGAACGCCGACACTCCCTCGAGCAGCTGCTCGGTCTTGCGCTTCTCGAGGTCGAACTTCGACACCGTGAGCTTCGGCGGGCCGTCCCCGTCGTCGACCAGCGGCGTCTCGACGAGGTAGAGCTGACCCTCCTTGCCGGCGGCGAGGCCGGCGTAGTTCTTCTCGTCGATCGGCAGCGCCACGATGCGCTGGCCGATGCCGTCGAAGTCGATCTCGACCTTGGGCGGAGCGGCCTTCTTCTCGTCCTTGCCCTTGTCGTTCTTGGCCTTGTCGTCCTTGCCCTTCTTCGCCGTGTCTGCCTTTTCGTCGCCGCCGCTCTTCTCGTCGTCCTTCGCCTTCTCGTCGTCGCTCTGCGGCGGGATCGGCGAGGGGACGTCCTTGCGCAGCACGACCGCCCAGACGCTGCGGGTCACCGGGTGGCCGATGCTCGTCATGTCGAGCCAGCCGGCGGCGAGGCCGAGGTCGGTGCTCGCGGTCAGGTAGAGGTACTTGCCGCCGCGGTCGAACGCCGGGTAGAGCGCCTCGCTCATCCCGTCGGTGACCTGCGTCGACCTTGCCGTCGCGAGCGAGTAGACGTAGACGGCGTGGAGCAGGCTGGGGAGCTGCTTGGTGTAGGCGAGCCAGGCGCTGTCGGGCGACCACGTCGCGTCGAACTCGTAGGCGGGCGAGTCGAAGCGGTCCGTGTCGACGCGGACCGGCTCGGGCTTGCCGAGGTCGACGACCCAGAGGTTGAGGCGCTTGTCGCTGTAGGCGATCTTCTTGCTGTCCGGCGACCAGATCGGGTGGTAGAAGAACGAGGGCGGGTTGCCGAGCGCGATGCGGCGCTCCTCGCCGAGGCCGTCCTGGCTGCGCAGGTGGAGCGCGTACTCGCCCGAGGCGTCGGAGAAGTAGGCGATCCACTTGCCATCCGGCGACCAGGCCGGGTCGCGCTCCGCGACCGCGGGAGTGGCGGTGATGTCGCGGATGTCGCCCTTCTCGGCCGGCACGGTGAAGATGTCGCCGTGCGCCTCGAACACGGCGCGCTGGCCGGTCGGCGAGATGGCGGCGTTGCGGACGTCGTGAGCAGGGTCGAGCTTCTCGAAGTGGGGCCGCAGCTGCGGCATGTCGCCGGCGACGCGGACCTCGATCGTGCGGACCTTGCCGGTGGCCAGGTCGAAAAGGCGGAGCGCGCCGAACTGCTCGTAGACGATCGCGCCGGGCCCCGCCGAGGCCGAGCCGATGTCGAGCCCGTCGTTGGCGATCACCTGCGACACCTGGCGGGTCCTGAGGTCGTAGGTGAACAGCGTGACCGGGCCGTTGCGGTCGGACAGGAAGTAGACCTTGTCGCCGACCCACATCGGGTTGCGGTCGTTCGAGTTGTCGGCCTGCGGCACGGTCACGACGCTGGAGTCGGCGAGGTCCGCGATCCAGATCCGCTTGGTCTGGCCGCCGCGGTACGACTTCCACGCCTCCTGCCACTGGAAGTTCGGCTCGTACGCGAGGTGCGTCCCGTCGGGGGAGTACGACGCCTCCTGCACGCGCGGCAGCGGCACCTCGGTGGGGAAGCCGCCGTCGACGCTCACCGTGTACATCTGCTGCGGGTCGGCGAAGCTGGCGCGCGGCGAGCGGAAGGCGACGCGCTTGCCGTCGGGGGTCCAGCACAGCGCCTCGTCCGGCCCCGGGTGCGACGTCAGCCGGCGCGGCTGCCCGCCCGCGGCGTCCACCACGTAGACGTCGAGGTTGCTGTCGTAGGCGCCGGTGTAGGCGACCATCGACCCGTCGGGCGAGAAGATCGGCCCGAACAGGCGGCCGCTGCCGGTGACGAGTCGGCGCGCGTCGCCACCGTCGCGCGGCGCGATCCAGATCTCGCCGCCGTAGGTGAAGACGACGCTCGTCCGGCTGATGCTTGGGCGCTGCAGCAGCAGCGGGTGCGGCTCCTCCGCCCGGGCGGCGGTTGCGGCGAGGACGACCGAGATGGCGATGACAAGCAGATTCCTTAGGCGCGGCGGCATGGTTTCCCCCTCCAGGGTTGACGGTCGGGTCGGCGAGAGCTTCGGGAATGGCAAGGACACCGCGTGATTCTACGTCGGCAGGGCGCTCCGGGTTCGCGGCGCGCAGGGGCGAGCCGACCTAGTAGTCCGTGGCCGGGTCGAAGAGCTGGGTGGGAAACGTCGCGGGCACCGGCGGCGGCATCAGCAGCGGGTTCGAGCGGCCCGCCTGGCTGGGGTCGAACACGACGAATCCGACGCCTGGCGATCCGTGCAGCAGGCTGAAGTCGTCCGCGGGGTAGGTGGGGTCGGCGAAGCCGGGGTCCTGGACGACGCTGTGGGCGTCCTCTCCGACCTGCTCCTGCCATCCGGCAAAGGTGTAGAAGGTGTAGTCGCTGACGTTGCTGTTGCACGGCGCGTTCCCGCCCGTGCCGGGGCTCGGCTGTACGGCGAAGGCCTCGGCGTAGCCGCCAAACGCGCCGTCGGTGCGCCAGTACATGTTGCTGTTCCACTCCTGAAATTGCGTGAAAGGGGCGCCCCCGGCGTACAGACACCCGCCCTGCACCCAGAACTTCGGCTTGGACGTGTCGCTCCGGTCGAAGTGGAGGAGGTTGTTGGTCACGGTGAATACCTGCGGGATCGTGGCAGGGACGCCGTTCCCATAGGGGAAGTTCACCGAGACCATGCCTTTTCGCCCGTACGCCAGGACGTTGTTCTTGATCGTGTTGGCCTCGGCGGGCGCCGCCGGACCGTGCGGCGTGTAGACGTCGTACCCCGAGACGCGGTAGACGAGGTTGTTCTCCACGTCCACCAGGCCGGTGTCGTCGTCGAGATAGACCCCGTTGCCGCCGTAGCCGTTGGGGTCCATGATCGAGGCGTCGGTCACGTCGTGGATCTTGTTGTTCAGGATCTTGTTGCCCGCCGCCGTGAAGACCGAGTTCCCGCCGTCGATGCGGATCGACCCGCCGTCGTTCATGATCCCCTGCAAGAGGTCGTGGACATGGTTGAACGAGATGGTGTTGTTGGCGTTGCCGATGCCGCTCGGCACGGTCGTGTCGGCGATGCCCTGCGAGGTCGAGATCGCGCAGTGATAGCCGTCGTACACGTCGTTGTGGGTGTAGAGATTGTCGTGTCCCATGCCCTGGCCGATGCCGAAGGCGGCCGGAAGCGTGCGGCCGTAGCCCTCGACGACGTTGTTCCGCACCACGGTCGATTGCGGCACATTGGCGTCGGTGTCGGCGTTCTGGTACGGGTTGCCGATGCGGATCCCCACCACGCCGATGTCGTAGAAGGCGCTGTTCTCGATCACGTTGTCGGCGACCACGGCGTTGCCGTTGGTGGAGACACAGTAGGCCGGCGACGAGGAGTTGACGCAGGGAATGAACTCGATGCCGGTGCCGGACGTCTGCGTCACGATTCCGGAATCGAACGTGATGTGCCGCGAATTCTGGAACGATACCGCCGCGCCGATGTCCGGCTCCAGTTCCACCGAGATGTGTCCGGCGGCAGGCTCGGTGTAGTCGTCGTGCTCGAAGGTCAGCCCACGGAAGGTCACGTACTCCAGGTTCGAGGCCACCAGCACCTGCGACAACTGCGGAACGATGACCAGATCGGTGTTGGGGTTCTCGCCGGCGTTGGCCAGGTATGTGAGTGTCCACGGCGTGGCGGCCCGGTCAAGGAACCACTGCCCGGGCTCGGTCAGGGCGTCCTGCACGTTGTCCACCAGGTAGCGGTTGCCGGCGATGAAGCCCTCCTCACTGGCGTGGTTCTGTGACATGCCGGTCCGCCCAGTCATGTAGACGATCCGATTCGCCGTGTCGATGCAGCCGATGCGCAGCTTGGAGGTGCTGAACTGCTCGAAGTCGAGGACCTCGATGTCGCCGGCGATCGCCTGATTCCCGGCCGGCTGGCCGCAGGGGTTGCCCGCGACCGGGGCGAAGTTCTTCCACGTCGCCACGATCGGGTCCGCCGGGCCGTACTGGAAGCGGTCGAAGCACTCCCAGCCGCTGCCGGGCAAGTAGACCTGGCAGTTCGGATCCGGGGCGCTCGCCGGCGGCTTCGGCGCGTCCAGGTATACGGTACCGGCGAACCGGTAGTACGTTCCGAGGTAGCCGCCGAGGCGCGGACGCAGACGGCGGACGCCGTTATAGAACAGGTTCTCGAAGTACTGGGTGGAGGCGGGTAGCGTCGCCTTCCAGGTGTTGCCGGTCGTGTTGGTCCAATGCCTGACGCGCATCCCGCCGCTGATCACCGGGGTCTCGCCCTGGTAGCTCTGATACACGATCTCGAGGCTGGGAGTGCCCGAGTCGTCCGCGGAGAACTGGAGCGTGGCGGGGAGGAAGTAGGTCCCGCCACGGACCTCGACGACCACCTGGCTCCGTCCCGTCTTGTCGAGCGCGCGCACCGCGACGCGGGCGCGGTCGAGCGTGGCGAACGGGCCATCGGTCGTCGCTGCGTTCGGGGCCGGCAGCCGACCGGACCATGCGTCGTTCCCGTTGGTCGCGACGTAGAAGTCGGCGCCGGTGGGGCCGCCCGGTGCGACCGGGATGACGCGGCGTGCCCGCTCGGGAGGCTTGGCGCCGAGCGCCGAGACGCAAGGCAGCGAGCTCAGCAGCGCCGCGCCAACTGCGACCCGCAGAACCGACCCCCGGAGAACGACCAGGCCGGGTCTCGCACACGCCATCGCTGCACCTCCCGCCATCTCCCGCCCTCGATCATCGACGCCGAACGCTCGAGCGGGACAACGCGGCCGCACGCCGCGCCGATTCCGTGCGGGCCGGGCTCGGCCGGATCTCGTGGCCGGAATGCCTCCCGGCCGCGGGTCGATTGCGATGGTCGGGGCGGTGGGCAACCCGGCGACGGCGCGGGCGTACAATAGCCGCAGTCGGATCCCACCGGAGGTCACCATGAAAATGCACAGGCTCGGCAATGGCGCGGTCGTCGCCTTCGCCGCGGCGCTCGCGCTCGTTTTCGGCCAGGCGGTGACGGCGCAGCCGCAGCTCCCGGTCTCCGGACACGTCCGCTCGGCGGACGGCGTCGAGATCGCGTACGTGGACCAGGGCGACGGGCCCCTGGCGATCGTCTTCATCCACGGCGGCCTCGCCGACCGCTCGTTCTGGGCGAAGCAGTTCGTCGGGCTGCCCGCGACCTACCGCCTGGTGGCGCTCGACCTCGCGGGGCACGGCTCCTCCGGGCGAGGGAGGACGGTGATGTCGATCGCCGCATGGGCGGGCGACGTGCGCGCCGTCGTGGAGAGGCTCGACCTGCATCGCGTCGTGCTGGTCGGGAACTCCCTGGGCGGCCCGGTCGCACTCGAGGCGGCGGCGCTGCTCAAGGGGCGCGTGATCGGCGTGATCGGCGTCGACACTCTGCACGACGCGCACCAGAAGATGCCGAAGGAGGTCGCGCACCAGCAGGCGGAGGCGTACCGCAAGGACCCGGCGGGCGCGTGCCGTGGCATGGTCGCGCAGCTCTTCCACCCCGGTGCCGAGCCCGAGCTGCACGCCTGGGTGGAAAAGAGGGCGTGCGCGATGGCGCCGGAGATCGCGGTCGCAATGCTGGAGAGCTTCGGTGGTTACGACGTCGAGCCGGCGTTCCGCAACGCCGGGGTGCCGATCCGCGCGATCAACGGCGACCTGTGGCCGACGCTGGTCGAGGCGAACCGCAAGGTCGCCCCCGACTTCGACGCGACGATCATGAAGGGCGCGGGACACTACCCGATGCTCGAGCGGCCGGCCGAGTTCAACCGGTTGCTGGTCAGGTTCGTCGAGGCGTTCGCTCGCCCCGCCGCGAGGTAGCGCCGCCGCCAGTATTGCGAGGCGGCACAGCCGCCGAAGCAATCCCGGCGGCATCACGGCGACCGCAGGATCGATTCGTCGTCGCATGCGCGGCACGCTGAGACTGCAACCCAATTCTCCCTTCGTGCGTAGTCGGAGAGCATGCCGAAAGGAGATCCGAGCATGAGCAAGGGAAATCGTCCCATTGTCCGCATCGCGGCGGGGCTGGCGCTGGTCGGCGGATCGGCGCTGGCCCAGGCGCCGCTCACCGTTCCGCAGGCGAGTCAGAGGGCGGCGGTCGCGCAGACCGTCGGGGTGACCGAGATCTCGCTCGTCTACCACCGGCCCGGGGTCAAGGGCCGCAAGATCTGGGGCGGCCTCGTGCCGTACGGGCAGGTGTGGCGCGCCGGCGCGAACGAGAACACGACGATCGAGTTCTCGACGCCGGTGACGGTCGGCGGCAAGGAGCTGCCCGCCGGGACCTATGGTCTGCACGTCGTCCCGACCGAGAAGTCGTGGACGTTCGCGCTCTCGACCGTCTCGTCGGCATGGGGCAGCTTCAGCTACGACCAGAAGGAGGACGCCGTGCGCGTCGACGCCACGCCGGAGCCGGCGCCGTTCGTGGAGCACCTCGAGTACACACTCGACGACCCCTCCGCGAACCGGGTGAACGTGACGCTCCACTGGGAGAAGCTGAAGGCGTCGTTCCCGGTCGAGGTCGAGACCGACCAGCTGACGCTCGCGAGCATCCGGCGCGAGCTGCGCGGCCTGCCGCGCTTCACCTGGCAGGGGTGGAACCAGGCGGCGCAGTTCTGCCTACAGAGCAAGACCGGCATCGACGAGGGCCTTGGCTGGGCCGACCGGTCGATCGCGCTCAACGAGAACATGACCAACCTGATGACCAAGGCCGCGCTGCTCGAGGCCAAGGGCGACGCCGCGCAGGCCGCGACGCTCCGGGCG
>DATIYW010000051.1:0-15455 GCA_035517415.1 Thermoanaerobaculaceae bacterium
AGACTTCCGCAACCTGGCCAGCCAGTTCCTCTATCTCAACGATCCGGGTGAGTTCTACCTCGAAAACTCTGTGCCGACGGTCGCGCCGCGCTACGAGCCAAGAGGTGATGAACGGTGATGCGAGAGCGGCAACGAGGCCGAGCGCTGCCGTGGCCAAGGTGACGGACTGCGCGTTCAACTCGATGATTTAGAGTACCACCCGTGCTCGGCAGAACTGACGTTTCTTAGAGTTACGCGAGGTGCTCCTGCGTGCGATACTCCGAGGCAAGGAGAACAAGGCATGACGGGTCCGGCAAGGGAATTGGCGCTACTGATGCAACAGCTCGAGTTGGTGTTGCAGGCGTTCGAACAGAAGAGCGGAGCCACCAGGGCGGCTTTGGCAATCCACGACGACAGCCCGCCAAGTACCACGGCGCACCCCGATGTAAGAGTCGAACCCAACGTCGACGCGGCGGCACGCGGCACGGCCATTGACAGTATCCGACGTCTGCTCGCTGAATTCGAACACGAAACAGGTTTCAGGGTGATTGACGTCGAGACGATGCCGACCACTAGGTATGCTTCAGGGCGATACCTGAGGCCCTTCATCCAGCCGGTCGACTAGCGGGCGCGCCGCGGGCCGCTGGCTGGCGATCGGGCGCCGGGCGGCGGGGGAGCGCGGAGCGGGGCGAGATCGGCGGGCGTGGGGCAACTTCTCGGAGTGAGACCCCCGCGAGACCCCGGAGTTTCGAGCGTTCCGACCGTGGCGTGTAAGTTGTTTGCCGGAGGAGGGATTCGAACCCTCAAACCCTTGCGGGTGGGGGATTTTAAGTCCCCTGCGTATGCCGTTCCGCCACTCCGGCCGGAGGCGCGAAGGAGGTCGACAGCTTAGCGCCGCGAGTCAACGAGCGGGGCGCGACCGCGTACGAAAGCGCTGACCGCGAGAGTTCTTGCCGCGTCAGGAGCGGCTGTCGGCGCACCGCGTCGCTCTCGGCGGCGGGCTCTCTCGCGTCCTACGAGTGGAGCAGCGCCGCGACGTCGGCGACCTGGCGTAACGCCTCGGCGGCCGGGCCGTCCACCATCTCGACGTGACCGCCGCGGTCCATCACGGTGCGCGCCATGCGGTCGACCATGTGCGGCTCGCGGTCGACCGCCTTGCCGCACACCGCGCAGCGCTCGTCGGCCGGATCGAACAGCATGTTGCACCCCTCGCAGACCCCGCCCTCGACCGCGAGGCCCTGGAGGTAGACGAACTTCCACACCCGGCCCTCGTTGATCGCGTCGAGCGTCGCCGACAGGCCGGCGACGGCGCGGCCGCCCCGGCGGACTTCCTTGAGCAGGTCGCGCACCACCTCGAGCTCCTCGGCGCGCTCGAGTCGGGTCTGCACGTCGCTGGCGCGGGCGAGGATCTCGTCGGGTCCGGCGGTGAGCGGGATCGGCAGGATCTCGACCAGCCGGCCCCGGAGGCGCTTCGGCAGCGCGCGCGCCAGCTCGGAAGCGACACCCACGTTGCCGCCGATGATCAGGCGGTCGACCTCGAGGTGCTCCATCAGGCGCGCGATCTCGCCCGCGACTAGGCGCACGTGCGACGAGACGCTCTCGTCGTGGTGGCGCTCCATCCGCGACTGGGAGCGGAGCTTGTCCGTGGTCGGGGAGTCGGGCCGCGGCGGCACCGACGAGATGAGGTCCTTGTGCTCCTCGATGTCGCCGAGGTAGACGGTGAGCAGCCGCGCGCGCTTCTGGTCGACGAGGACGACGCCGAAGCGCTCGTGCTCGTCGAGCGCCTCGATCAGCGGGCGGAGGAAGGCGCCGTTGGTCCAGTACGCGCCCGAGGGCAGCGCGATGCGGAGCACCTTGCGGAACGTCATGCCCAGGCGGCTGTGGCGGGCGAGCACGAGCGTCTTGCCGGTGGGCTCGATGTGCTGCACGATCTCCTCGACCTCGGTACACACGCCCGGAAGGTCGGCCTCCTCGGGATGGGCGGCGCGGAGCTGGCGGAGCATGTCCTTCATGTGCGTCTCGTACTGCCGCTTGCGGTTCGCGGCGTTCGTCTGGTCCACGTCGAGGTAGATCGTGAGGGTCTTGCCCGGCGCCTGAGAGAGCTGCTGCAACTGCTCGACGTCACGATGTCGGATCATCGGTGCCTCCCTCTCTTGCCATCCGAGTCAAGTATAGGAGCGCCGGCAAGTCCCGCCAGGGAGGCGAGGACGACCCCGGCGGCCACCGCCACGTTGAGCGATTCGACCTCACCTCCGAGCGGGATCCCGACGATCTGTTCGCAACCTGCCGCCACCTCCGGGGCCAGTCCCTGACCCTCGTTGCCGAGCGCCAGCAGCAGCGGCAGGCGGGGACGCCAGCGGGCGAGCGTCAGCCCGGCGGCCCCGGCCAGGCCCGCCACCGTGCCGCCCGCCCGGCGAAAGGCTGCGGCGAGAGGGTCGAAGCGGGCGTCGGGCTGGACCGCGAGGCGGAGCGAGTGGCCGGCGGAAGCGCGCACGGCGCGCGGCGAGAACGGGTCGGCGCACCCCGGCGAGCAGGCGACGCCGTCCGCTCCCAGCGCGGCTGCGCAGCGGATCACCGCGCCGACGTTCCCCGGGTCCTGGACGCGGTCGAGGTAGATGGCGATACCCTCGCAGCGCAGGTCGACGGCGGGACACGCGACCACGGCGAGCAACCCCTGTGTCTGGCGAGTCGGCGCGACGTGGGCGAGGGTGGACTCATCGAGGAGGTAGGCCCGCCCCGCCTCCTCGACGCGGCGCAGCGCCGGCTCGGCGGCCGCCGCGGCGAGCGCCTCGGCGTCGCCGTAGAGCTCGACGATCGGCACGCCGAACCGCGCCATCTCCGCCGCGAACTTGGCGCCGTCGACCACCGTGAGGTCCTTCTCCTCGCGGCGGGCGATCCGCCGGAGGCGCGCGACGCGCGCGCTGTGCCGTCCGAGGGCAGGAGCGTTCCCGGCGCTGCTCATTCCCGGTCGTCTCCATGAGTCGCGCCGTGTTCCCCCGGTCCGCGTCGTCCGTCGCCGAAGACAAGCCGACACCGCGCGCCGAACGTCACCCTGGCCATATACGAATTGTAGCCGCGGGCGGCGGGGCGCGCGGCGCGGGGGCCGCGACCCGCGCGCGGGAGAGGCCGGCTTGACCGCGCCTGGTGTAAGATGAGAGCGCTCTCAGCTGGCGAATCACGAGCGGACGGGTCGGCCTGCTGGCGCGACCCGGTGGGGGAGGACAGACCGATGGAGCTGACGAAACTTGTCGCCGCGTCGCTCGTCGCCGCAGGCGCCATCACGACCGGGGCGATCGCCCAGACGGTCGACCCGCGCACGCCGGCGGGCCAGCTCGAGGCCTGCGGCGGGGCGGCGAACTGGCGCGCCGTCGGATACCTCGAGTTCGAGGTCAAGATCACGACCGCCGCGCGGGAGCAGGGGCCGTGGCACTACCGCTACGACAAGAAGGACGGCTTCCTGCGGCTTTCCGGGCCGTGGTCCGAGGGGCCCAAGCTCGACGCGGCGATCGACCTCGGCTCGCGCACCGGCGGCGCCTGGGACAGCGGCACCCAGCTGACCGGCAAGAAGCTGTCGGACGCCGTGAGCTGGGCGCTGGGCCGGTTCGGCGAGGACGTCCTCTGGCTCACCTTCCCGCTCCAATGGTCGGCGCCGGGAGTGACCGTGACACCGCTGCCCGACGTGGCAGGCGCCGCCGGCGCCAAGCCGTCGCCCTCGGTCGAGATCAAGGGGCCGGCGGGGACGTGGACCGTTGTGCTCGACCCGGCCACCGGCAGGGTGGCGCGCACCGTCGTCGTGCGGGCGGGGAGCCCGACCGTCACGGTCGCGTGGGACGACTGGCGCGCCGTCGCCGGCGTCTACTTCGCCAACCGGCGCACGATCGCCGAGACCGGCGAGACGGTCGACGTCAGCGTCCTGCAGGCACTTCCCGGCGCGCCCCCGGACGCGTTCTAGCTCGACCCGCGGCTGCCGCCGGAGCGCGAACCTCCCGGTTGCGGATTCACGTCCCCGCAACTAGCATCGCGGCGAATGGCGACAGGCGTGCTCAACCCGATCTGGGTGGACGACGCCGCCCGCGTCACCGACCTGTGCGGACGCGCGCGGGAGGCGGCGGTGGTCGGCGTCGACACCGAGGCGGACTCGTTCCACTCGTACTTCCACAAGCTGTGCCTGATCCAGCTCTCGTTCGGCGGCGAGCACGCGCTGATCGACCCGCTCGCGCTCGGGCGCGACGAGCTGCGCCCGTTCGCCGACTTGCTCGCCGACCCGCAGGTCGAGAAGATCCTGCACGGCGCCGACTACGACGTGCGCGTGCTGCAGCGCGACCTCGGCGCGCGGGTGGTCCGGCTCGCCGACACCCAGGTCGCCGCGCAGTTGCTCGGCGAGCCGCAGACCGGCCTCGCGGCGCTCGTCGCCAAGGAACTGGGGGTCGAGCTCGACAAACGCTACCAGCGCGCCGACTGGGGCGAGCGGCCGCTCCCTCCCGGGTACCTCGCCTACGCCGCGGGGGACACCGCCTACCTCGAACCGCTCCGCGCGCGGCTCGCCGAGCGACTCGCGGCGCTCGGGCGCACGGCGTGGTGGCGGGAGGAGTGCGCCGCACTCGAGTCGGTCGAGTGGGAGGCGCCGCAGCCGGACCCGCTCGCCTTCGAGCGGATCAAGGGCGCGGGCCGTCTCGGCGGCGAGGCGCGGGATCGCCTCGCGGCGCTCCACGCCTGGCGGGAGCGGACCGCGGCGGCCCTCGACGTACCGCCGTTCCGCGTGCTCGCGGCCGAGATCCTGCTGGCGCTGGCGCAGAAGCCGCCTGCGGACCTCGCGCAGCTTGCCGCGACGCCGGGGGTCGGCAGCTCGACCGTGCGCCGCCACGGGCGCGCGCTCCTGGAGACCCTGGCCCACCCGCCGGCGGCGCCGCCGCGCGGCGAGCGGCGGCGGTTCGCGCCCGACAAGGTCAAGGAGAAGCGGGTCCGCCAGGCGCGCGAGGCGCGCGACGGGGTGGCCGCGGCGCTGGGCCTGGAGCCGGGCGTGCTGGGCCCGCGCGCGGCGCTCGAGCTGATCGCGGAGCGGATGCCGGACGGCGAGGCCGGCCTCGAGGACTGCCTGGCCCGGCGGTGGCGCGCCGCGGTGCTGGCGCCGGCGCTCCTGCCGGTGATCGCGGGCTGGCGTGGCGGGGCGGATGGCGGCGGTGCCGAGCCGCACTGACGACGCCCTGGTGCTGGCGCGGTATCCGTTCCGCGAGAGGGACTTCGTGGTCGTTCTCCTGACCGGCGGCGGGGGTCAGGTGCGGGTGGTGGCGCACCGCGCCCGTAGCTCGCGAGCCTCGAGCGCGAGCGCGACCGAGCCGCTCGCCCGCATCCGGGCGACGTATTTCGAGCGGCCCGGTGCGGAGCTCGCCACGCTCGACGATGCCGACGTCGTGCGCTCCGCCTTCGATCTCGCGAGGGAACCGCTGGCGTGGGCGGCGGGGCAGGTGCTCGCGGAGCTGGCGATGATCTTCTGCCCGCCCGGCCAGCGCAACGAGGCCGCGTTCCGTCTCGTCGACGCCTGCGTCGAGTGCCTGCTCGCCCGGCGGGACCCGGTCGCGCTGGTCCACTACGCCGAGCTGTGGTTCCTGCGGCTCGCCGGGGTCTTCCCGGAGCTCGACCGCTGCGGCGCGTGCGGCGCACGCCTACCTCGAGGCGACCGCGTCTACGACCCGACCGAGCGCGGCTTCACCTGCGCCGACCACCGGCCGGCCGGACGCGTGGTCCGGCTCACCGCCGCGGCGGCCGACTGGCTGCGCTCGGCGTCGCACGAGCCGCCCGAGGCGGTCGCCGCGCCGGCGCCGGCCGACGCCGTGGACTGGCTGATCGGGCTGCGCGAGCACTTCACCGATCGCCGCGTCGAGAGCTGGGGGTACCTCCGCCGCCTGCTGCGCGAGGACGGCGCCGCCAGGCCGGGGCGGGGATCCCGCTAGACTGTGCCCGGGGGGAGGATGAACGACCTCGTCCGCATCGCCAACGGCCAGGGGTTCTGGGGCGACTCGCCGCAGGCGCCGATCGACCTGATTACGCGCGGCCCGATCGACTACCTCGGTCTCGACTACCTCGCCGAGGTGACGCTGTCGATCATGATGCGGCAGCGCCTGAAGGACCCGGGCAAGGGCTACGCGACCGACTTCGTCGAGTTCCTCCGCCGCGCGCTGCCGGCGATCGTCGAGCGCGGCGTCAGGGTGGTGACCAACGCCGGCGGATTGAACCCGGCGGCGTGCCGCGAGGCGGTGCTCCGCCTGGCTCGGGAACTCGGGATCCGCGGGCTGCGCGTCGGCGTGATCGAGGGCGACGACCTGCTCCCGCGCCTCGACGGGCTGATCGCATCCGGCTGCCGGCTCGCGCACATGGACGAGGGGCGGCCGCTCGCGGACGTACGCGACCGGGTGCTCTCGGTCAACGCCTACCTCGGCGCGCGCCCGGTCGCCGCCGCGCTCGCCGACGGCGCGCAGATCGTGCTCGCGGGCCGCATCACCGACACCTCGCTCGCGCTCGGGCCGCTGGTGCACGAATTCGGCTGGCGGGAGGACGCCTGGGACCTGCTCGCCGCCGGGACGATCGCCGGGCACGTGATCGAGTGCGGGGCGCAATGCACCGGCGGCAACTTCACCGAGTGGTGGACGGTGCCCGACCTTTGGGACGTCGGCTATCCGGTGCTCGAGTGCCGCCCCGACGGGAGCTTCGTGGTGACCAAGCACGCCGGCACCGGCGGGCTGGTCTCGGTCGCCACCGTGAGCGAGCAGCTGGTGTACGAGATGGGCGACCCGCGCAGCTACATCACGCCGGACTGCGTGGCCGACTTCGCCAGTGCGCGCCTCGAGCCGGCGGGCGAGAACCGGGTGCGCGTGAGCGGCATCCGCGGCCGCGAGCGGACCGACAGCTACAAGGTCTCGGCCTCGTACCAGGACGGCTGGAAGGCGAGCGGCCAGCTCGTGATCTCGGGGCCGCGCGCGGTCGAGAAGGCGCGCCTCGCCGCCGAGATCGTCTGGAGGCGGTTGGAGAAGGCGGGCATCGACTTCCCGGCGGCGGACCGGGTGACCGAGATCCTCGGCACCGGGGTATGCCGGCCGGGGCTTGGCGCCGCGTCGCCGGATCCGCCGGAAGTCGTGCTCCGTCTGGGAGTTCGCGGCCAGGAGCGGGACGCGGTCGGGCGTTTCGGCTACGAGCTGGCGCCGCTCGTCACGGCCGGACCACCGGGCGTGACCGGGTTCGCCGGCGGCCGGCCGAAGCCGCAGGAGGTGGTCGCCTACTGGCCGGCGCTCGTCCCCAAGTCGGTGGTCGACCCGGGGATCCGCGTCTCGGTGGAAGGCTCCTGATCGCCGCCCGATCTGGCGGATGTCGATTCGGGCCGCCGACCACCGGCCACCGGCCACGCTCTTCTCTGTGCTATTCTTCGCGGCCGTGCGCGCCGTTTCCGGCGCGAAGGTGACATCGGGTGGACCTCCAGTCGCTGATCCTCTCCCTCTCCCGGTTCTGGGGCGATCACGGTTGCATCGTGCAGCAGCCGTACGACCTGGAAGTCGGCGCCGGCACCATGCACCCGGAGACGTTCCTCCGTGTACTGGGGCCCGAGCCGTACCGCGTCGCGTACGTCCAGCCCTCGCGCCGGCCGGCTGACGCGCGCTTCGGCGAGAACCCATTCCGCCTCGGCAAGCACTTGCAGATGCAGGTGATCCTCAAGCCGTCGCCGGACGACGTGCAGGACCTCTACATCCAGTCGCTCGCCGCGCTCGGGATCGACCCGTCGGCGCACGACATCCGCTTCGAGGAGGACAACTGGGAGTCGCCGACGCTCGGCGCCTGGGGCGTGGGCTGGCAGGTGCTCCTCGACGGCATGGAGATCAGCCAGTTCACCTACTTCCAGCAGGCCGGCGGGATCGACCTCAAGCCGATCTCGGCCGAGCTCACCTACGGCCTGGAGCGGATCGCGATGTTCCTCCAGCGCAAGGAGTCGGTCTACGACATCGCGTGGGGCGGCGATCTGGCGTACGGCAAGATCCGTCACCAGGATGAGGTCGAGCTGTCGCGCTACGCCTTCGAGGTCGCCGACGTGGAGATGCTGCGCCGGCACTTCGCCGACTGGGAGCAGGAGTCCGCGCGCTGCCTCGACCTCGATCCGCCGCTGGTGGTGCCGGCGCTCGAGGCCGCGCTCAAGATGTCGCACCTGTTCAACCTGATGGACGCCCGCGGCGCGGTCGCGGTCACCGAGCGCGTGGCGCTGATCGGCCGGGTGCGCCGCCTCGCGATCCGCTGCGCCAAGGCCTACATCGAGCAGCGCGAGCGGCTCGGCTTCCCGCTCGGCGGCGCGCGCAAGAACGGCAACGGCGGCGGTCGTCCGCCGGCCGGCGCGAAGGGCGCGGCGAGATGAGCGGCGCGGAGTTCCTGCTCGAGCTGCGCTGCGAGGAGATCCCGGCCAACGCGTTGCCGGGGATCCGCGAGCAGCTGAGCCAGCTGTTCGCCTCCGAGCTTGCCGACAACGGCTTCGGCGCCCCCGCCGTCACCAGCCTCTCGACGGCCCGCCGGGTGGTGGTCCACGTGGCGGGGCTGCCCGAGACGCAGGCCGACCGCGAGGAGGAGGTGTTCGGGCCGCCGGTCCGCGCCGCCTACACCTCGGACGGCTCGCCGACCCCGGCGGCGATCGGCTTCGCCAAGGGCCAGGGCGTGTCGGTCGACGCGCTGCGCGTCGCCAAGGGGCCGAAGGGCGAGGTGGTGGCCGCGACCCGGCAGCTCAAGGGTCGGCCGACGCCCGAGGTGCTCGGCGAGATCGCCGCGCGCGCCGTCCAGGCGCTGCGCTTCCCGAAGGCGATGCGCTGGGGACAGGGCGGTCACTCCTTCGTCCGGCCGCTGCACGGCATCGTCGCGCTGTTCGGCGCCGACAGGCTGGACCAGGTGGTGCCGCTGTCGCTGTTCGGCGTCGATTCCGGTTCCGCCACGGTCGGCCACCGGGTGGCGTCGCCGGGCGAGCTGGAGATCAACGGCACGAAGGGCCTGTCCGGGTACGTCGGTCTGCTCGCGGACGCCGGCGTCGTGATCGACCCGGCGGAGCGCCGGCGCCGCCTCGAGGCGGGTGCGGCCGCGCTCGCCGCCGAGGTCGGCTGCACGGTACGTCCGGACCCCGGCCTGGTCGCCGAGCTCGCCGAGCTAGTCGAATGCCCCGGCATCGTGCGCGGCGACATCGCCGAGCGCTTCCTCGCGCTGCCGCAGGAGGTGCTGGTGACGACGCTGCGCCATCACCAGAAGTGCCTGGTGCTCGAGCGCGACGCCGCGGTGGCGCCGTTCTTCCTCGCCGTCTGCGACCGCCCCGACGACCCGCAAGGGCTGATCCGGCGCGGCAACGAGTGGGTCGCCGGCGCGCGCCTCGCCGACGCCGAGTTCTTCTTCGACCACGACCGCAAGGCGCCGCTGGCCGCGCGTCGCGAGGCGCTCGAGCGCGTCGTGTTCCATCAGAAGCTCGGCTCGTTCGCGGTCAAGGCGGAAAAGGTCGCGGCGCTCGCGGTGGAGCTGGCCGCGACCCGCGGCGTCAAGGCGGACGCTGCCGCGCTGGCGAGCGCGTGTGCGCTGGCGAAGGCCGACCTCGTGACCGCGATGGTCGGCGAGTTCCCCGAGCTGCAGGGGATCGTCGGCGGGATCTACGCGCGGCTCGACGGCGAGCCCGAGGCGGTGTGGCAGGCGGTCTACGACCAGTACACGCCGGCCGGCCTCGAGGGCGCGCTGCCGCGCGGCGCCGTCGGCGCGGTCCTCGGCGTCGCGGACCGGCTCGACACGCTCGCGGCGCTGTTCGGCGCCGGCGAGGTGCCGTCGGGGAGCAAGGACCCGTTCGCGCTGCGGCGGGCGGCGCTGGCGGTGGTGCGCATCTGCGCCGAGGCGCCGCTGCCGGCCGACCTGGGCGCGGCGGCGCGCGCCGCCGCGGTGGTGCGACAGGGCGCCGGCGACGCGGCAGAGGCGACCGGCGCGGCGGTCGCCGAGTTCCTCCAGGAGCGCGTGCGGCACTACCTCACCGCGGTCGCCGGCATCTCGCCAGAGGTCGCCGAGGCGGTGATCGCCGCACGCTGGGGCGTGATCGCGGACGACGTCGCCCGCGCCCGCGCGCTCGAGGCGGTGCGCGGCGAGGAGGCGTTCGCCCCGCTTGCCGAGGCGTTCAAGCGGGTGCGCAACATGGTCGCGAAGGGCGGCGCCGGGCGCGCCGACGCCAAGCTGCTCACCGAGCGCGCGGAGCGCGACCTGCTCGGCGCGGTCGAGAAGGTCGAGAAGGACGTGACCAAGGCGGCGAATCGCGGCGAGCACCTCGCCGGCCTGCGCGCCCTGGCCACGCTGGCCGCGCCGCTCAACGCGTTCTTCACCGACGTGATGGTGCTGTGCGACGACGAGAAGCTGCGGGCGGCGCGCCTCGCGCTGCTCGCTCGCGTGGAGAGGCTCTTCCTCCGACTCGCGGACGTCTCCCGCCTGTCGGCACGTTGACCGGGAACAAGCGGGCGGGCGGCGCGGTCGCCTTCGGGCACGGCGCGGGCCCGCCCAGGATCGGGAGGAACACCATGGCGAACCCCAAGATGGTCTACTCGTTCGGCGGCGGCAAGGCGGACGGCCGCGCGGAGATGAAGAACCTGCTCGGCGGCAAGGGCGCGAACCTCGCCGAAATGGCGAACATCGGCATCCCGGTTCCCGCCGGGTTCACCATCACCACCGAGGTCTGCACGCACTACTACCAGCACAAGCGCAGCTACCCGGCGACGCTCGAGGGCGAGGTCGACCGGGCGCTTGCCAGGGTCGAGAAGGTGATGGGAGCGAAGTTCGGCGACGCCGGCAACCCGCTCCTCGTGTCGGTCCGCTCCGGCGCGCGCCGCTCGATGCCCGGCATGATGGAGACCGTGCTCAACGTCGGCCTGTGCTCGAAGACGATTCCGGGGCTGGTCGCCAAGACCGGCAACCCGCGCTTCGTCTACGACGCCTACCGGCGGCTGATCATGATGTACTCCGACGTGGTGATGGAGAAGGCGGCCGGGGTCGAGCCCGCCGAGGGCAAGGGGATCCGCCAGCAGCTCGACCGCATGCTCGGCGAGATGAAGAAATCCCGCGGCCGCGCCACCGACGCGGAGTTGACGGAAGCGGACCTCGTCGAGCTGGTGGAGAGCTTCAAGCTGCGCGTGCGCCAGGTGCTCGGCAAGGAGTTCCCGGACGACGCCAGGGCGCAGCTGTGGGGCGGGATCGGCGCGGTGTTCGCGTCGTGGAACGGCAAGCGCGCGATCTCCTACCGGCGCATCGAGGGGATCCCGGACGAGTGGGGCACGGCGGTGACGGTGCAGGCGATGGTGTTCGGCAACATGGGCGACAGCTCCGCGACCGGCGTCGCGTTCACCCGCAACCCCGCCACCGGCGAGAACAGGTTCTACGGCGAGTGGCTGGTCAACGCCCAGGGCGAGGACGTGGTGGCGGGGATCCGCACGCCCAACCCGCTCAACGAGGCGACCAAGAACGAGCAGAACCAGCACCTCCCCTCGCTCGAAACCGCGATGCCGCCGGTCTACCGCCAGCTCGACGGGATCCGCCGCGGCCTCGAGAAGCACTACCGCGACATGCAGGACATCGAGTTCACCATTCAGGAGGGGCGCCTCTGGATGCTGCAGTGCCGCGTCGGCAAGCGCACCGGCACCGCCGCGCTCAACATGGCGATGGACATGCTCGCGGAGCGCCTGATCAAGAAGGAGGACGCGGTCATGCGCCTCGCCCCGGCGCAGCTCGACGAGCTCCTCCACCCGATCGTCGACCCCGGCGCGGAGAAGGGCGCCGACCTGATCGCCAAGGGGCTGCCGGCCGGGCCGGGCGGCGCCGTCGGCCAGATCGTGTTCACCGCCGCGGACGCGGTGGCGTGGACCAAGGCGGGCAAGAAGGTGCTGCTGGTGCGCGAGGAGACCAACCCCGAGGACGTCGAGGGGATGCGCGCCTCGGTCGGCATCCTCACCGCCCGCGGCGGCATGACCAGCCACGCCGCGCTGGTCGCGCGCGGCTGGGGCAAGTGCTGCATCGTCGGCGCCGGCGCGCTCGAGGTCGACGTCCACCGCAAGGCGCTGACGGTGGGGAAGCGCTCGTTCGCCGAGGGCGACGTCCTCACCCTCAACGGCACCCGCGGCCACGTCTACGCCGGGGCGCTGGCGATGATGGACGCGACCGAGAACCCGCGCTTCGTCAAGTTCATGGCACTCGCCGACCGGATCCGCGCGATGAAGGTGCGCACCAACGCCGACACGCCGGAGGACGCGGCCAAGGCGCGCGAGTTCGGCGCCGAGGGGATCGGCCTGTTCCGCACCGAGCACATGTTCTACGGCAAGGGCTCGGAGCAGCCGCTGTTCCTGCTGCGCAAGATGATCGTCTCCTCGACCGAGGCCGAGCGCCGGGCCGCGCTCGCCGAGCTCTACCCGTTCGTCAAGAAGGACATCAAGGCGACGCTCGCGGTCATGGACGGGCTGCCGGTGACGATCCGGCTGCTCGACCCGCCGCTGCACGAGTTCGTCCCGCACCGCGAGGACGAGCGCGCCAAGCTCGCCGCCGCGCTCGGCATCACCGCCGAGCAGCTCGCCAAGCGCGCCGAGGACCTGCACGAGTCCAACCCGATGATGGGCCACCGCGGCGTTCGCCTGGGCGTGACCTACCCCGAGGTGTCGGAGATGCAGATCCGCGCCATCCTCGAGTCGACCGTCGAGCTCCTGCGCGAGGGCAAGAAGGTGTTCCCGGAGATCATGGTGCCGGTGGTCGGCCTGGTGTCCGAGCTCGACGACCAGAAGGCGCTCGCCAAGAAGGTGCACGGCGAGGTGTGCGCGAAGTACGGCGTCAAGCGCATCGACCACATGTACGGCACGATGATCGAGATCCCGCGCGCGGCGCTGACCGCGGACAAGATCGCGGCCACCGCGGAGTTCTTCTCGTTCGGCACCAACGACCTCACGCAGATGACGTTCGGTTTCTCGCGCGACGACATCGGCGCGTTCGTGCCGGAGTACATCGAGAAGAAGCTGCTCCCGGTGGACCCGTTCCAGATCCTCGACCGCGAGGGCGTCGGCCAGCTCGTCGAGATGGGGGTGCAGCGCGGCCGCGCCACCCGGCCCAACCTCAAGGTCGGGATCTGCGGCGAGCACGGCGGTGACCCCAGCTCGGTCGAGTTCTGCCACATGGTCGGGATGGACTACGTCTCCTGCTCGCCGTTCCGCGTGCCGATCGCGCGCCTGGCCGCGGCGCAGGCGCAGCTCACGCATCCGAGAGGTGCGCAGGCGGGGTCAGGGCCCGGGGGCCAGGGATCCGCGAAGACCAAGGCAAAGACCAAGGCGGCGCCCAAGGCGACGAAGCGAGTAGGGGAGAGGCTTGCCCCCTCCCGCTCCGCGGCAGCGAACGCGAAGCCCGTTTCGCGCACGAGGGCGAAGGCCGCGGCGAAGCGGCCGGCCAGGCGTACGGCATCGACCCGCGCCCGCGCCGCCGCGAGGAGCGCGAAGCGGTAGCGCTTGCGCCTGAGGCCCTAAACGCTCCGAGACGCGGCCAAGTCGACCGGAGCCGCCGCGCCGCGGCGGCGGGTCGGCGCATCTCGTGGGGCGCCCGATCGCCAACCGTGCGGCACTCCCGTGCCGGTCCCGTGCTTGACAGCGATACCGCCGGGGGCCATCCTCGATTCAGCGGACCATGAGGCGCGCGTTGTCGAGTCTGACTGGGATGCGGGCCGCGGGGGGTATGCCGTGAAGCGCTTTCGAATGTCGTCCCCAGCGTTGCTGCCGTTCGTCGCGGTGACGTGCTCGACGCTGCTGGCCTGGCCAGCGGCGGCGCAGGTAGGGAACGCCAGCATCACGCGGATACCGACGCTCGACGGCGTCGGGCTGGCGAGCCTCGCCGGGATCCTGACGATGAGCGGGGCGTGGCTGGTGGCGCGCCGCAACAGCCGCAAGCGCTGAGGCGGGGCCGATCGCACTGAAGTGGATCCCCGCACGCTGGCGGAGCCACAAGCTGGCGTGGGCGGTCTTCGTCATCGGCGCGCTCCTGCCGCTGGCGGACCTGTGGCGGTGGTGGGCGTTCCACCGACACGACCTCCGCGGCACCTACGAGACCCGCACCGACTGGTCCGCGCCCTACGGCGGCGGGATCGATTTCTCCGGCTACGTCTACCGCGATCGCAACCGTGACGGCACCCTCGACCTCGGCGACGAGCCGATGGCCGGGATCGCCGTCGAGATGGTGGCGTCCGGTGGCAAGACCACCGTCGAGAGGTCGAACCTCAGCGGCTTCGCGAACTTCCCGATGTCACGCGCGAAGCGAAGCGCGGTCATCAGGGACCCGGGAACCTACCGCTTCCGCGTGCTGCCGCCGCCGGGCTGGGCGGTCACCTCGGGGAACGGGACGCAGAACGTGACCTTCCAATCGTTGCCGGGCGCGCCGGCCGACCTCATCGCGGCCAACCCCACGAGCCCGGTGGGGCTCGCGCCCGAGCTTGCGATCGCGGGCCGGGTGCGTCTAGCCGCGACGGGCGGGGCCACGGTCCCCGCGGTCGCGGCGAGGGCGTGGGTGATCGGCCCGACCGATGCGAGGATCGAAGTGCCGCTCGCCGCGGACGGGTCGTTCCGGATCGCCGCCTCGCCCGGCACGTGGACCCTGGCTGCGGCGGCGCCCGGCGGGACTCCGCGCGTAGAGCGACGCGTAACGGTCCGCGACGCCCCGATGCGGGTCGCGGCGCTCGTCCTCGGTTCGGGCGCCGGCGCGCCTGCCCTCGGGCCGGAGCGCGCCGCCGCCACCGTCGACTTCGAGTCGGTGACCGGCACGCCCGTCGCCAAGATCCCCAACGGATTCGCCGGGCTCGAGTGGAACTACCTCAACGCGATCGAGGCGGTGTGGGCGAATGGTGACGGGTACGTCAACACCGTGACGTCCGGCCACTACGTCGGCTACAGCAGCTCCGGCCATCCGGTCACGATCTCCCGCCCCGGCGGGTTCGACTTCCTCGGGGCGTACTTCGGTGCGGCGCTGCCCGCAGCGGAGGGCGAGACGCTGCGCATCACCGCCTTCCGCGACGGCGCGAAGGTCGCCGAGGAGGAGTTCCCGCTCTCGTGTCACGGCCCGGTGTGGTTCGACGCGAGCTACCTGGGGATCGACCGGCTGGTGCTCGCGACCCTCCACTACTGGCAGTTCGCCGTCGACGACCTGGCGCTCGCCGTCCCCTCCGCTCCTGCGGCCCGGACACGGGAATAAAGCGCCCCGTCCGAGAGGTTGACCGCGTCCTGAAAGCGGCACGCCCCAGCGTCGTGTTGTTCTAGGTCGGAGGCCGGTCCGGAGCGAACCAGGCAGCCGGGCCGGAGGTGCTGGCGCAGCCGTGACAGGGAGGCGTCGATGAAGACCGGCGTTGCGATCGCTTGCTTGGCTCTGGCCTGGACCGCGGCCGCGGCGGGCAAGGAGTACCAGAGCTCGTTCGGGTTCACGGTGGACAT
>DATIYW010000052.1:0-7298 GCA_035517415.1 Thermoanaerobaculaceae bacterium
TCCCACGGGCATCCGTCCGGAGCCCGCAGGCGCGCGCACAGCGCGACCAGTGCGTCGAACCCGTGACCGTCGCTCATGGCGGCCGAGTATAGCCCGGCGGCAACGCGCGGTTCGGCTTGTCGGCGCTTCATGATCTGCGTAAGATGATCCAACGGCAGCGAGCTGGAGGTTGCGTGGCTGAAGAGAAGAAGGACAGCAGGGTCAAGGTGGTCGACCGGCGCTGGCTCTCCACCGAAGGGGAGCCGCTGGAGACCGCGGCGCCCGCCCCGACGCAGCGCCCCGCCGAGCCGCCTCCGCCCCCGGTCGAGCCCCCGCCGCCGGCATCCCCGCCGTCCTCCGCGGCCACGGCCGACCCCGAGCGGCCCGAGTCCGGCGAGGCGACCGGACCGGGGCCCGAGGCCGGCTTCCTCGACCTCGTCGACTTCCTCGCTCAGCAGGCCGCGGCGCTGTTGTCGGGCCAGATCCCCGGGCGGGGCCGCGATCCCGCCACCGCCCGGTTCTTCATCGACCTGCTCGGCGTGGTCAAGGACAAGACCGCCGGGCAGCTCGTACGCGAGGAGGCCAGCTACCTTGACGATGTCCTCTACCAGCTGCGCTCGCTGTTCCTGGCTGCGACGCGCTAGCGCGGTCCTGCTCGCAACCGTCGCCGCGACCGCAGGCACCGCCGCCGCGGACAGCATGCGCGGGGGCGACATCGAGCAGGCGTGGTTCCGCCTCAGCCAGAGCCTCGAGCCCGCCAACCTCGAGGCGGTCAAGGAGCGCACCGACGAGATCGTCCGCTCCGCCGAGCGGATGGACCTCGACCGGCTGCCGGCGCTCGCGCTCGCGCTGGTGGTGGCGGCCCGCACCCAGCCGCCGCCGCAGGCCGAAGCGATTCTCCTCCAGGCCGTCCGTCTCGACCCGTCGAGCCCGGAAGTGTGGTTCTCGCTCGCTGGCGCGCGCCTCAGCCGAGGCGCCGTCACCTCCGGGATTGCGGCGCTCGGCCGCGGCGCGGCCACCCTGCTCGGCAGCCGGCGTACGCGGGACGTGGCGTGGCCGACCGCCGTGCTGGTCGCCACCGCGGCGCTGCTGGCGGGGTTCACGCTCTGGGGGCTGCTCGCGGTGCGCCGCGTGCTGCCGCGCCTCTGGCACGACCTCAACGAGCTCGGCGGGAGCTGGCGGCTGGGCCCCAACTCGGCGGTGCTCGCCGTGCTCGTCCTCGGACTGCCGCTGTTCGCCGCGGGCGACGTCACGGTCCTCGCCGTCTGGGTGTTCAGCCTGTGCTGGGCGTACCTCTCGGCCGGCCAGCGCACGGTCGGCGTGTTCGGGCTGCTGCTCGTCGCGGCCGCCCCGACTCTGGTCGAGGTCTCGTTCCGCAGCCTGACCCACCCGCCCAACGCGCTGCTCCAGGCGGCGGTCGCGCTCGAGGAGCGTGCCTATGAGCCGCAGCTCCTCGACGAGCTCGTCGCCCTCGGCGACGTCTTCGCCGACGACCCCGACTACCACCGTCTCATGGGCGACTGCTACCGTCAGTTCGGCATGCTCGACGCCGCGACACTCGCCTACCGGGAGGGGCTGCGCCTCGCGCCGAAGAACGGGCCGCTGTCGCTGGCGCTCGGCACCGTCCACTACCTGGAGAGCGACTACAACGCCGCGCAGCAGTCGTTCCAGGCGGCGCGCGACGCCGGCGCGGACCCCGCGGTGACGAACTTCGACCTCGCTCTCACATTCGGCCAGCTCTACCACTTCCGCGAGAGCGAGGAAGCGATGGCGACGGCCCAGGCGGCGGGCGGCGCGCGCCTCCGCGCCCTCACCTCCGGCCGGGAGCACCAGGTCGTCCTCCCCCCTTTCCGCCGGGACGAGGCCGAGGCGATGCTCGCGCGCAAGGACCCGCTGATGCTGCTCAACCGCGGCCTCACGGACCCGCCGCTGGCGCGCGAGCGGACCGTCACCCACCCGATGGCGGTCGTCGGGCTGCTCGGCCTGGTCCTCGCTCTCGGCCACTACCTCGTGCGGCAGCACACCACCGGCTTCGCCAGCTCCTGCCTCAAGTGCGGGCGGGCGTACTGCCGCCACTGCAAGCTCTCACGGGAGAGCCAGAGCTACTGCACCCAGTGCATCAACATCTTCCTCAAGAAGGACATGGTCGCGATCGACGCGCAGCTGGCCAAGCGCAAGCAGCTGGCCAGCCGCCAGGCCTGGTTGGGGGTGGAGCGCCGCGTCGCCGACGTCGTGCTGCCCGGCCTCGGCCTCGTGTTCTCGGGGCGCCCGTTCGTCGGGACGGCGCTCGCGTCGGTGACGCTGGCGGCGGTCGCCGTCGGCCTGGTCTGGCTCCCGCACTACCTCGCGCCGGCGCTGCTTTCCACCTCGCTGTGGCCGCTCGAGCTCCTGTGCGTCGCGGCGTGGGTCGGGATGGCGGCGCTCGCCCAGTTCGTGCCGGTGGAGCCGAGGTAGGCATGGCGCTCGAAGGCACGCTGCGCGACTTCTCGCTCGCCGACATCTTCCAGCTCATCGGCCTGCAGCGGAAGACCGGCGTCCTCACGCTCCGCTCCGCGGAGGACGTCGTCACGGTCTCGTTCCTCGACGGCAAGGTCGTCGGCGCCGACTCGCTCAACAAGCGGCTCGAGGACCGTCTCGGCCAGGTGCTGCTCAAGACCGGCGCGGCGACCAAGACCAAGCTCGACGCCGCGCTCAAGGTGCAGATGGAGACGCTCGAGCGTCTCGGCCACATCCTCCTCAAGCAGCAGGTCATCTCGCGCGAGGAGCTGCGCAAGGCGCTCGAGCAGCAGATCCTGCAGATCATCTTCCGGGTCTTCCGCTGGCAGGACGGCGACTACCACTTCTCGCAGGAGACGAGCGTCGACTACGACTCGGAGCTGGTGGTGCCGCTGGGCTCGGAGAGCATCCTCATGGAAGGCGCGCGGATGCTCGACGAGTGGCCGATCATCGAGAAACGCATCCCCCACCGCGGCATCGTCTTCGTGCAGACGCCGGCGACCCGCCAGGCCGAGGTGGCGCCGCAGCTCGAGGCCGAGGAGCTCGAGGCCTACGACCTCGACCTCGAGCCGATCGGCGCGCACGCCGACACCACCGGTAGGGTGCGGATCTCGCCGGTCGAGTACGACGTGCTCAGCCTGGTCGACGCCACCAACGCCGTGGACGACATCGTCCGCAAGAGCCCGCACGGCGAGTTCGAGACGTGCAAGGCGCTCTACACGCTGCTCACCCGCTCCCTGATCCGGCCGGCGACGCGCGAGGAGCTGACGATGGCCGCGCGCATTGCCGTGGCGGAGGGGTTCCGTCCCGCCGCGCCGCGCGTGCGGCTGCCGTGGCTCGCCCTCGCGCTGGTGCCGCTGTTCGGCATTTCGCTCCTGCTCGCGCCGAAGAACCCCGTCAACCCGCTCCTCGGCCCGGGCGCCAAGCTCGCCCCCCGCCTGCTCGCGGCGTCGTCGTGGACGCAGATGTGCGGGGTGTGGCGGGCGCTGCACGCCCGGGCGCTGATCGTCGGCAGCTACCCCGACACGCTCACCGAGCTCGCCCGCGAGCACCTCCTGCCCGAGGCGAGCCTGCTCGATCCCTGGGGTCGCCCCTACCGCTACGTGCCCCGCGAGCAATTGCTGCTCCTGGCGGGCAACAACGCGCGCGGCGTGCCGGACTCCAACCTCCTCTTCTCTCAGCACCTAGCCGCCGAAACGGAGGAGCCGTCACAGCAGAACGGGGTCGTGCTCCTCACACCTTGACAATATCTCACTCAGGTCTTAGTATGTCGAGGTGGAGTTGACCTGAGGAGGGTTCCATCAATGCCAAAGACCGTGGGGATCGATCTCGGCACGACGAACTCGGTTGTCGCCGTCATGGAGGGCGCCAAGCCGGTCGTGATCGCCAACCAGGAGGGCAGCCGCACCACGCCGTCCGTCGTCGCCTTCGTCAAGAGCGGCGACCGGCCGGTCGGGCAGGTCGCCAAGCGCCAGGCAATCACCAACCCGGAGCGCACGATCTTCTCGATCAAGCGCTTCATGGGCCGCCGCTACGACGAGGTGACGCAGGAGATCAAGATGTTCCCGTTCCACGTCGCCCGCGGCGAGAACGACACGGCGCGCGTCGACGTCGACGGCAAGATCTACTCGCCGCCCGAGATCTCGGCGATGATCCTGCAGAAGCTGAAGGCGGCGGCCGAGGACTACCTCGGCGAGAAGGTGGAGAAGGCCGTCATCACCGTGCCCGCCTACTTCAACGACGCGCAGCGGCAGGCGACCAAGGACGCCGGCCAGATCGCCGGCCTCGAGGTCGTGCGCCTGGTCAACGAGCCGACCGCGGCCGCGCTCGCCTACGGCCTCGACAAGAAGAAGGACGAGACGATCGCCGTCTACGACTTCGGCGGCGGCACGTTCGACATCTCGATCCTCGAGGTCGGAGAGGGCGTCGTCGAGGTCAAGTCGACCAACGGCGACACCCACCTCGGCGGCGACGACATCGACCAGCGACTGATCGAGTGGCTGACCGAGGAATTCCGCCGCGACCAGGGGATCGACCTGTCGAAGGACCGCATGGCCCTGCAGCGGCTGAAGGAGGCCGCCGAGAAGGCGAAGTGCGAGCTGTCGACCACCCAGGAGACCGAGATCAACCTGCCGTTCATCACCGCCGACGCGTCCGGGCCGAAGCACCTCAACGTCCGCCTCTCGCGCGCCAAGTTCGAGCAGCTCGTCGAGGACATCATCCAGCGCAGCGTCGGCCCGTGCCGCCAGGCGCTCAAGGACGCCGGCCTCGAGCCGAAGGACATCGACGAGGTGGTGCTGGTCGGCGGCTCGACCCGCATCCCGCGGGTGCAGAAGCTCGTCACCGACCTGTTCGGCAAGGACCCGCACAAGGGCGTGAACCCGGACGAGGTGGTCGCGGTGGGTGCGGCGATCCAGGCGGGCGTGCTCGCCGGCGACGTCACCGATCTGCTGCTGCTCGACGTCACGCCGCTCTCGCTCGGGGTGGAGACGCTGGGCGGGGTGACCGACGTCGTGATCCCGCGCAACACGACGATCCCGACGCGCAAGTCGAAGGTCTACTCGACCGCCGACGACAACCAGACGCAGGTGGAGATCCACGTCCTCCAGGGCGAGCGGCCGATGGCGCGGGACAACCGCACGCTCGGGCGCTTCCACCTCATCGGCATCCCGCCGGCGCCGCGCGGCATCCCGCAGGTCGAGGTCACCTTCGACATCGACGCGAACGGCATCCTCCACGTGTCGGCCAAGGACCTCGGCACCGGCAAGGAGCAGAAGATCCAGATCACCGCCTCCTCGGGGCTGAACGAGGACGAGATCAAGCGCATGGTGCACGAGGCCGACCAGCACGCCGACGAGGACAAGCAGCACCGGGAGGAGGTCGAGTCGCGCAACCGCCTCGACTCGCTGGTCTACTCCACCGAGAAGCTGCTCAAGGAGCACCAGGGCAAGCTGCCCGAGGCGCAGCAGAAGGCGATCGAGGCGTCGCTCGCGGACGCCAAGCGCGCGCTCGAGGCGGGCAAGAAGGACGGCATGGACGCCGCCTACGAGAAGCTGACCTCGGCCTCGCACCGGCTCGCCGAGGAGATCTACCGCACCGCGTCGCCGTCCGGCGCGCCGGGCGCGAGCGGCGGCCAGGGCCAGGCAGCGCCGCCGTCGGGCGGCGACGGCGAGGTCGTCGATGCCGAGTACGTCGACGTCGAGTCGAAGCCGGAGAACTGAAGGCCGCCGGCGGCGCGCCGCCGACGGGCGAGGTAGACTCGGCCGGAAGCGGCGCCCATCCGGCGGGGACGCCGGGTGGCGCCGCACCGGCGGCGGAGACGGCGATGAGCGAGCTTGAGTGGCAGACGGTGCGCGAGCTGATGGCGTTCGCGTCGAGGCTGCGCGAGACGGTGGAGAGCTCGCTCCTCCCCTCCGGCGAGGCGGTGCTCGCGCGCTCCGGCGTGTACGAGCCCGCGGTCGACGTCTGGGAGGGCGAGGGCGACGTCGTCGTCGAGGTGGAGCTGCCGGGCGTGCCCGCCGACGGGATCGAGCTGCGGCTCGAGGGCGGCGCGCTGCACCTCTCCGGCGAGATGCCCGAGGGCGCCGAGCCTCCCGCTTCGTTCCTCCGCATCGAGCGGATGCGCGGCCGGTTCCAGCGGACGGTCCAGCTTCCGGTCGACGTGACGGAGCCGCCGACGGCGGCCGTGCGCAACGGCGTGCTGCGCGTTCGGCTGCCCAAGGCGCAGCCCGCGCGCCGCCGCGTCGGCATCGTGACGGAGGGATCGTGAGCGGCGCGCGACGCTACCACATGATCAGCTGGGTGGCCGAGCGCTACGAGATCCACCCGCAGACGCTCCGCCTGTACGAGCGCGAGGGGCTGATCCGTCCCACCCGCAGCGTCGGCAACACCAGGCTCTACGACGACGAGACCTGCCAGCGCCTCGAGTTCGTCCTCACGCTCACCCGCGACCTCGGAGTAAACCTGGCGGGTGTCGAGGTTATCCTCAACATGAAAGACCAGATCGACGCGCTGCAGGAGGAGGTCGGCCGCCTGCTCGCCCTGGTCGAGCGCGAGGTCGCGAGGCGCGGCGGGGTGCGGCGCGAGAATGCGCTGGCGCTGCGCCCGCGCGGAGGACTGGTCCGGAACGAGGGTGAATGACCCAGTCGGACCGCCAACGCGATCCGGAAGCGAGCCTGCTCCGGCGCTACCTGCATGAGATCGGCCGCTTCAAGCAGCTGACCCCGGACGAGGAGAAGGAGCTCGGCCGGCTCGTGCAGGCGGGCGGAGAGGACGCCCCGCAAGCGCTGCAGCGCCTGGTCGAGGCGAACCTCCGCTTCGTCGTCGCCTACGCGAAGCGCTTCCGCCACTCCCGCGTCTCGCTCCTCGACCTCATCAACGAGGGCAACATCGGCCTGATGCAGGCGGCGAAGAAGTTCGACCCCGACAAGAACGTCAAGTTCATCACCTACGCCGTGTGGTGGATCCGCCAGGCCATCCTCCACGCCCTCTCCGAGCACGGTGCGACGTTCCGCCTGCCGCAGAAGCAGGCCAACGTCCTCTACCGCCTCGAGCGCTCGCGCCAGGCGCTCGGCCGCGAGCTCGAGCGCACGCCGAGCGAGACCGAGCTCGCCGAGGAGTTGGGCATGGACGCGGAGGACGTCCGCCTCCTCCTGAGCTCGAACCAGAACATCCTCTCGCTCAATGAGCCGGTCGACGAGGAGGGCGAGGCCGAGTTCGGCGACCTGCTTGAGCAGTACGTCGTGCCGAACACCGACGAGGAGATGGTCCGCCAGTCGTTCGCCGACACCCTGCGCGAGGCGCTCGCCAAGCTCTCGGCCAAG
>DATIYW010000053.1:0-18059 GCA_035517415.1 Thermoanaerobaculaceae bacterium
ACCAACAAGGACCTGCCCGAGGAGGTCAAGTCCGGGCGCTTCCGCGAGGACCTCTACTTCCGGCTCTCGGTGGTGATGCTGCGGACGCCGCCGCTGCGCTCGCACCCCGACGACATCCCCTCGCTCGTCGAGCACTACACAAAGCGGGCTTGCGAGGAGTACAACCGCCGCCCCAAGCGCTGGACGCCGCACGCGCTGGAGCAGCTCGCGGCCTACGCGTTCCCGGGCAACGTCCGCGAGCTCAAGAACGTCGTCGAGCGCGCCGTGATCATGCAGCTCGAGGACGACATCCGCGGCGTCGACCTGCTGCCGGCCGCGGGCGCGGCCGCGAACGGCGGCGGCGAGGCCGACGCGGTCTTCTCCGCGCCCACGCTCTCGCAGTTCCAGGAGCGCGCCGAGCGCGCCTACCTGCTGCGCCAGCTCAAGCTCAACGCCTGGAACGTCGCCGCCACCGCGCGCGCGATCAACACGCCGCGCTCCAACCTCTACAAGAAGATCGAGGCGTACGGGCTCAAGCGGGAGGACTGATGGTCGGCATCACGCTCGACGAGATGAAGGCGGTCGGGGCACTCCTCGACGGCCACTTCAAGCTCTCCTCGGGCCGGCACTCGTCGCGCTACCTGCAGTGCGCCCTCTACCTCGCCGACCCGGCGCGCGCCGAGGCCGCCGGTCGCCAGCTCGCCGCCCGGCTGCGCAGCGCCGCGGCCCAGCTCGTCGTCTCGCCCGCGCTCGGCGGCCTGATCATCGGCCACGAGGTCGCGCGCGCCCTCGAGGACGTGCGCTTCTTCTTCACCGAGCGGGCCGACGGCGCGATGACGCTGCGGCGCGGCTTCCAGATCGAGCCGGGGGTGCGGGCGCTGGTGGTCGAGGACGTCATCACCACCGGCGGCTCCACCCGCGAGGTGATGGAGGTGGTGACCGCGGCCGGCGGCAACGTCGTCGGCGTCGGCGCGATCGTCAACCGCTCCGGCGAGGAGAACCCGTTCGCGCCGCTGCCGTTCGCCGCGCTGCTCACGATCGACGTGCCGAACTACGAGGCGGCGGCGTGCCCGCTGTGCGCCGAGGGCGTGCCGCTCGTCAAGCCCGGATCGCGGGTCTAGAGACGGGTTCAGGGGTCAGGGAACCGGGGTCCGGAAGAAGCCGCAATGTCAGGAGTTGTGAGCGATCTCTCAGCGGATGCCCGTGTCCGCTTCTAGCCTGAACCCTGAACCCTGACCCCGCCTCACGCCGTCCAGATCACCCACGCCCAGTTGGCGGCGAGCGCCGCGACCATGCCGAGCCGCGCCCAGAGAGGCAGGGGCGACGGGAGCTCGGGCGCGCGCATCCGGGCGAGGGCCCAGGCCGGCGCGAGCAGGCCGCCAGCGAGGAACGCGACGCCCGCCGCCGCGGCGAGCGGGTTCGCGGCGAGCGCGGCGCCCAAGCGCCCGCCGAGGAGAGCGACGGCCGCGTGGGTGGTGCCGCACGACGGGCAGGGGACGCCGGTGAGGGCGCGGAACGGGCAGACCGGCATCTGCGGCGCGAGCACGAGCCAGAGCGGCCGCAGCGCCAGCGACGCCGCCGCCACGACCGCCCACACCCAGGCGAGCTGCCGCTCCTCGCGCGTCGGCTCACGCCAGCGCAACCGCACCGTCAGCGGCCGGCGTGGGAGATCGCGGCCATGATCGCGGCGCCCGCGACGGCGAAGACCAGCGCGATGCAGGCGCAGCACAGCGCGATCGGCACCAGCACCGCGAGCGCGGACTTGCCCTGCGTGGTCCGGTGCACGATCGCCAGGCCGATGATCTCGAGCACGAGCGCCCAGATCCCGGCAACGACGCCGCCGCACATCGGCACCACCTGCACGATCTGGACCGTCGCCGCGTAGCACATCACGCGCAGCGTCGCGGCGAAGCCGGTGTTCGCGCCGCCGAAGATCATCAGGAAGAGGTGGACGATGGCGGACCAGACGAAGATCCCGATCAGGACGAAGATCGGCGCGGCGATCATCACTCCGACGCTGAACGCGGTCGGCAGGGCGAGGCCGAGGCGCGAGTTGTAGCCCGGCAGTCCGCTCATGAAGCTCGACATCGCGCCGCGGAGCGCGATGCTGTAGGCCTGGTTGGCGACCACCCCGATCCAGCCGAAGATCACCGCGTAGAGGAGCGGCCGGCCGATGTCGCCGGTGATCGACACGCGCGCGAACGCCTGGCTCGGCGCGGTCAGCACCAGCTTCGCGGTCTCGTAGATCGCCTCCAGCGCCGGGTAGCCGGGCTGCTCCCACGGCAGCGGTGGTTGCGCCGCGGACGGCGGCGGGCCGCTCGGCGGGGGAGGCGGGACGGTGCCGGGCGGCTGCATGCTCGGCGGCTGCGGCGGCGCCGGCGGGATCGGCGGGGGGTAGGTGTCGGCCATCGTTGCCTCCTTGCCCTTCATCCTGGCGAGCGACCATGTCAGTGTAGCGCAGCGCGGCCCGATCGCCAGCGCCGTGAGGTGCGGAGGAGCCAATCGGCGGCTGCCTTGTGAAAGCGCGCGCATTTGCCGCGCCGCGTGCCGGCGTTGTATGATCCGGCTCCCCGCCGAGCGTCGCGGTCGGCGCAGGGAGCCGCCGGCGGGGCGCGACGCGCCGTCAACATGCGGGCGGCGTGGAGGTTTGCATGCCTGCCTCGATCGGGATCCGGCGTGAGGACAAGAGTCGCTGGGAGCGGCGCGTGCCGATCACGCCGGCGAAGGTGCGCGAACTGCGCGAGCGGCACGGCATCGAGTTCGTCGTCCAGCCCTCGCCGATCCGCGTCTTCCGCGAGGAGGAATTCGCCGCGGCGGGGGCGCGCGTGCAGGAGGACCTCTGCCCGACCGGCGTCGTCTTCGGCGTCAAGGAAGTCCCGGTCCAGCACCTGCAGCCGCGCAAGACCTACGTGTTCTTCGCCCACGTCATCAAGGGCCAGCCCTACAACATGGCGATGCTGCGCCGCCTGATGGAGCTGGGCTGCAACCTGATCGACTACGAGAAGGTGACCGACGAGCGCGGCCACCGGCTGATCTTCTTCGGCTGGCACGCCGGGGTCGTGAGCATGATCGAGAGCCTCGGGGCGCTCGGCGAGCGCCTCGACTGGGAGGGCGTCGCCAACCCGTTCAGCGGCATCCGCCGCACCTACTCGTACGAGAGCCTGGCCGCCGCGCGCGCCGCGGTGCGCGCCGCCGGCGAGCGGATCAAGACCCATGGCGTGCCGAAGGCGATCGCGCCGATGATCGTCGGCGTCGCCGGCTACGGCAACGTCGGCCGCGGCATCCAGGAGCTGCTCGGCGACCTGCCCACGGTGGAGATCGAGCCCGCCGACGTCGCCCGCGTGGCGAACGGCCCGGCCTCCTCCGACCGCGTCGTCTACCGGGTGCTGTTCAAGGAGGAGCGCAGCGTCGCGCCGAACGACCCGGCGGCGCACTTCGACCTCCAGGACTACTTCCTCCATCCCGAGAAATACCACTCGGTCTTCGACCAATACGTCCCGCACCTGACCGTGCTGATGAACTCGAACTACTGGGACGCGCGCTACCCGCGCTTGCTGCCGAAGGCGCTGGTGCGCGAGCTGTTCGCCGGCGGGCGCCGGCCGCGGCTGCGCGTGATCGGCGACGCCTCCTGCGACATCGACGGCTCGATCGAGTGCACCGCCAAGGCGACCGAGCCGGACGAGCCGGTGTTCGTCTGGGAGCCGGCGACCGGCGAGGCGAGGATGGGCGTCGCCGGGCACGGCCCGGTGGTGCTGGCGGTCGACATCCTGCCGAGCGAGCTGCCGCGCGAGGCATCGGAGTACTTCAGCGAGATCCTCGAGCCGTTCATCCCGGCGATCGCGGCGGCGGACTACACGGTGCCGTTCGAGGAGCTGGCGCTGCCGTCGGAGATCGCGCGGGCGATGATCCTCTACCACGGGAAGCTGACACCGGACTACAGGTACATCGCCAAGTACCTGGAATCCTGACAGGTTCGATGAATCGGGGAGCAGCGCGCAAGGAGGGCACAATGAAGAAGGTCGTGGTCTTCGGGGCGGGGCTGGTGGCGGGTGCGCACGTGCGCTACCTGCTCGAGCACGGGTACCAGGTGACGGTGGCGAGCCGGACCGTCGCCAAGGCGAAGGAGATCGTCGGCGACCATCCGAACGGGAAGCCGGTCGCGTTCGACATCGAGAAGGAGGGCGACCAGCGGCTCGACGCGATCGTGCGCGAGCACGATCTCGCGGTGAGCCTGCTGCCCTACGTTTACCACACCCGCGTGGCCAAGTCCTGCCTGCGCCACCGCAAGCACATGGCGACCACCTCCTACGTCAAGCCGGAGATGCAGGCGCTCGACGCCGAGGCCAAGAAGCTCGACGTGGCGCTGCTCAACGAGAGCGGGGTCGACCCCGGCATCGACCACATGACGGCGATGAAGGTGATCCACCGCGTCAAGGCGGCGGGCGGCGAGATCACGCGCTTCACCTCCTACTGCGGCGGCCTGCCGGCGCCGGAGGCGAACGACAACCCGTTCGGCTACAAGTTCTCCTGGAGCCCGCGCGGCGTGCTCATGGCCGGGCGCAACGCCGCCCGCTTCCGCTCGGACGGCGACGTGGTCGAGATCCCGGGGCCGGAGCTGTTCCTCCACTACGAGTGCGTGCCGGTCGAGGTCGAGGGCAAGCTGATCCCGTTCGAGGGCTACCCCAACCGCGACAGCCTGCCGTACGCCGACACCTACGGCATCACCAAGACGCGGACCATGTTCCGCGGCACGCTGCGCAACCAGGGGTGGTGCGCGACGCTGAAGAAGGTCGCCGAGCTGGGCCTGCTCGAGGAGACCGACCTCGGTCTCGAGGGGCTGACCTACGCGCAGATGATGGGCAAGCTGATCGGCAAGGCGGGGAAGGCGAGCCGCGCCGACGTCGCCGCCCACCTCGGCCTCGCGCCGATCGCCTCGATCGTCGCGAACCTCGACTGGCTCGGCCTGTTCGGCGACGCGAAGCTGCCGGCGGGGTGCAAGTCGCCGCTCGACGTGCTGACCGCGACGATGCTGGCGAAGATGTCGTTCGCCCCCGGCGAGCGCGACCTCCTGATCCTGCAGCACCAGTTCCTCGCCGAGTACCCCGGGCGCAAGGAGCGCATCACCTCGACGATGATCGACTTCGGCATCCCGCACGGCGACTCGAGCATGAACCGCACCGTCGGCCTGCCCGCGGCGATCGGCGTTCGCCTCATCCTCGAGGGCAAGATCAAGTCTCGCGGCGTGCTCGTGCCGGTGACGCCGGAGATCTACGAGCCGGCGCTGGCGGAGCTCGAGAGGCTGGGGATCCGGTTCACCGAGAAGGTCGAGAAGGCGTAGCGTCCGGGCGCCGCCGATAACGGACCATCTGCGGCGTCAGGCTGCGGCGGTTCGGGTCCTCACATAGCCTCCGGCTATTGCTCCGGTCCGACCGCCTCGCCTTCCTTGCATCTGGCCCATTCTCGGCGGCGCGCTCCCCGCGTGCTCCCATCGTCCTGCCTGGGGGCCCAGGCGCGGCTACGCGCGTGCGTCCAGCGGCCTGCTCGTATCTCGTCGGGATCCCCGCGTTCGCGGGGACGACGGCAGGGGTTTGGAGCGTGCCGCGGAGCAGGGATGTGATGGCCGCGGATCGGACTCGCCTTGCCGGACCCCGGACCCCGGACCCCGGACCCCGGGCCACGGGCCACGGTGCAATTTGGATCGGTAGGGGCGGTCAGCGGTGCCGGGGCGGCGCTACGCGGTCTTCTTGCCGGGGGCGAGGACCATCGTCAGGTCGCGCCCCTCGAGCGGCCCCGCGTCGCGCTCGAGCCGGATCAGGTCGGCGAGCTCCTGCTTGATCCGCTCGAGCACCTCGTAGCCGTTCTCCGGGCGGCGCATCTCGCGCCGGCGGAACATGATCGTCACCTTGACGTGCTTGCCCTGCTCGAGGAACCTGCGCACCAGCCCGAGCTTGGTGTGGAAATCGTGGTCGGCCACGCCGGGCCGGAACTTGATCTCCTTGACCTCGATCTGGTGCTCCTTGCGGCGCGCCTGCCGCGCCTTCTTCTCCTGCTCGTAGCGGTACTTCCCCCAGTCCATGATCTTGCAGACGATGGGGCGGGCCGTGGGGGCGACCTCGACGAGATCGAGGCCGCGCGTGCGGGCGAGGGCGAGGGCTTCTTCGACCGGGACGATGCCGACCTGACTCCCGTCGGCATCGACGAGACGCACCGGAGTGAGCCGGATCATCTCGTTGATGCGTGTGCGATCGCGTTCGTCGGCGATGACATCCTCCTTCGTGGGCGGCCGAGCGGCCGGCCCCTTTTCCAGCGCGGAAGCCGGACTCCGCGAAGTATAACAAAGGCAATTCGCAAGGCGGGCGCTCGAGCGGCGGGGCGGGAGCGCCGATCAGCGCCTGGCGGCGCGCCCGCCGGCGGCGGCCCAGCGCGCGTGCTCGACCTTCAGGCAGCGGTCCATGACCACCGCCAAGCCGGCGCGCCGGGCCTTTTCCGCGGCGGCGTTGTGGGCGAGGCCGAGCTGCATCCACACCGCCTTCGCGCCGCGGGCGATCGCCGCGTCGACGATCGGCGGGATGAACTCCGGCTTGCGGAAGATGTCGACCACGTCGATCGCGACCTCGTGCGGGATCGCGGCGAGATCGGGGTAGACGCGCTCGCCGAGGATCTCGGTCGCGACCGGATTGACCGGGATGATGCGGTAGCCGTGCTGCTGCAGGTACTGTGCGACCCGGTAGGAATCGCGGTCGGGCTTGTCCGAGAGTCCCACGACCGCGATCGTCCGGGCGCCGGCGAGGATCGCGTCGATCTCGCCCTCGCTCGCGTTGGACAGCGGCAACTCACACGCCTGCTCGTTCACCGTTCCCTCCAATGGCGTAAACGCACGCGGCACCGCCGTTCGTCCCAGCGTTCATGCGGCGTCCCGCGCGAGCCGATGGCGCAGCACCGCCGCGGCGCTGCCGGCCGCGACGAGCGAGAGCCCGGCGGCGCCGAGCTGGGGGGCGGCGACGCCCCACGCGCCGAGCGACAGCTCCGCCGCGAACGGGCCGATCACGCGGCCGAGGGACGCGACGCCCTGGTACGCCCCCAGCGCCAGTCCCTGCTCGTCGGCACGCGCGCTGCGCGAGACCAGCGAGGAGAGCGCCGGCGTGACGAGCCCGGCGCCGAGCGCGAGCAGCGGCATCACCGCGATCACGCTGGCGAGGCGGTGCGAGAGCGCGAGCAGGACGAGACCGGCGACGGTGCAGACGAGGCCGCCGATCACCAGGCGCGCCTCGCCCAGCCAGCGGTTGAGCCGCCCGGTGAGGCCGCCCTGGACGCCCGCGGCGAGCACGCCGATGTAGACGAACAGGAAGCTCACGTCCCGCGTCGGCAGGGCAAGCCGCGCGTGGACGAACTGCGCGAACGTGACCTCGAACGCGGCGAAGCCGGTGACCACCAGGAATCCGACGGCGAGCAGGGGGGCGAGCTCCGGGTGGCGCAGCGCCGAGGCGATCCGCGCGAGCCCGGAGCGCGGTGCGCCGGCGGCCGGCGGCGCACCGGCGGGCCGCGTCTCGGGCAGGAAGAACGCGGTCATCAGCCAGGCCACCGCCGACGCGGTCGCCGCGCCCCACCCCGGCGCCGACGGGGAGAGCGGCACCAGCACGCCGGCGAGCGCCGGCCCGGCGATGAAGCCGAGACCGAACGCGGCGCCGATCATGCCCATGCCGCGGGCGCGCTCGCTCGGCTCGGTGGTGTCCGCGATCACCGCCTGCGCGGTGGCGACGTTGCCGCCGCAGATGCCGGCGAGCAGACGGGAGGCGAAGAGCATCGCGAGCGAGCCCGCCAGGGCGAAGAGGACGCCGCCGGCGATCGAGCCGGCGAGCGAGATCAGCAGCACCGGGCGGCGCCCGGCGCGGTCGGAGAGGCGGCCAAGGATGGGCGAGAAGATGAACTGCATTGCCGAGTAGGACGCCATCAACAGCCCGAACGCCCACGGAGCGGGGTGGAAGCGGTCCGCGTAGAGCGGCAGCAGCGGAATGATGATGCCGAAGCCGACGAGATCGGTGAAGACGATCAGGAACAGGGTCGAGAGCGCCCTGCGGGGGGAGTGCATGCCACCTCCTCGGTCGGCAACGAGTCTAGCGTCAAGTCGAATTCCGCTTGGAGGCAGGCGGAGCGGGTGAGGGACCGGCTTGGAACGGGGATGGCGCCGGCCTCGAGCGCTTTCCCTCGCCGGTCCACGGGCCACGCCGTGTAGAATCCGGACGTGCGACTCGTTTTCTTCGGCACGCCCGAGTTTGCGATTCCTTCGCTTGAGGCGGTGGTGGCCGCCGGCCACGAGGTGCTGCTGGTGGTGACGCGCCCGGACCAGCCGGCGGGGCGCCACATGCAGCTCACCCACCCGCCGGTGATGGGCGCGGCGCGGCGCCTCCGGCTCCCGCTCGCGCAGCCGGAGAAGCTGGGCGTCGACGACTTCTACACCCGGCTGCGGGCGCTCGACCCGGAAGTCGCGGTGGTGGTCGCGTTCGGCCGACTGATCTCACCGCGCGTGCTGCGCGTGCCGCGGCTGGGGTTCGTCAACGTCCACCCGTCGCTGCTGCCGCGCCACCGCGGCCCCTCTCCGGTGGAGTGGGCGATCCTCTCGGGCGACGCGGAGACCGGCGTCACGACGATGCTGCTCGACGAGGGGCTCGACACCGGCCCGATCCTGCTCCAGCGGCGCACGCCGATCGGCGCGCGCGAGCGCACGCCGGAGCTGGAGGCGCGGCTGGCGCGGATCGGCGCGGAGCTGCTGGTCGAGACGCTCGCCGGCCTCGCCGACGGGCGCGTGACGGCCACGCCGCAGGACGGCGCGCAGGCGACGGCGAGCAGCAAGCTCGACCGCCGCCTGGGGCGGATCGACTGGACGCTGCCGGCCGACGACCTGGCGCGGCGTTGCCGCGCGTTCGACCCCTGGCCGGGGCTGTTCGCCAACTTCCGCGGCTCGCGCATCAAGGTGCACGGCGTCGAGGTCGATCCGCCCCGGCCGGGCGGCGAGACGCCGGGCACGGTGCTGGCGGTGTCGCCGGCGGGGATCGCGGTCCGCTGCGGCGGCGAGAGCGTCGCGCGGCTGACCGAGCTGCAGCGAGAGGGCAAGCGACGGATCCCCGCCGACGCGTTCATCATCGGGGAGCGGGTTGCGCCCGGCGAGCGCTTCCGCTGACCCGCGCCGCCGGGCAGCGACGATCCTCGCGCGGGTGGACGCCCAGGGGGCGCACGCGGCGCGCCTGCTCGCCGATGCGACGCCGTTCGAGCGCGAGGTCGTGCTCGGCGCGCTGCGCTGGCAGCTGACGCTCGACCACCTGCTCCGGCCCCACCTGCGGCGCCCGCTCGCACAGCTGGACGCGCCGCTGCGAGCGGTGTTGCGCGCCGGGCTCTACGAGGCGCAGCGCATGGACACGCCGGCGCCGGTCGCGGTCGCCGAGGCGGTGCGCGTGGCAAAGTCGGTGGCGCCGCGCGCGTCGGGCCTCGCGAACGCGGTCCTGCGCCGCGCCTCCGCCGATCCCTGGCCCGATCCGGCCGACGAGTCGCTGCCGCTGTCGCTGCGCTTCTCGCACCCGCAGTGGCTGATCGACCGCTGGGTCGCGCGCTTCGGGGAGGGCGCCACCCGCTCCGCGCTGGCGGCCGGTCAGCGTCCGGCGCCGCTCTGCCTGCTGGCGGCAGCGACGCGCGGCGGCTGGGCGGAGGATGCGGGAGTGAGGCTCGAGCCGCACCCGTTCGTCCCGGGCGTCGAGGTGGTGGCCGCCGGCGGGGAGACGGTCGCGGAGGGGTTGCGGCAAGGCCGAGCGTATGCGATGGACCCCGCCGCGGTGATGGTCGCGCGGCTGGTGCCGGACATCCCCGGCGTCGTGGCGGACCTCGCCGCGGCGCCCGGCGGCAAGAGCCTCGTTCTGGCCCTCGAGCGCCCGCGGGGGACGTTGGTGAGCGCCGACCGCAACCTCGGCCGCGTCGTCCTGATGGCGCGGACCCTCGCGCTCGCGGGCGCGCGACCGAGGCCGCTGGTGGCGGACGCGAGTGCCCCCGCGATCCGCCAAGGGGGCTGTGCCGTCGTCCTGCTCGACGCGCCCTGCTCCGGCACCGGCACGCTGCGGCGCCACCCGGAGATCCGCTGGCGCCTGCGGCCCGCCGACCTCCCGGGGTTGGCGGCCGTGCAGCGCCGCCTCGCCCGCGCGGCCGCGGCGCTGGTCGCTCCGGGCGGGTTCCTGCTCTACTCGACGTGCTCGCTCGAGGCGGAGGAGAACGACGCGGTGGTGGCGGATCTCGGGTTGGAGCCGGTAGCGGTCGAGCCGCTGCTGCCGGCGGCCGCGACGCGGACGGTGCTGGCCGGCGGCGGCGTGACGATCCTCCCGAGCGAGGCCAACGACGGCCACACCGTCCACCTCCTGCGAGCGGGGAGGTAGCATCGCGCGGCCGCCGCTGTCGTAAACTGACGGCGAGCGATGCATGATCGGCGGCGCGGCTGGACGCAGCGGGAGGTGCGTTGCGATCCAGTCCGCGGCGGGGCGGGCCGGCTCCCGAGGGGGCGGCTGCGCTCGGCTGTCGAGGGAGGCGTCGAAATGGCGGGTAAGACCGAACTGGTGGAGCGGATCGCCTTCGAGACCGGGATGCCGAAGGCGCACGCCGCCCGCGCCATCGAGGTGATGATGGACACCCTGGGCGAATGGCTGCTCTCGGGCGAGCGCGTTGCGATCCCCGGCCTCGGCAGCTTCTACACCTCGGAGCGCCCGGCGCGCGAGGTGCGCAACCCGCGCACCGGCGAGACCGTCCGGGTGAGCGCGTCCCGCACCGTCCGGTTCCGCCCCGGCAAGGAGCTCAAGTCGCTGGTCAACGCCCGCCGGTAAGACCGCGGTCCGTGGACCGTGGTTCGTGGTCCAAATGAGCAGATTCAAGCAGGGTGCTGGAAGTCGGCGCGGCTAGACGTCGAAGGCGCTGCCGCCGATGAACTCCCGCAGGATCGACGTCCTCGGCACCTCGTCCTGGAACACCGGTACGAACCAGGCGAGGAAGCGCAGCAGCCGGTACGCCTCGGTGTAGGCGGGGTGCTCGCGCGGGACCTCGAGCAGGAAGCGCTCCGCGTACACGCGCAGCACCGCGGGCTCGTAGACCAGCGCCGAGTTGAAGATCACGTCCGCCTCCTCCTGGAACGGGAAGATCCCGCGCGCCTCGCCGCGCCGCACCGAGCTCCACATCTCGAGCGTGCGGGTAGCGGGGTGGCCGCGGAAGAGGTGGTCGCGGACGATCCGGCGCAGCAGGCGGGCGTCGGAGGTGAAGATGCGGTTGTGATCGTCGAGGGTGAGCTGGGTGAGCGCGGAAATGAAGACGCGGTACTTGCTCTCCTCGGGCACCGAGGCGGTGAGGCGGTGGTTGAGGCCGTGGATCCCCTCGACCAGCAGCACCTGGTCGGGGTCGAGGCGCTGGCGCTGCCACAGGTCGCGGTCGGCGCGCCGGCCGCGGACGAAGTCGTAGCGCGGCTGCTCGATCTCCTCGCCGCGCAGCAGCCCGGCGAGGTCGGCGTTGAACAGCTCGACGTCGAGCGCCTCGAGCGCCTCGTAGTCGGGCTTGCCGCGAGCGTCGAGCGGGGTGCGCTCGCGGTCGACGAAGTAGTTGTCGAGCGAGAGGCCGACCGGGCGGATGCCGTTGACGCGGAGCTGGATCGCGAGGCGGCGGATGAACGTCGTCTTGCCCGAGGCCGAGGGCCCGGCGACGAGCACGACCCGCACGCGCTTCGCCTGCGCCGCGATCGCGTCGGCGATCTGGGCGATCTTCTTCTCGTGGAATCCCTCCGCGATGCGGATCAGCTCCGAGACCTCGCCCGAAAGGCACATCCGGTTGAGCGAGCCGACGTTGGCGACGCCGAGCAGGCCGTTCCAGCGGCGCGTCTCGCGGTAGGCCGCAAACAGCTTGGGCTGGCTCGGCAGCGCCGGCAGGTGCGCCGCGTCGGAATTGCGCCCGAAGCGCAGCAGCAGGCCGTCCTCGTACGGCACGAGGGCGAAGCCCCGCACCCGGCCGGTCGAGGGCGCCGCGGTGCCGTGGGCGATGTCGACGAACTCGCCGCACGAGACCACCGCCAGCGTCGAGTGGCGCCGCACCGTGAGCAGCGCGAGCTTGCTCTCCTCGTGGTTGGCCCGGAAGATGCTCTCGGCCTCCTCGATCGTCACCGAGCGGCGCTGGAACGGCCGGTCCTCGGCGCAGATCTCGTTCATCCGCCGCTGCAGCGAGGCGACGATCGCCGGCGTCAGCGGCCGCGGCCCCTGCCAGGAGTAGAACTAGCCGCCGCCGAGCGACTGGCCGACGGTCAGGCGCGCTTCGGGGTAGAGCTCGCGGGCCGCCTCGAGCATCACGAGCGAGGCGGAGAAGCGCGACACCGCCTCGCCCTGGCGCGAGGCGGCGCGCACCGCCTCGAGGTCGACCTGGAAGCCGCGGAGCGGGAAGTCGAGCATCACCAGGCGCCGGTTGACCAGCGCCGCGACGATCTCCGGCGGCACCTCGCCGTGGGACTGGACGAGGAACTGCTCGACCGTCGTGCCGCTCGGCACCTGGCGCCGTTCCCCTGCGTAGCTGACCACCACCGAGCCCTGCGGCACGCGACCTCCGGCGGGGGATTGTAGGCCACCTCCCCCCGAGCGCGCACGCCGGCGCGCCGGAGATCGAAGAGGAGCAGGCAGTTGCGGCCAGCGGTCGGTTGTCGGTGGGCGAACCGCCGGGCGCGGCCGGACGTAGAATTCCCGCCTGGGCCGGCGAGTTGTGTCGTTGGACGGGGCGGACGAGGGAGACACCGTGGCGAGAAACGCCTATTCGGAACGCATCGTGCGCGCGATCGAGGCGATCACGCGGCGGGTCGAGGAGCGCGGCGAGCCGCTGTTTCACGGCGGCGAGGAGCCGCTGCCGCAGAAGCGCGACGTGATCGCGATCGTGCGCGGCCTCCAGGAGGTCATCTACCCGGGGTACTTCGGCGACCAGTCGCTGTACCGCGAGTACCTCCACGGCCACCTCGGCGACCAGCTCTTCGTGCTCTCCAAGCAGCTCGAGTCGCAGGTCCGGCGCGCGCTCGCCGCCACCTGCCGCAAGCCCGGGGGGCAGGTGACGCCGCGGCCCGCGGTCGAGGCCGGCGCGATCGTCACGGCGTTCTTCGAGCGCCTCCCGGAGGTGATGGGGTTGATCGCGGAGGACGTCGAGGCCGCCTACGTCGGTGACCCGGCGGCGACCTGCCTCGAGGAGGTGATCCTCGCCTATCCCGGCGTCAAGGCGGTGTTCACCTACCGCATCGCCCACCTGCTCCACACCCTGCTGGTGCCGCTGATCCCGCGCATCATGACCGAGTTCGCCCACAACGAGACGGGCGTCGACATCCACCCCGGGGCGACGATCGGCCACGAGTTCTTCATCGACCACGGCACCGGCGTGGTGATCGGCGAGACCACCGAGATCGGCGACCGCGTCAAGCTCTACCAGGGCGTCACCCTGGGCGCGCTGTCGTTCCCGCGCGAGGAGGGCGGCGAGCTGGTGCGCGGCACCAAGCGGCACCCCACGCTCGAGGACGATGTCGTGGTCTACGCCGGGGCGACGATCCTCGGCGGCGAGACCGTGGTCGGGCGCGGCTCGGTGATCGGCGGCAACGTCTGGCTCACCACCTCGGTGCCGCCCCACTCGCGCGTGACGCTGCGGCGCGACCAGCTCGCCAACGAGATCACCGTCCGCGCCGGCGGCGTCTCCGGTTGACCCTCCCCAGGGCGTTTGATACGGTGCGGAGCATGATGCGACGCGCGCTCTGCGCTCTGTTTTTTTCTCTGCCGATCGTCGCCGGAGCGCAGGAGCCGCTCCCGCCTGACCTGCACGGCGTCGACAAGCTGAACGCGCTGGTGCAGCGCGTCAGCCAGATCCAGGCCGGGATCAAGACGCTGACCGCCTCCTTCGAGCAGACCAAGACCAGCCACCTCCTCGCCCAGCCGAGCGTCTCGAGGGGGACGTTCTACTACCAGGCGCCGGACAAGCTGCGCTGGGAGTACAAGGAGCCGCGGCCGATGATCGTGCTGCTCGCCGGCGGCGTCGCGACCACCTACCGGCCGGCCGAGAAGCGCGCCGAGCGCGTCGAGGTGGGTCACATGCAGCGCCGCATCTTCCGTTTCCTCGGCGCCTCCGAGCCGCTCGAGAAACTGAAGGGCTACTTCAACTTCACCTTCCACGACCGGGGCCCGGGCGAGAACTACCTGCTCTCCCTGCAGCCGACCGCGCACGCGATCAAGAAGCGCATGAAGTCGGTCGACATCGTGATCGACCGCCACACGCTGCTCCCCTCCGCGGTGACCTACGTCGAGGCCGACGGCGACACCACCGGCTACGTCTTCTCCGACGTCGCGTTGAACCAGCCCCAGCCCGCCGGCATCTACGCGCTGACGCTCCCGCCCGACGTCGAGGTGGTGCGGATCAACCTCGGGGGCCAGGAGCGCGACTAGCGATGGCCGGCGCGTTCCGCGTCGTGGCCCGCGATCCGGCGAGCCGGGCGCGGGCGGGCGAGCTCGCGACCGCGCACGGCGTCGTCCACCTCCCCGCGTTCATGCCGGTGGGCACGGCCGGGTCCGTCAAGGGCCTGGCGCCGTGGGAGCTCGAGCGGCTGGCGCCGGAGATGGTGCTGGCCAACACCTACCACCTGCTGCTGCGCCCCGGCGTCGAGACGGTCGAGCGGCTCGGCGGGCTGCACCGGATGATGGGCTGGAGCGGGCCGATCCTCACCGATTCGGGCGGGTTCCAGGTGTTCTCCCTGGCGCACCGGCGCCGCGTCGGCGAGGACGGCGTCGAGTTCCGCTCCCACGTCGACGGCGCCGAGCTGCGCCTGAGCCCGGAGGGGTGCGTCGAGGCGCAGCGGCGGATGGGCGTGGACGTGGCGATGGCACTCGACGTCTGCCCGGCGCTGCCCGCGACCCGCCCCGAGCTGGAGAAGGCGGTCGACCTCACTTCGCGCTGGGCGCGGCGCTGCCGGGCGGCGCTGCCGGCCGGGAGTGGGACGCTGCTGTTCGGCATCGTCCAGGGCGGCCTCGACCTGGAGCTGCGGCGGCGCTCGGCGGAGGAGGTCGCCGCGCTCGGCTTCGACGGCCACGCGCTCGGCGGCTTCTCGGTCGGCGAGCCGCCGGAGGCGATGTGGGAGGCGGTCGAGCGGGCCGCGCCGCTGCTCCCCGACGAGCGCCCGCGCTACCTGATGGGCGTGGGCACGCCGCGCGACATCGTCAACGCGATCGCCTCCGGCTGCGACCTGTTCGACTGCGTGATCCCGACCCGCAACGCGCGCAACGGCTTGCTGCACACCTCGCGCGGCCCGGTGGTGCTCAAGAACGCGCGCTGGAAGGCGGACCCCGGGCCGCCCGACCCTGCCTGCGACTGCCCGACCTGCCGGCGCTGCTCGCTCGCCTACCTGCGCCACCTCTACCTCGCCCGCGAGGCGGCGGTGGTGGTGCTCGCCACCGTCCACAACCTGCACTTCTACCTCTCCTTGATGCGACTGGCTCGGTGGGCTATCATGGCCGGCCGCTTCGCCGCCGTGCGGGCCGAGGTGCTCGCGGCGGCGGAGGCGGCGGGCTGACGAAGGGGACGTCATGGACGCGAAAAACCCTCTGATCCAGTTTCTTCCGTTCATCCTGATCTTCGGGATCTTCTACCTGCTTCTCATCATGCCGATGCGCAAGCGGCAGAAGAAGCACCAGGAGCTGCTCGCCAAGCTGGCCAAGGGCGACCGCGTGATCACCAACGGCGGGATCTTCGGCACCGTCGTCGAGGTCGAGGGCGACAAGCTCACGCTGCGCATCGCCGAGCCCAAGGTGGACATCCAGGTCGCGATCTCGGCGGTCGCCGGCCTGGCCAAGGACGCCGCGGACGTGAAGCTCACCCCGGGCGAGTGAGGAGGCGACGATGAAGGGCAAGCTCACCTGGCGCTGGGGGCTGATTCTCGCGGTCGCGGCGGCGGCCGTCTACTTCATGCTCCCGCTCGACCAGAAGATCCACCTCGGCCTCGACCTCAAGGGCGGCATCCACCTCGTGCTGCAGGTCAACACCGGCGACGCGATCCGCGCCGAGGTCGACGACACCATGGAGCGGGTGCGCGCCGACCTCGCCGACAAGGGGTTCGCGCCGGTCTCGATCGACCGGCTGCCGGAGGGCGACGGGTTCAAGTTCAAGCCGGCGCCCAACACCACGCCCAAGGTGCTCGACCAGGTGATCTCCGACCGCCTCCCCGACTTCACCGTCTCGCGCGGCGTCGAGGTGTCGGCGACGATGAAGGCGCAGGTCGTCCGCTCGATCAAGGACATGGCGGTGCGCCAGGGTCTGGAGACGATCCGCAACCGCATCGACCAGTTCGGCGTGTCGGAGCCGGTGATCCAGCGCCAGGGGATCGAGGGCGACCGCATCGTCGTCCAGCTCCCCGGCGTCGACGACCCCGCCCGCGTCAAGGAGCTGATCCGCGCCAGCGCCTTCCTCGAGATCAAGCCGGTGGTCCGCATCGCGCCGACCGAAGAGGCGCTGCTCGCGACCAGCGGCGGGAAGGTCCCGGAGGACTCCGAGGTCGTCTCGGGCGACCGCGAGGACATGGAGGGGCGGGTCGTCTCGCACGACTACTACCTGCTCAAGCGCGCCTCGGTGATCACCGGCCGCGACCTGCGCAACGCGCGGCGCTCGCAGGACCAGTATGGCCAGCCGGCGGTCAGCTTCTCGCTCAACCCGGAGGGCGCCCGCAAGTTCGGCGCCTACACCGGCGCCCACGTCGGCGACCAGATGGCGATCGTGCTCGACAACAAGGTGCGCTCGGCGCCGGTGATCCACTCGCAGATCAACGACTCGGGCATCATCGAGGGGAGCTTCACGGTGCAGGGCGCCGAGGACCTCGCGCTGGTGCTGCGCGCCGGCGCGCTCCCCGCCTCGATCACCTACCTCGAGGAGCGCACGGTCGGCCCGAGCCTGGGCCGCGACTCGATCGTGCGCGGCCTGCGCGCCGGGCTGGTCGGCATCGCGCTGGTGGCGGTCTTCATGCTCTTCTACTACAAGGCCGCCGGGATCAACGCCAACGTCGCCCTGATCCTCAACGCGGTCCTGCTGCTCGGCGCGATCGGCGCGCTCAAGGCGACGCTGACGCTGCCCGGCATCGCCGGCGTGATCCTCACCATCGGCATGGCGGTCGACTCCAACGTGCTGGTGTTCGAGCGCATCCGCGAGGAGATGGAGCTCGGCAAGACGGTCCGCAACTCGGTCGCGCTCGGCTTCTCGCGGGCGTTCGCCACCATCATCGACACCCACGTCACGACGATCGTTTCGGCGCTGTTCCTGTTCCAGTTCGGCACCGGCCCGATCAAGGGGTTCGCCGTGACGCTCACGGTCGGTCTTGCGATCTCGATGTTCACGGCGGTCTTCGTGTCGCGCACGATCTTCGAGGCCGTGCTCTCGCGCCACCCGCAGGCCAAGTCACTTTCGATCTAGGAGAGCGTATGCGCGTCTTCCACAACACGCACTTCCAGTTCATGAAGTACCGCTGGCACTGGATCGCCATCTCGACGGCGCTCAACCTCATTGCCATCGCGCTCATCTTCACCAGGGGCTTCGCCCTCGGCGTCGACTTCGCCGGCGGCACCCAGCTCACGCTCAAGTTCAAGACCGAGCCGGACCTGGGGCGGGTGCGCAAGGCGCTGGAAGATCTCAAGATGGGGAACGTCAGCATCCAGCGCTTCGACGAGCCGGAGCTGCACCAGATCCTCGTCCACCTGCAGAACCCGAAGTCCGAGGGCGACTTCTCCGCTCACATGCTCGGCGCGCTCGAGAAGGAGTACGGCTCCGCCGCGGGCAAGCTCGAGATCAACCTCCAGGGCGCGGACGCGCTGACCGACGCGCTCGCCCAGGCGGACCCCGACAACACGGGGGGCACGATCGACGAGAAGCGCGCCCATTACAAGCCGATGGCGGCCGACGTGCTCGGCCTGCGCAAGCGGGTCGGGATCATCAGCGGCGCCGCCGAGCTCTCCGGCCTGACGGCGCTCTCGCCGGCGGTGCGGACCTACCTCGGGAGCAACGCGCACTTCGGCGACTTC